>NZ_JBHVZA010000038.1:9339-62947 GCF_042880275.1 Streptomyces sp. NPDC058308
GGGGGGGGCGCGGGTCTGTGGTGGGGGGGGGGGGTGTGGGGGTGGTTTGGGGGGGTCTCCCCCCCCCCCCCCGCCGGGTCAGCGGGTCAGGAGATGCAGCCGGTCTTCCCGGTGGCGCTGATGCAGCCGCTCTTCGGCGTGGCGCTGATGCAGCCGTCCTTCGAGCCCGCGCCCTGGGCCGAGTTGACCGCGACCCACTTCTGCCACACGGACTCCTGCGTCATGCGCTTGATGAGCTGTTCCACGGTGAAACCTCCATGGTTGATCGGCACTCCGTGCCGAGGGGGTGGGACACCGGGGGCCGGGCGTTCGGTGCCCGGCCCCCGGAGCAGGGGGAAATCGGTGAACGGTGAACGGTGGGCGGTGGTCGGCGCGGGAAGTCGTCAGGCCCTGGCCGCCGGAAGCGTCTTCATCCGTACGGCTTCCGTACCGCTGTCGTTGTGCCGCAGCGCCCAGTTCTCCAGCGTCGTGCGGCAGGCGTGGTCCAGGTGGCGGAGCTCGGTCAGGTCCAGCTCGATGGGCCGGTCCTGGGGCATGGCCTCGAGCGTCTCCAGGATGCGGGGCAGCCGCAGGAACGTGGCGTTCCCTGTGAGGGTCACGACCATCCGTCCGTCGGTCAACTCCCGTACGTCCAGCTGGACGTGGGAGGTGTCCCAGGCGGACTTGACCACGGCGAGCACCAGGCCGAGCACCACGCCCTCGAACATGTTGGTCACCACGATGGCGATCGCCGTGACACTGAGGACGACCGCCTCGCCGCGGTGGGCGCGGGCGAGCGGGACGATCTCCTTGACCGGGATCAGCTTGCAGCCCGCGTGCACCAGGACACCGGCGAGCGCCGCCAGCGGGATGATGCCGAGGGCGGCAGGCAGGAGCACCGCGAAGAGCAGCAGCCACACGCCGTGCAGGATCCGGGAGAGCGGGGTGCGGGCGCCGGCCTGGACGTTGGCGGAGCTGCGGACGATCACCGCGGTCATCGGCAGGGCCCCGAGCACGCCGCACACCGTGTTGCCGACGCCCTGGGCGACGAGTTCCTTGTCGTAGTGCGTACGAGGACCGTCGTGCATGCGGTCCACGGCGGCCGCGCTGAACAGCGACTCGGCGGACGCGATCAGGGTGAACGCAAGGACGGTGCCGAGGACGGCCACGGTGCCCAGGTCCGCCAGGTCGCCGAGGCCCGGCGGCTGGATGGCGTCGACCATGCCGCGCACCGACACGTTCGCCACGTCGAGGCGGAGTCCGCCGGCCACGGCGGTGGCGAGCGCGACGGCGGCCAGCGGGGCGGGCACCACGCGCGCCGCCGCGGGCAGCTTCGGCCACAGCACGAGGACGCCGATCGTGCCGAGGCCGATGGCCGCGGCGGTCAGCGACGTGGTGTCCTGGACGGTGTCGGCGAGCAGCCCGGGCAGGCCGGTGATCTTGTCGACGCCGGAGAGCGGCTGCTTCGCACCGGCCATGGTGTAGAGCTGGCCGAAGATCAGTACGAGCCCGATGCCCGCCAGCATGCCCTGGACGACGGACACCGAGATCGCACGGAACCACCGGCCGCAGCGCAGCAGGCCGAGGGCTATCTGCAGCGCGCCGGTGAGCAGCACGATCGCGCCGAGCATGCTGAGCCCGAATTCGCGCACCGCCTCGAAGACGAGCACGGTCAGGCCGGCGGCGGGGCCGCTCACCTGCAGGGCGCTGCCCGGCAGGCAGCCGACGACCAGACCGCCGACGATGCCGGTGACCAGGCCGAGTTCGGCGGGCACGCCGGAGGCGACCGCCACGCCGACGCACAGCGGCAGGGCGACCAGGAAGACGACGAGTGAGGCCAGGATGTCCCGGCGCGGTACGCCCGGTTCGCGCAGGGCGCTGAAGGGCGTGGGGCGGGGGGATGGGGGTGGGGTAAGGGAGGACATGAGGGAGTGGGGGTCCTGTCGTGGGAGCGGGCCGGTCAGGAGGGTGCGGCGGCTCTCACAGCGGGCCGAACGCCGCCCGGCCGCTGTCCGACGGCCGGTGGGCGGTGACGGTGCCGGTGTGGACCTCGTAGTACCAGGCGTGCAGGGTCAGCGAGCCGTCGGCGGTGCGCTCCCGCACGCAGGGGTAGGCCCGCAACCGCGCCACCTGCGCGAGTACGTGCGTCTGCACGGCTTCCGCCACGTCCGGCGAGGTGGGGGTGAGGGAGCGCAGGGCGTCGTCGGGGGCGACGGAGTGCTCCAGCCAGTCCCGCACGGCCGGTACGGCCGACAGGTCCTCGCCGCGCACCAGCGCGCCCACCGCGCCGCAGTGGGAGTGTCCGCAGACGACGATGTCGCGGACGCCGAGCACGCACACCGCGTACTCGATGGTGGCCGCCTCGCTCCTGGGGTGGCCGACGCGGTCGGTGGTGCCCTCCGTCGGGTAGGGCGGGACGACATTGCCCGCCGTGCGGAGTTCGAAGAGCTCGCCGGGGCGGGCTCCGGTGATCAGGGCCGGCACGACACGTGAGTCGGAGCACGTGACGAACAGGGCTTCGGGTGACTGCCCGGTGCCGAGGGCTTCAAAGGCCGGGGCGTTCCGGGGGTCCGCCACGTGTGTCGCGGCGAACGAACGGGCGTTGTCGATCAGTGACTTCAAGGTGGCCTGCCTCCTGCGTCGCTGCGGCGGGGCCGGGACGCGGTGTGGTCGGGTCGACGGTGAACAGTGACAGCCTGGGCGGCCGTCGTGTCCATCACTTTGCCATCGCATTACGGTTGGATGTCAGAGCAAAATTCTGCCAAAGATTGAGTAATTAGCGCCCCTCGACCAGGAATTGATTCGGCAATCAACCGTCAAGTGAAGACCGGGAACGCAATGTGTGGGTAATGTGAAGCAATTCCGTTTGCGCCGGTGCGAAAAGAGGTGGGACGACCGGAAGGCCGTTGTTACGATCCCGGCGTCGGCCCTCGCCCGCGCAGGGCCGTTCGACCGGGCCCACAGGTCCTCGACCAGGCGCACAAGGAGCAGCAGAGACATGCCGGACACGTCGTTCCAGGATCAGACCGTCGACACCGAACCGGCCCCGTACGTGTTCCTCGTCGTCGGCATCCCGGGATCGGGCAAGAGCTCCGTGTCGGCGGCTCTGGCCCGCCGGTTCCCCCTCGGCGCGCACATCGAGGGCGACCACCTCCAGGATTTGATCGTGTCCGGCAGTCGGCTGCCCAAGCCGGAGGAGGACCTGGAGGCGGACCGCCAACTGCTGCTCCGCGCACGCAACGGCGCCGTCCTGGCCCGCAGCTTCCACGCCGCGGGCGTCGTCGCGGTCATCGACGACGTGGTCGTGCGGCGCGCGCACCTGGAGTTCTACCGGGAGCAGCTGAAGGGCCTGCCGCTGCGGCTGATCGTGCTCGCGCCCTCGGTGGAGGTCGTCTCCCGGCGGCTCACCGCGCGCGACAAGGTCCTCGCGGACGACTGGTCGTTCCTGGACGAGGCGATGCGCGGCGAACTCGCGGGCGAGGGCGAGTGGTTCGACAGCTCCGATCTGTCGCTGGACGAGACGGTCGACGCGATCCTGGCGAACGCCTGAGGGCGGCCCGGCACCGGCCGGGCCGCCCTCAGACGGACGAGCCGGTCACGGATAGGAGACCACTGTCGACGGTACGGTCGACGTTCCCGAGGTGGCGGCGCCGGTGTCATTGATGACGTGCTCGTACTGGCCCTTGCCTCCCAGGGAGATGACCAGGAGGCCGTGGAACTTGACGCCCGAGACCTTCGGCGCGGCGAAGCCGTGGTCCTGCCGGATCGACGGGTCGGACGTGTAGTTGCAGTAGCTGCCGAGCCCCCAGCCCTCGTGGGACGTCACGGAGCTCTCCACCTTGTACGCGGCGAAGCCCTTGACCTTGCCGTCCTGGACGGCGGCCTGGTCGGGGGCGTCGTAGGCCTTCTCGTTCTGGAAGAAGACCGTGCGCCCGCGCTGGCCGAACCACTGCACGTCGTATCTGTTGAAGTGCTCGACGAACAGGCCGGTCGCCAGGACGTCGTCACCATAGACACGTACTCCGTAGTCGGCGCGGTTCGTCTCCCAGCCCACCCCGGCACCGTGGTCGGCGCGCCACACCCAGGTGTGGTCGATGATCGTGTGGCGGCTGTTGACCTCCATGCTGGTGGTGGCCTTGCCGGGGCCCGCGCCGCCGATCCTGATGAAGACGTCCTGGACGGTGATCGGGTTGGCGGAGTGGTCCCTGGTGGATCCCCGGGGGCCGACCTGCAGCAGCACGGGGGAGTTGACGGGACCCGCGTCGATGAGGAACCCGGCGAGGCGCACCCCGTCCACATCGGCGACCTTCATCGCGGACACACCGCCGTCCGGGATGAGCGTGGCATAGCCGAGGCCGAGCACGACGGTGCCCGCGCGGTTCACCTCGATGGCCCGGTCGAGGTGGTAGATGCCCGGCGTCAGCAGGAGGTCGAGGCCCTGGGCCAGAGCCGCGTTGATCGTGGCGGCGCTGGTGCCGGGCTTGACGACGTAGAACTGGGAGAGCGGCAAGGACGTGCCGCGAGGAGTGCCGCTGCCCCAGGTCGTACCGCGCGCACCGGTCCGCTTCTCCGGCAGGAACACCCGGTAGTCCGCGCCGTCGAGATACAGGAACGGCTTCTCGCGTGAGATCGGCGTGGTCTCCAGCGTGGTGTACGGCGGGTTCGGGAAGCTCTGCCCCGGCGCGCCCTGGACACCCGAGAACACCATGTTCCAGACGGCGTTGACCCAGCCGCCCACGGAGCTGTCGCGGGTGTACCACTGCTGCTGGGAGTAGGGGCCCACGCTGCCGTCGATCCGGCTGTCGGCGATGTAGCCGCCGCTGGCCCAGCCGTAACCGTTGGGGGCGAGATTGAGGCCGCCCCTGATGTGCATCCGGCGGAACGGGGCCGCCTGCGCCACGGCCCACCGGTTGGTGCCGTTGACCGGGGTGAGCGCCAGGTTCTCCGCCGAACGCCAGAAGTTCTGCGTCGCGTTGCCGTTGAACCAGCCGGCGTCGACCGTCACGTCGCCGTTGACCGACGTGTCGTCGGGGGAGAGGCCGAGGCCCGCGATCGAGGTGTAGAAGCCGAGTTGGGCGTTGAGTCCGCTGTACGTGCCCGGCTTGAACAGCAGCGCGTAGCGCCCGGTGCCGAACTGCGCGCTCTCCTGCTGCTTGAAGATCTCGTCGAGTCTCGCCTGGATGCCGGGCGTGGACGGCGAGAAGACGATCACGTTGGGGCCGAGGTCGCCGCCGCCGGGCAGGCGCGCGGCCGAGTCCGGGGTCCGGGCCGAGGCCTGCGCGGCGGTGGGGGCGAGGCTCGCGGTGGCGGCCGACGCGGCGATCGCGCCCAGCACGGTGCGGCGTGTGGGGGAGGTTGGCATGGGGCTCTCCTGTTTCAGGAAGTGAACGATCAGGGGCCTTGGGAGCGCTCTCTTGACCGGGAATAGTTCATCCGAGTGAAGGGCGAGTCAAGAGGTCGCTCTGCAGATACGGGTGTTCGCGCTGATGGGGCGTCAAAAAACGTGCGGCGGAAGCCTGTTGTCGTGCAGGCGCGGGCTCGCGGAGTTCCTGTGCGGGAGCCGCGCGTGGCGGATTGTGGACGCGGTGAAGCGTTCACTTTCTATTGACACGCTCACGCCAGGGCCGCAACACTCCGGAAACGGGAGAGCGCTCTCCCAGGGGCTTCACGGCGATCGGTAAAAGCCCCTCTCCCGCGGACGGTGCCGGACGGTGCGTCCCACCTCCCGCCCGGCCCGCCCCCCCACCGCAGTCCCCACCTACGTGGCAGGAGGTCTCCATGGCAAGGAGATCGAAGATCATCTCAGGGCTACTGGTATCCGGAGCGCTCCTGGTGACCTCGCTGGGGGTGGGCGGCATGGCGCAGGGCGCCGACACCGCCCCCGCACCGGCGACTGCGTCCGCCCCCGCACCGGCGAGCGCCTCCGTCGACGGACCGGCGCGGGCCGCGCACCAGGGGCACACCATGGCGGCGTCCACCGTCGCCGCGGCGGAGGACCGTGACGGCGACGGCTTCATCCCCGCGACGTCACCGCTCACCGGCGTGACGCCGTCGGTGAAGGAGCCACCGCACCGCTACTTCCACGAGTTCCAGGCCAACTGCTCGGTGACGCACACCAAGCCGGACGACCCGATCGTCTACCCGGGCCAGCCCGGCAAGTCCCACGACCACACCTTCCTGGGCAATACGACGACGGACGCCGGCAGCACCACGGATTCCCTGAAGAAGGGGAACACCGTCTGCAAGGCTCCCGGCGACAAGTCGGGCTACTGGATGCCCACACTCTTCAAGGGCGGCCAGCCGGTGCTGCCGATCGGTCCGCAGGTCATCTACTACAAGGCGGGCGGCACCGACTACACCAGCGTGCGTCCCTTCCCCGAAGGGCTGCGGTACGTCGTCGGCAGCCCGACGCAGAGCGCGGACGAGTTCCGCCACCACCCAGGCTTCGTGGAGGGCTGGGAGTGCGGCGAGAGCTTCTTCAACGTCGACATTCCGAAGAACTGCCCCACCACCGCGTCGACCCAGCTCAACATTCGCTTCCAGGCGCCGAGTTGCTGGGACGGCGTGCACCTGGACACGCCGGACCACAAGAGCCACATGTCGTACCCCACGGTGAAGGCGGGCACGAACGACAATATCTGCCCGGCGTCCCACCCGGTGGCGCTGCCGATGATCGAGTTCAAGATGGCGTTCCCCGTCAACGGTGACCTCTCGCAGGTGAGACTGGCGAGCGGCGCGGGCTACTCGTTCCACTACGACTTCTTCAACGCGTGGGATCCGCCGACGCTCAAGGCCCTGGTCGACCACTGCGTCGTCGGCGGGCTGCAGTGCGACGCCCGCGGGTACGACGAGACGCACCCGGAGGCCGGCGCGGCGCTCGACGAGAACTACGAGCTGCCGTGACCGCTTCCGCCTGAGCCTCCCGCACCACGGTCCTCCCCGGGCCGCACCGGTCCGTCCCGCCCCCGGCCCGCACGCCGGGGCGGCCGGACTCGCTCTTGCCGCCCCCGGCCCCCTCCGTGTGCCCGCCCCCTCTCACCTCACCCTCACCCCCCTCAGGAGACCCCGCATGCCCACAGTCCGCATGTTCCGGCCAGCGGGCCGACGCCTGGCCGTTCCCCTCACCGCCGCCCTGCTCGCCGCAGGCTGCCTCGCGCTGCCCGCGCGGCAGGCCGAAGCCGTCGGCAGCGTGGTCAAGGTGACCGGCTCCCAGGGCAACTGGCAGTTGTCGGTGAACGGCTCCCCCTACACGGTCAAGGGCCTGACCTGGGGCCCGAGCGTCGCCGACGCCGACAAGTACCTGCCCGACCTCAAGTCCATGGGCGTCAACACCATCCGCACCTGGGGCACCGACGCCTCCAGCAAGCCGCTGTTCGACTCGGCCGCCGCCCACGGCGTCAAGGTGATCGCGGGCTTCTGGCTGCAGCCGGGCGGCGGCCCGGGAAGCGGCGGCTGCGTCAACTACCTGACCGACACCGCGTACAAGAGCCAGATGCTCGAAGAGTTCCCCAAGTGGGTGCAGACCTACAAGGACCACGCGGGCGTCCTGATGTGGAACGTCGGCAACGAGTCGGTGCTCGGGCTGCAGAACTGCTACACCAGCGACGAACTGGAGCGGCAGCGCAACGCCTACACCACCTTCGTCAACGACATCGCGAGGAAGATCCACTCCGTCGACCCGAACCACCCCGTCACCTCGACCGACGCGTGGACCGGCGCCTGGCCCTACTACAAGAGGAACGCCCCCGACCTCGACCTGTACGCCGTGAACTCCTACAACGCGGTCTGCGACATCAAGTCGGCCTGGGAGCAGGGCGGTTACACCAAGCCGTACATCGTCACCGAGACCGGCCCCGCGGGGGAGTGGGAGGTCCCCGACGACGCCAACGGAGTCCCCGCGGAGCCCGCCGACCGGGCCAAGGCCGAGGGATACACCAAGGCCTGGAACTGCGTCACCGGTCACAAGGGCGTCGCGCTCGGCGCCACGATGTTCCACTACGGCACGGAGGACGACTTCGGAGGCATCTGGTTCAACCTGCTGCCCGCCGGCCAGAAGCGCCTCTCGTACTACGCGGTGAAGAGGGCGTACGGAGCCGACACCACGCACGACAACACCCCGCCCGTCATCTCCGGGATGACCGTCGAGGGCGACGCCTCCAAGGTCCCCGCGGGCGGCACGCTCACCCTCGCCACGACGACCACCGACCCCGACGGCGACGCCCTCGGCTACGAGGTGCTCGGCAGCAGCATGTACATCGACAAGGACAAGAACCTGCGGCCGCTGCGCTTCACCGACGCGGGCTCCGGCCGCCTGAAGGTCACCGCGCCGGACCGCACCGGCGTCTGGAAGATCTACGTCAAGGTCACCGACGGCAAGGGCAACGTCGGCGTCGAGACGCGTTCGGTCCGCGTGGTGGCGCCGCCCGTCAACGGCACGAACATCGCCCTCGGCAAGCCTGCCACCGCCTCCTCCCACCAGACCGGCGGCGGCGACTGCCCGTGCACCCCCGCGGGCGCCGTCGACGGCACCGTCCGAGGCGCCGGATACGGCTACTCGCTCTACGAGTTCGGCGTCTATGGCTGAACATCCGTCCGTGACGCGCGCCGCTCGCCGCCTCGGTGGACGTACAAGGGCCCCCGTGACCAGGAGTGCCGCACCGGGAGAGCGCTCTATCTCCTTGCCGGTAAGGGGAGTTAAGGTGCACGCATGGAGAGGCGGTCGCTGACGCTCGAGGATGTGGCACGGGAGGCGGGGGTCTCCCGTGCGACGGTGTCCCGGGTGATCAACGGTGTGCGCAACGTCGATCCGGCCATCCGGGACGTGGTGCGCGAGGCGATCGAGCGCACCGGCTACGCGCCCAACCGGGCGGCACGCTCCCTGGTCACCCGGCGCACCGAGACCATCGCCCTGGTCATCTCGGGCGCGGGCGAGGAGAGCGACGGCCCCGCGCACGGCGACGGCCCCTCGCACGACCACGACCCCTCGCACGGCGACGGGCCAGACGGCCCGCACAACGCCTTCGCGGCCCGGGTCTTCGCCGACCCCTTCTTCGGCCGCGTGGTGAGCGGTGTCGTCGGATTTCTGCGGCCGCGCTCGATGCACCCGGTCCTGATGGTCGCCGAGAGCGCAGCGGCGCGGAAACAGGTGACCGGCTTCCTGCGGCAGGGCAGCGCCGACGGCGCGCTCGTGGTCTCCACGCACGCGGAGGACCCGCTGCCCGCGATGCTCGTCGCCGAAGGGCTGCCCGCCGTGTGCTTCGCGCGGCCCGCGCGGCCCGTACCGGTGAGCTACGTGGACCTGGCGCACCGTGCGGGCGGCCGACTGGCCGCGGAGCACCTGCTTGCGGGCGGCCGGCGCGGACTGGTGACCGTCACCGGGCCCCTGGACCTGCCGGCGGGACAGGAGCGGCTCGCCGGTTTCCGGGAGACGCTGGAGCGCTCGGGTATGCCGTACGTGCCGATCGCGGAAGGTCACTTCACCCGGGAGAGCGGGGCCGAGGCGATGGCCCGCCTGCTGGCCGAGCACCCCGCCCTGGACGGGGTGTTCGTGGCCAACGACCTCATGGCGCAGGGCGCGTGCGAGCTGCTGCGCGAGCGGGGCAGGAGCGTGCCGGGGGATGTGGCGATGGTCGGCTTCGACGACTCCAGCGTGGCGCTCACCTGCCGGCCGCCGCTGACCACCGTCCGGCAACCGGTGGAGAGGATGACGGCGGCCATGGCCGCACTGCTCCAGGAGCACGTGCAGGGCACCCGCACCGAGCCGACCTCGTTGATCTTCGAGCCGGAGCTGGTGGTGCGGGACTCGGCTTGAGAGCCTGTCTTTGAACCCCCGTCGTCTGCGCGAAGCGCGGGCGCAGCGGCGGTCGGTGCGTGCGATCGGTGTGCGGAGCCCCAGGTCATGTGGCGGAGCCACCTGTCCTGGGGCTCCGTGCGCCGAGCGTGCGTGCCGGGCGTCGGGGCGCAGGCGGGGGTTCAAAGACAGGCTCTCAGGGGTCCCGGAGATCCGTCGCGATGAATCCGTGTAAGCGCGTCACGGGTGGGCAGGCGAGCCGATGCAGGGGTGACATCCTGCCGGGGCCGCTGAGAATGGTCAGTGGGCGGCCCCTCCTCCGAGCTGAGCGGCCGCGCCTTCGTGGGACAGGGACGCGGCCGCTCACGTTCTGTGCGCGGCTCGGGGGCGGCCTGTTCGCGGTACGGCGGGACAGGCTCTCAGTGCGTGGCCCAGGCCAGAATTCCGCAGAGGACGAAGAACACGCACATGGCGGCGTTGGTCCGCTTGTAGGCGACGAGAACCGCCACGAACTCGCGGATCGTCGCGTTGGGCCAGAAATACGCAGCCGTGGTCGAGCCCACGACCTGCCCCCTGACGCCGATCCGCCGGGCGGTGAGCGCGGCGCGGAAGGCGTGGTAGTTGTTCGTGACGACGACGCACCGGTAGCCGGGATCCGCCTTCTCCATGATCGCCTTGCTGAATCGCAGGTTCTCCTCGGTCGTCGTCGACCGGTCCTCCCGCTCGATCAGGCCGGCGGGAAAACCGCGCTCCGTGAGGTGGTCCGCCATCGCATGGGACTCCGGAAGCTCCTCGTCCGCTCCCTGCCCTCCGGAGGCGATGAGCACCGGGGGGGCACCACGCCTGCTGAGCTGCGCGTGCACCTCCTGCGCCCGCCGGAGACGGCTGGCAAGCAGCGGGGACACCGTGGACCCGCCGATGAGACCGGAGCCCAGGACGACCACGAAGTCGGCCTTGCGGCGGATGCGCAGCCGGCCGTAGAGAAACGCGTACACGACGAAGCTCAGGAACAGGAACGAGACGTAACAGGCGAGCCCGAGGGCCGCCACGCCCACCCCGACCAGCACGGGCGTGCGCAGGACGGCCGCCGTGATCACCAAGGCCACGACGCCGACGATGCACAGCGCGCCCATCAGGGAGAGCAGGTTGGAGGGGCTCCTGCCCTCCTTGCGCACCATGTGCAGGCCGTTGATGAAGAGCAGACAGACGAGCACGAGGATGCCCAGGGCGCCCAGACCGAGCAGTGAGGCGGCCACGACCCGCCCCGACGTGGAGCCCGCCGTGACCAGTTCGTACATCCAGGCGGCGAGCCCGCACACGGCGGCCAGGCCCAGGAGAACCGCGTTGCCGAACCGGCGGCGTTCACGCGCCATGCGCCAGCAGAAGACGAGGAAGAGCAAGGCCGCGGGGGCGTAGAGCAGCATGCGCACGGGTGCCTGGCCGCGGTCAGGGGACGACGTCGAAGACGTTCAGCTGCAGGCCGTTGGCGTAGGCCTCGTGCTCCACGAGCCGCAGTTGTTGCGTGTCCTTGTCCGCGTCGCCGAAGAGGCGCTTGCCCGCCCCGAGCAGCAGCGGGAAGACGAGCAGGTGGTAGCGGTCGATCAGACCGGCGTCCGAGAGGCTCCGGTTCAGGGCGGCGCTGCCGTGCACGATGACCGGGCCGCCCTCGGTCTCCTTCAGCGCGGCCACGTCGTCCAGCGAACGCAGGACGGTGGTCTCGCCCCAGTTCTCGACGAGGTCCTTCTCGTCGAGGGTGGTGGAGACGACGTACTTCGGCATCACCTTGTACGTGGCGAAGTCCGCCATGTCGGGCCAGACCGGGCTGAACGCCTCGTAGCTGACCCGGCCCATCAGCATCGCGGCGGCCTCGCGCTGCTCCCGGCCCTTGATCTCGAACGCCTCCGGGAGGAACTCGATGTCCTTGAACGTCCATCCGGAGTTCCGGTAGCCGGGCTCGCCGCCGGGAGCCTCCACGACTCCGTCGAGCGAGACGAAGGCGGTGCTGATCAGGGTGCGCATCGTGAGGACTCCTGGATGTCTGAAAGGCGTTTCGCGGCACGGTCCTTCGGCGCGTGGAGGCCGACCGTACGGCCGCGACGCACCAACTGTCCATGAAGACCGGGGCGCACGGCGAAACTCATCGATCTTCGCTCAACTCTTCGAAGCTCTTCACTGCTCTTCGGCGCTCTTCGATGCTCTTCGGAGACCTCCTCCGGCGACCTCTCCGGTGCGGGTGGCCGCCGGGTCGCGGAACGCGGCGGGGCGGTCCGGATCAGCGCCGGCCGCGCAGCCGGGTGAGGAGCGAGCGGGCCTGGGCGCGCTTGCGCGGGTCCGCGGCGGTGCGGCGCACCGTATTGACGGTCTGTCGGCCCTGCGGGGTGCGGCTGTACGCCTTGAGCCGTGCGAGCAGTCCGGCCATGGGGTCCTCCCGGGCTCTCGCCGCCGTGGCGGCGGTGTGTGTTGTCGGGTCGCTGCTCCTGTACCCCGAGCGGCCCCCGTGATGCGGCCGGGCGGCCGCGGGTTGATGCCCGCTCCGGCGCGAAAATGTGTCTGAGCGCGGCTTTTGCGGGCAGCCGGAAGGCATGGCTGTTCTCAGGAAATGCGCACGCCCGATGCTCGCCTCCGTCTTTGTCACCGGCGGGCTGCAGACTCTTCGCGACCCGCAGCGCGCGGCGCCCGCCGCCGAGCCCGTCGCCGTTCCCGTGAGCTCCAGGATCCCCTGGCTCACCGAGGACCCCGAAAAGCTGGTCCGCATCAACGGTGCGGTGCAGCTGGGCGCCGGCCTCATGCTGGCGACCGGGCGCCTGCCGCGGGTCGCCGCCCTCGCGCTCGCCGGCACGCTGGTGCCGACGACCCTGGCCGGGCACGCCTGGTGGAAGGAGAAGGACCCCGAGGAGCGGGCCGCCCAGCGCACCCAGTTCATCAAGAACGTCTCGCTGTTCGGCGGGCTCCTGATAGCGGCGGCCGACACGCACGGCAAGCCGTCCGTCGCCTACCGCACCCGCGCTGCGGCCACGACCGGCCGACGGGCGGCCCGGCGCGCCCGGCGCGACGCCGCCGACGCGCTGAGCGGCGCGGCGGAGGGTGCGGCGGGCTCGGTCCGCTCGCTGTCCCGGAGCACCGCGGGGTCGGTCCGCAGCACCGCGGGGTCGGCCCGCGCGCTGTCGGAGAACGCCGTCGGCTCGGTCCGCTCGCTCTCCGACAGCGCGCAGCACGCCGTCGCGCGGCATCGGTGAGCGGCCGGTAGGGGGCTCCCCGAGGGGAGTGCGCGGCGCCCCGAGGGGAATGCGCCGGGAGGCTAGGCGGCGGCATGCCTTCCCGCAGCGCGGTGGAGTTGTGAAAGGTTGAGACCAGTGTTGCGCAAGCGCTTGCTGGTGCTGCGAGCTGGTGAGACTCTCGGCCGGAGCTCGATTCCGCCACCCCCACACCTCGCAGGAGCACGCCGTGAACAGGACCGGGAAGACTCTGACCTCGGCAGGCGGCATCGTCGTCAGCGCCCTCGCGGCCTGGGCCTTCGCCGCCCCTGAATCGTTCGGCATCGCGACCGCTCCCGCCCCTCGGCCCCGGGCCGCGGGGGAGGACGCCGGGGCCCCCGCCCACGCGCGGGCGGGCGAGCCCCCGGCGGCCAGGAGCGTGCTGTGGGACGGGGACGCGTCCAACGGTCTCGATGTCTTCGGCACCACCCTGTGCGACGCGCCGGGGAGCGTCACCGTCGACAACTGGGGCGGCGCCCGCGGCGACATCTTCAAGTTCAACAAGCCCATCGGGGTTCCTCGGTGCGAGGCGCACAACGTACGGACCGCGAACGGCGAGTACGCCTGGCGCGACGGGCGCACCTACTGGTTCGGCTGGGACTCGATGACCAAGACGGGCGACGCCCAGACGGTCTTCCAGTGGAAGTCGAACGGCACGAACGACCAGCACAGCCAGAACTATCCCGTGATCATGAAGGTGGAGGACGGGAAGCTGAAGGTCTGGTATGTCGCCCCCGGTGAGGAGTGGATACCCATCGGCTCCGCCGCCTGGTCCGCCGGTGCCTGGCATGCGATCCAGCTCGGCATCACCACCAGTTCGGGCAGCTCCGGGAAGCTCTCCGTCCATCTGGACGGCCAGGAGATCGCCTCCCGGACCGGCGCCCGCACCTGGGACGACCTCGGCAACAAGCCGCGCTGGGGCACCTATTGGGGCACCGACACGAGCACGGCCTCCATCAACTGGATCGACGGACTCGCGATGGGGGAGTCCCGGGCGGACGTGGACTGACCGTCCGGCGCGGAGGTGATTCGTCGGGCGGGTCGCGGGCATCCGGCGGAGTATGACGACTCGTGATGAGCACGGCGACCGGCCCGGCATGGGAGAGCTGGAGCGCGGCACTTCGCAGCGACTCGAAACGCGCGCGAGGATGGGGACGCTGGCCTGGAGTGCCCTGTGCGTCCTGCTCGCCGTGTGGTCCGTGGCGTGGGGCGTCGGCGCGGCCACCGGCACGGCGAACGCGTGGGTGTACTGCGTCGTGGGAGTCGTGCTCCTCGCGTGCGCGCTGTGGGCCCGCCGCTCGGTGATCCGCAACAGCCCGCCCCGCCACCTGTAGCGCCAAGAAGTGTGTCGCGGACATATCTGGATACGCTCCGCATATGCCACACCACGATCTTGTCGTCCTCGGCGCCGGCACCGGCAACGCACTGATCGACGACCGCTTCTCGCACCTGGACGTCGCCTTCGTCGCGGAGGGCCCTTTCGGCGGCACCTGCCTCAACGCGGGCTGCATTCCCAGCAAGATGCTCGCCGTGACGGCCGAGGTGGCGGACGCCGTCCGGGAAGCGGGCCGGCACAACGTACGGGCGACGCTGGACGGAGTCTCCTGGCCGGCCGTGCAGGAGCGGGTCTTCGGGCGGCTCGATGCCGTCGCGCGGGACGGCGAGAAGAGCCGCCGCGCCGCTGACTCCGTGACCGTATACCGAGGGCGCGCCCGGTTCACCGGCGAGCGCGAGCTCCTGGTGGAGACCGAGGACGGAACCTCGTCGGTCACCGCTGACCGGTTCGTCGTCGCCGCGGGAGGCCGCCCCGCGGTCCCGCCCGTGGTCGCCGATTCCGGTCTGCCCTACGAAACGTCCGACACCGTGATGCGGCTCGACGAGGTGCCCGAACGCCTGGTGGTGCTCGGCGGGGGCTACATCGCCGCCGAACTGGCCCACGTCTTCCACTCGGCGGGAGCCTCCGTCACCCTCGTCGAGAAGCAGGACAGGCTGCTCGCCGAGCAGGACGAATCGATCGCGTCGGCCTTCACCGACATCGTGCGCCGCGTCCACGACCTGCGGCTCGGCCGCGAACTGGTCCGCATGGAGGGACGCCCCGGGGAGCTGCGGCTGACCCTCGACGACGGTTCGGTGATCGAGGCGGACACGTTGCTCGTCGCCGTGGGCCGCACGCCCAACAGTGACCGGCTCGACCTGGACCGGGCCGGTATCACCTGCGACGACGACGGTCTGATCGAGGTCGACGCGCAGCTGCGCACCAGCGCCGACGGGGTCTGGGCGCTGGGCGACATCACGCCGGGCCCGCCCTTGAAGCACGTGGCGAACCGCGAGGGCGAGGTGGTGGCGCACAACCTCCTGCATCCCGACGCGCCGCGCTCGATGTCGTACGACGTGGTGCCCGCGGCCGTGTTCGCCAGCCCTGAGATCGCCCAGGTGGGGCTCACCGAGCAGGACGCCCGCGAGCAGGGCCGGGAGTACGTGACCGGGTCCCGCCGGTACGAGGATGTGGCGTACGGCTGGGCGCTGGAGGAGACGCGGGGATTCTGCAAGGTGCTGGCCGACCGGGCCTCGGGGCGGCTGTTGGGCGCGCACGTGCTCGGGCCGCAGGCCGCCACTCTCATCCAGCCGCTCGTCCTCGCCATGACCTTCGGGCTGACGGCACGGGAGGTGGCCGAACGCCCGCTGTGGATCCACCCGGCCCTGACCGAGGTGGTGGAGAACGCGCTCCGAGAGGTGGACGCGGCGAAGAGCAAGTGAGGGTGCGACGCGCGGCCACCGCGGCCACCGCGGCCACCGCGGCCACCGCGGCCACCGCGGCCACCGCGGCCACCGCGGTCACAGCCGCAGTGGTCAACGGGCGGAGCGGCACGGCCATGTGACGCGGCGGTACGCGGGGCGGACCGTTGGGCAGGTCAGGGAGGCGGGCGATGGGGTGTCCCATGGCCCGCCTCCCTCTTTCATGCCTCTTTCATGATTAAGTTAGGTTAGCCTTACCTTGGTGGCGATGAGGGGTGGCGTCCGCACTGTCGTGACATGGGCTTCCTCCCCTTTGCCCCCAGGGCGAACGCCGCGCCGGGTGCGCGCACACGCCGCCGGTCGCCGTGGCGTCGGCACCACCACCGTCTCCGCCGACGCGTCGATCGCACGCGTCGGCGCCCGTCTCCGAAGGAGAGCCATCGATGAGCCAGACCCTGACGCCTGAGCGCGTCCGCGCCGACATCGCGGAGCTGCTCGACTGCGACCCCGCCGAGATCGTGCCGGGGGAGGACCTCTTCGACCTCGGCCTGGACTCGGTGCGGATCATGAGCCTGGTGCAGCGGTGGCGCACCGCGGGAGCGACCGCACTGGAATTCCCCGACCTGGCCGAGCGGCCCGAACTGGGCCACTGGACGGAGCTCCTGACGGGTCGTGCCGCATGAGCAGGGTCGACCACCGGCATCGTCACCTGGAACGGATCGCGGAGGTCCGGGCCGGTCTGCACGCCGAGAAGGTGGGCTACCCCATCGGCATCCGGGAGGTCGAGGTCGTCCGCACGGTCATGGTCGGCTCTGGGCTGCTGCGGCTGACCCTGGGCGGCGCGGGCACCGAGGGGTTCGAGGCCCATGCGCCGGACGAGCATGTGAAGCTCATCTTTCCGGAGCCGGACGGCGAACTGCGGCTGCCCGAGCGGAACGGGGCGATGCTGCGCTGGCCGCGCCCTGCCCCCACGTCACGCGAGTACACCGTGCGCCGCTACGACCCGGCCACGGGTGAGATCGACATCGACATCGTCCCGCACGACGGCGGACTCGCGTCCACCTGGGCGCACGAGGTCGAGCCGGGCGCCGTCGTGCACCTGGCCGGACCGCCCGGCGGCCTGATCGTCCCGCACGCGTATGACCGCTACCTCCTCGCCGGTGACATCACGGCGCTGCCCGCGATCGCCCGTTGGCTGGAGGAACTGCCCCGGACCGCGCGGGGCTGGGCCTTCATCGAAGTCGCCGACGCCGCCGAGGAGATCGAGCTGTCCGCGCCCGAGGGCTTCGAGGTGCGCTGGCTGCACCGGGGCGGCCTCCCGGCGGGCACCGGCGGTGCGTTGGAGCGGGCCGTGACCGCGGTGAGGGTGCCGGCGGGCGAGCGCGCGTACGTGTGGGTCGCCGGTGAGGCGGGGCAGATCAAACCCCTGCGCCGCTGGGTCCGCGACGAGCTGGGGCTCGCCAGGGCCGATCACGACATCACCGGCTACTGGAAGCGCGGCATCGCCGACTTCGACGAGGACGACCACTGACCGGCGGGCGGTTCACGGCGAGACGGATCATCAACTAAGGTAAGCCTTACCTAAGTAGCAAGGAGCGAAAGAATGTCCATACGCAGATCGTCGGGTCTGATCGGGGCCGTGGCGCTGGCCGTGGCGCTGACTGGTTGCGGTTCGTCGGACGGCGGGTCGGATGACTCCGGGAAGGGCGGAACCCGGGAGTTCGCCGCCGACAACGGCAAGATCAGGATCCCGGCGGACCCCAAGCGTGTGGTCGCCACCGGCTACGCCGTGCCCGTCATGATCGAGGCCCACGCCCCGCTGGTCGGCGTCTCGTCGTGGAAGCGCGGCGAGCCGATGATGAGCAAGCAGGACCTCGCCACGTACAAGAAGCTCCCCAAGGTGGCGGGCGAGCAGGCGGCCGAGACCAACTATGAGGCCGTGGCGGAGGCCAAGCCCGACCTGATCGTCATCGGCGTCCCCGCCCCGGTCCTCGGCGACATCGACGTGAAGCGCCTGGAGTCCATCGCCCCCGTCGTGGCGATCGGCCCCACCGTGCCGTCCATGTGGCGCGAGCAGTCCCGTCAGCAGGCCGACGCGGCCGGAGCGCTCGAACGGTTCGACGCCATCCAGGACAAGTACGAGGCCAAGGCCGCGAAGCTCGCCGAGAAGTACAAGAACGTGCTCCCGAAGCTGAAGCTGGGCCACGTCGGCGCGTACGGCGAGAGCGCCAAGGGCACGTGGCAGCGCGAGTTCGGCCGCTCCTGGGGCACCAACATCGCCGAGGACGTCGGCGCGCAGTACTACGGCAAGGTCAAGAAGAAGGGCCCCGGCTCGCGCGCGGTCAGCGAGTACCCCTCCCTCGAAGAACTGCCGGACGCGCTCGGCGAGGCCGACGCCATCACGTACTCGGTCAACGCCGACGGCAGCGTCCCCCAGCCGGTGAAGTACGTCATGGACTCCAAGCTCTGGAAGAACCTGCCCGCCGTCAAGGCCGGCAGGACCTTCCCGATCCGCTGCACCGAGGCCGCCACCTACGGGCAGGCCATGCAGACACTGGACGCGATCGACACGTCGCTCGCCCCGCTCCTGAAGCGGTGACCGTCGCGGGCCGCGCCCCCGAGGCGGTCGCAACCAAGCGGGCGGGTCCGCAGATCGGCCTGCTCGCAGGGGGAGTCGCACTCCTCGCGGTGGTCGCCGTGCTGAGCATCGGCGTGGGCGCCCGGCACATCCCGCCCGCCGACGTCGTCCGCGCGCTCCTCGATCACCGGGGCACCGACGACCACGTCATCGTGTGGGACGTCCGGGCGCCCCGCGCGCTGCTCGCCGTCGCGGTGGGCGCCGCCCTCGCGGTGGCGGGCGCGCTCATCCAGACACTGGCCCGCAACCCGCTGGCCGAGCCCGGCATCCTCGGGGTCACCGCGGGCGCCGGGTTCGCCATCACCGTTGGCTCGGGCCTCGGCCTGGCCGCAGGGCAGTCCGGCCAACTGGGCTGGGCGATCAGCGGATCGGTGCTCGCGGCGCTGCTCGTCGCCGCGGTCGGGCGCCGCTCGCCGCTGCGCCTGGTGCTCACCGGCGTGGCCCTGACCGCGGTCCTGAACGGGGTGGCGCTCGGTCTGCGGCTGATGCTCCCGGACACCTTCGACGTCTACCGGTTCTGGTCGGTCGGCTCGCTCGCGTCCCGCGAACAGGCGCCGCTGGCCCTTCCGTTGACCGCCATCGGCACCTGTCTGCTCGGCGCCCTGCTGCTGAGCAGGGCGCTCAACGCCCTCGCCCTTGGCGAGAACGTGGCGCAGACCCTCGGCGCGGGCGTGGTCCGGGTACGGACCGCCGCCCTGGTCCTGATCACCGTGCTCAGCGGTGCGGCGACGGCGGTGGCCGGGCCGATCCTGTTCGTCGGGCTGATCGTGCCGCACCTGGTCCGCAAACCCGCCGGGGGCTCGGTCCCGTGGCTGATCCTCCACTCGATGGTCCTCGGCCCGATCCTGCTCCTGATCGCCGACATCGGCTCGCGGGTGCTGCTGACCACCGGCGAGGTGCCGGTGGCCGTCGTCACCGCGTTCCTCGGCGGCCCGATGCTCATCTGGGCTGTCCGCCGCTACGGGGCGGGGTCGCTGTGAACGCATTCGGACTGCGGGCCGAACGCCGCACGGTGGTACTCGTCGCCGTGCTGGCCGCCCTGATGCTCGCCCTGGGCCTGACCGGACTGTGCTACGGCGCGTCCTGGTCCACCCCCGCCGAGGTGTTCGACGCGCTCACCGGCAGCGAACCCTCCGTGGTCATCTCGGACTGGCGGCTGCCGCGCGTGCTCGCCGCCCTGGTCTTCGGCGCCGCGCTCGGCGTGGCCGGGGCCCTCTTCCAGAACCTCACCCGCAACCCGATGGGCAGCCCCGACGTGATCGGCCTCGACGCGGGCGCCTACACCGGCGCCCTCGTCGCCCTCACCGTCCTGTCGGGCACCTCCGCCCAACTCGCTGTCGGCTCGGTGCTCGGCGGACTCGTCGTCGCGGCCGTCATCTACCTGCTCTCGTTCGACCGGGGCTTCTCCGGGCTGCGCCTCGTCGTCATCGGCATCGCGGTCAACGCGATGGTGACCGCGGTCAACTCGTGGATCGTGCTGCGCGCCGATCTGGAGGTGGCGATCGCTGCCGTCGGCTGGAGCGCGGGTTCGCTCAACGGCGTGGGCTGGGACGACCTCGGCATCCCGTTCTCGGTGATCGCCGTGCTGCTCGTCCTGATGGCCACCCGGGCACACGCCATGCACCAGGCATCGCTCGGCGACGCCGTCGCGGTGACCACCGGCGTCGGACTCGACCGGCTGCGGCTCGTCATGGTCCTGGTCGGCGTCGGCTGCACGGCCACGGTGACCGCGGTGAGCGGGCCGATCGCGTTCATCGCGCTCGCCGCCCCGCAGATCGGCCGCCGGCTCGCCGGCGCCGCCGGAGTCCCGCTGCTCCCCGCCGCACTGACCGGCTCGGTGCTGCTCCTCGGCGCCGACCTGATCGCCCAGCTGCTCCTCGCGCCCGTCGCCCTGCCCGTGGGCGTGGTGAGCACCGCGATCGGCGGTTGCTATCTGATCTGGCTCCTGACCAAGGAGGTGAGGCGCGCATGACCGCACGCCTGACCGCGCGGGACATCACCCTGCGCTACGGAGACCGGGTGGTCTCCACCCGGCTGAGCCTCGACGTCCCCGACGGCGCGTTCACCGCCATCGTGGGCCCCAACGGCTGTGGAAAGTCGACCCTGTTGCGGGCGTTCGTACGCCTGCTGCGTCCCGACAGCGGGTACGTGGAGCTCGACGGCCGGCAGGTCGGCGACTACCCGGCCAAGGCCCTGGCCAAGCAGCTCGGCTTCCTGCCGCAAGACCCGCAGGCCCCCGACGACATCAAGGTCCGCCAACTGGTGGGCCGGGGACGCTTCCCCTACCAGTCGCTCCTCGCGCTGTGGTCGGCGGAAGACGAGAAGGCCGTCACCGGGGCGATGGCCGCCGCGGGCGTCACCGACCTGGCCGACCGGCCGGTGCAGGAACTCTCCGGCGGACAGCGGCAGCGGGTCTGGATGGCCATGGTGCTCGCCCAGCAGACGCCCTGCCTGCTGCTCGACGAACCCACGTCCTTCCTGGACATCACCCACCAGTACCAACTGCTCGGCCTGCTGGCCGGGTTGCGCGACAAGGGCCGCACGGTCATCGCCGTCCTGCACGACATCAACCAGGCGTGCCGCTTCGCCGATCACCTCGTCGCCATGAAGGACGGCCGGGTGGCCGCCGAGGGCGACCCCACGGACATCGTGGACGCCGTGCTGATCAAGGACGTCTTCGACCTGCCGAGCGTCATCGTCCCCGACCCGGTGACCGATACGCCGATGGTCGTCCCCACACTGCAAGGAGCATGAGTTGAGCACCGCAAGCGTCTCCTCGGACGGCCTGCTTCCGCTGACCGGCGCCCAGGTCGGCATCTGGAACGCGCAGCGCCTGGAGCCGGACTCGCCGTACTACGTCGTCGGCGACGTGGTGGAGATATCCGGCGACGCGCCGGTCGACGTCGACGCGCTGGCCGAGGCGGTCAGGGCGACCACCGAAGAGGCCGAGACCTTGCGCCTGCGCGTGCACGACACCCCGGAAGGGCCGCGCCAGACGGTAAGTCAGGAGCCGGTCGCGCCGCCTCAGGTGATCGACGTCAGCGGCGCGGCCGACCCCGTCGCCGCGGCCCACGCGCTCGTCGACACCGAGCGGGCACGGGCGGGCGAGGCCTGCAAGGGGATGGTGGACCGCCCGCTGTACGCACGGACCGTCATCCGGCTCTCCGACCGCGAGGTCTGGTACACCCAACTCGGCCACCACCTCGTCTTCGACGGCTACACGGCCGCGATGCTCGCCCGCCGCACCGCCGCCCGCTACACGGCCCTGGTGCGGGGGACCGCACCGCGCAAGCCGGCCTTCGGCGGCTTCGCCGACTTCGTCGCCGCCGACCGCGCCTACCGGGAGAGCGACCGGTGCGCCGAGGACCGCGCGTACTGGGTTGACCGGTTCACCCCGCTGCCCGACCTCGGCGAGAGCGACGCCGCCCCCGGCGCTCCGGGCGCGACCCTGACCGCCCGCGCCGCCCTCTCTGCCGAGGAGACGGCCCGGCTGCGCGCCTTCGCCGACGAGCAGGGCGTGACCTGGGGCGAGGCGCTCATCGCCGGCTACGCCGCCTTCCTGCACCGCATGCTGGGCCGCACCGACGTCGTGTTCGCGCTGCCGCTGATGTGCCGCGCGGGCTCGGTCGAACTGCGCACCCCCGCCATGGCGGTCAACGTGCTGCCGATGCGCCTGGGCGTCGAACCCGGCGACAGGCTCGGCGAGTTGAGCCGACGCGTCGCCACCGCGATGAAGGAGATGCGCGACCACCAGCGCTACCGGGGCGAGGACCTGCCGCGCGACCTCGGCGTGCCCGGCGCGGGCGGGCTGCTGCACGGCCGCGGGATCAACCTCAAGGCCTTCGACCTGGCCCTGGACTTCGCCGGGGCGAGCGGCGTGATGCGCAACGTCGCGGGCGGCCCGCCGGAGGACATGGGCCTGAGCGTCCTGCCGGCCCGCGACGGCGGACTGCTGCTCGGCTTCGAGGTCGATGCGAGGACCAACGACCAGGCCTCCGTCGACGCCCTGCTGTCCGGACTGCGGGCCCTTCTGTCGGGCCTGGTCGAGGGGGAGCCCGTCGGGCGGATCGCCCTGACCGACGACGCCGACCGGCTCCTCGCGGACTGGTGCCCGCCCGCCCTGCCCGGCACACCGGTGGCCGTACCGGACGCGTTCGACGCGATGGTCGCCGCCAGCCCCGGGCACACGGCCCTGGTCTGCGGCGCCGACCGGCTGACCGCCGCGGAACTGGCCGGGCGGGTGCACCGCGTCGCCCGCGCGCTGCGCGCCCGCGGGCTCGGCCCCGACGACGTGGTGGCGCTGGCCCTGCCGCGCTCCGCCGACGCCGTGATCGCCCTTCTGGCCGTCATGGACGCGGGCGCCGCGTTCCTGCCCCTGGACACCGGGCACCCGCCCGAGCGCCTTCGCGACCTGCTCGACGACGCCCGCCCCGCCCTCGTCCTGAGCGCCACCGACGCGGTCGGGGGACTGCCGTGGAGCACCCTGCTCGACGAGGCCGCCGCGCTCTCCGGCGCGCCGCTCGCAGCCGGGGAACTGGCCGCGCCCCGCCACCCCGAGCACCTCGCCTACGTGATCCACACCTCCGGCTCGACGGGACGCCCCAAGGGCGTCCTCGGCCGGGTCGGCGGCCTGGCGTCACTCCTGCACCACCAGCGGTCCACCGTCGTCGCCGAGGCCGAGCGCGCCGCGGGCAGACGGCTGCGCGCCTCGCACACCTACTCGTTCGCCTTCGACTCCGCCTTCGACCACCTGGTGTGGCTGCTGTGCGGACACGAACTGCACGTCTACGACGCCGAGACCATCCGCGACGCCGACGCCCTGCTCGCCGCGTACGCCCGCGACGGCATCGACATCGTGGACACCACGCCGTCGATGGCCGCGCCGCTGATCGACGGCGGCCTCCTCGACCGCAGGCCGACGCTGCTCGTCCTCGGCGGTGAGGCCACCCCGCCCGCGCTGTGGCGGCGCGTGCGCGACTCCGGGATCACGGCGCGCAACATCTACGGGCCCACCGAAGCGACCGTGGACGCCGCCACCGCGCGCATAGACGGCGACGATCCGACGATCGGCCACCCCCTCGCGGGCACCCGCGGCTACGTCCTGGACAGCGCGCTGCAGCCGGTGCCGCACGGCCGGACGGGCGAGCTCTACCTCGCGGGACCGCACCTGGCGCGCGGCTACCTCGGCCGACCGGGAGCGAGCGCCGAACGGTTCGTCGCCGACCCCTTCGGCGCGCCGGGCCGTCGCATGTACCGCACCGGGGACCTGGCCCGTTGGGTCCCCGGCCAGGGCCTGGAGTACCTGGGCCGGGGCGACGGACAGGTCAAGATCCGCGGCCACCGCGTGGAGACCGGCGAGGTCGAGGCCGCACTCGGCGCGGTCCCCGGCGTCACCGCGGCGGCGGCCGCCGTGCGCTCCTCCCGCCTGATCGGCTACGTCGTCTCCACCTCCGTCACCGGGGACGCGGTCCGCGCCCGGCTCGCCGGCCACCTGCCCGACCACCTGGTGCCCGCCGCGGTCGTCGTCCTCGACGCACTCCCCGTCACCCCCAACGGCAAGCTCGACCGCGCCGCCCTGCCCGCCCCCGCGGCGGCGGGCGGCGGCCGGGAGCCGCGCACCGAGCGGGAGCGGCTGCTGTGCGGCGTACTCGCGGAGGTGTTCGACGTCGAACGGGTCGGCGTCGACGACGACTTCTACGCCCTCGGCGGCGACAGCATCACCGCCATCACCCTCAGCAGCAGGCTGCGGGTCAAGGGCCTCGCACTGCGGCCCCGCGATCTCCTCGCCCGCCGCAGCTTCGCCGCGCTCGCCGCCTCCGCGGGCCTGGTCGAGGACGCCGCCGAACCGGTGGACGAGCCGACGGGACCCGTACCCGCGCCGCCCATCGTGCGCGGCCTGCTCGACCCCCACCCGGACGTGGACGTCGTCGCCGGTTACGCGCAGTGGACCGCCCTGCACGTCGACGAACTCGCCCACGCCGACCTGGTCGTGGGCGTACAGATGCTGCTCGACCACCACGACGCGCTGCGGCTGCGCGCGGACGACGGCCTGGAGGTGCTGCCCCGTGGCGCCGTGCGCGCCGTCGTCGACGAGGTCCACGGCGAGCACGTGAGCGTCCTGGCCGGACGCCTCGCCGGGCAACTCGACCCACGCTCCGGTGACCTCCTGCGCGCCGCCCTGCTCCGTACCGGCGACGGCACCCCGGACCGCCTGGTCGTCGTCGTGCACCACCTCGCCATGGACGGCGTGTCCTGGCGCGTCCTGCTCCCCGACCTGTACGCCGCCTGCACGGGCGGCACGCCGGAGCAGGCCGGATCGTCCTGGCGGCGCCACGCCCTGCTCCTCGCCGAACAGGGCGAGTCCGGCGCCCGTCGAGGCGAACTCGGCCACTGGCGTGCCGCGTTGGGCTCCGCCACCCGCCTCGGCGCCCGGCCGCTGGACCCGGCGAAGGACACGGTGGCGACCGCCCGGCAGTCGGTCACGGTGGCCTCGCCCGAGGCCACCGAGGCGCTGCTGACCACCCTGCCCGCCGCGTACCGCGCCGGTGTCGACGAGGTGCTCCTCGCCGCGCTCGTGCTCGCCCTGCGCGAGGGCGGCCTGGCGGGCGACGCGGTGACGGTGTCGATGGAGGGCCACGGCCGCGAACACCTCGATCTCTCCCGTACGGTCGGCTGGTTCACCAGCGAGTACCCCGTCCGCGTGCCCGCCGCCGACGGCGTCGGACAAGTGCTGCGCGCGGCCAAGGAGGCCCGGCGCGCCGCCCCCGACAACGGCATCGGCTACGGGGTCCTGCGCCACCTCGACCCGCAGACCAGCGCCGAGCTCTCGGCCGTCCCGCCGCCGGACATCCTGCTGAACTACCTGGGCCGGTTCACCTCGCTGCCCGGCGCCGGGTGGCGCCTGCCGGAACACGACGCCTTCTCGGTGGTCGAGCCCGAGGCCAAGGCACTCGAACAGGTCCTCGCCCTCAACTGCTTCGTCCACGAAGGGGACGAGCCCCGGCTCGCCGTCGAGTGGACGGCCGCCACCGAGGTGCTCGACGCCGACGCCGTGACGGCCCTGCAGAACGCCTGGGCCGCGGCGCTGGACGCGCTGGCCGAGCACGCGCGCCACACCCGCGGCGGGCTGACCCCGTCGGACCTGCCGCTGGTCGGCCTCGACCAGGCCGCCATCGACGCCCTCGAACGCACCGGCCGCGTCACCGACGTCCTGCCCGCCACGCCCCTGCAGGTCGGGCTCTCCTTCCACACCCTGCTCCGCGACGACCGGGACGCCGACGTCTACGTCGTACAGGCCGTGACCACCCTGGTCGGCGAGCTCGTACCGGACCGGATGGCCGAAGCCGCCCGCGAACTCCTTCGCCGCCACCCCGCCCTGCGCGCGTACCTGGCGGCCACGGCCGGTGACGACGTCGTGCAGGTGATCCCCGCCGACGTCGCCCTCGACTGGCGGCAGGACGACCGGTTCCCCGACGCCGCCCGCGCCGAGTTGGGGCGCCCCTTCGACCCGGCACGCCCGCCGCTGATCCGCTTCCTGCTCTCGCGGGTCGGGCCCGCCGAGCACAAGCTGGTGATCACGAACCACCACGCGCTGCTCGACGGCTGGTCCATGCCGCTGGTCGGCCGCACCCTGCTCGCCCTCTACGCCGAACTCAGCGGCGGCCCCGAAGCGCCCGCCGCCCCGCCGCTGTCGGAGTACTTCCGATGGCTGGCGGACCTGGACCGCGACGTGTCGCTCGCCGCCTGGCGGCACGCGCTGGCCGGCGTCGACGACGCGACGCGCCTGGCCCCCGCGAGCGCCGGGACCGCCGTCGGGCGGCCAGGCCGCGAAACCGTCACCCTCGGCCGCGAGTTCAGCGACCGGCTGCGCACGTTCGCCCGCGAACAGGGCGTCACCCTGACCACCGTCCTGCAGACCGCGTGGGGCCTCCTCCTCGGCAAGCTCACCGGACGCCGCGACGTCGTGTTCGGCTGCCCGGTCTCCGGGCGGCCCGCCGAGGTCGACGGCGTGGAGTCGATGATCGGCCAGCTCGGCACCACCATCCCGGTCCGCGTCCGGCACACCCAGGACCAGACCACGGCCGACCTCCTGGCACAGGTGCACGCCGAGAGCGTCGCGCTGGCCGAGCACCATTACGTGGGCCTGCCCGAGATCCAGCGGGCGGTGGGCGTCGGTGAACTCTTCGACACCATGCTGGTGATGGAGAACTTCCCGCTGTCCAGCCGGAAGCGCACCCCGCTCGCCCCCGGCCTCGACCTGGCGGGCGTGGACATCACCGACGCCACGCACTACGCGCTGACCGTCATCGTGATCCCCGACGACGAGATCACCATCGGCATCGGCTACCAGCCGCGCGCCTTCGACGAGAGCGCCGTGCGCGACTACGGCCGCTGGCTGCGCCACCTCCTCAAGGAGATCGTCGACGACCCGGCACGCCCCGCCCTCGGGCTGCCCGCGCTCGGCCCCGAGGAGCGGACGCGGATCCTGCGCACCGGCACCGGGACCGTCCCCGCCAGGGCCCGCGGCCACTGGCTGGCGGAGTTCTCCGCCTGGGTGGAGCGCAAGCCCGACGCCGAGGCCCTGGTCTGCCGCGACCGCAGCCTCAGCTACACCGAACTGGACCGGCTGGCCAACCGCCTCGCCCAGGCGCTCATCGCGCGTGGGGTACGGCCCCAGGACCCCGTCGCGGTCCTGCTCGGCCGCGACATCGAGATGACCGTCGCCCTGTTCGGCGTGGCCAAGGCGGGCGCGGTGTACGTGCCGATGGACGCGAGCTACCCGCGGGAGCGCCTCGCGTACATGTTCGACGACATCGCACCGGCCGCCGTCGTGACGACCGGCGCCGAACTGCCCGTCGCCCGCGAGATCCCCGTCCTGCGCCTCGACGACCCCGTCACGCTCGCCGCCGCGCCGGACACCGACCCGGCCGAGGCCCGCGCCCGGCTCACCGACGACGCGCTCGCCTACGTCATCTACACCTCGGGCACCACCGGCAGGCCCAAGGGCGTCGGGGTGACCCACCGGGGCGTGCCCGACCTGATCGCCCTCCAGGAGGAGGTCGTCGGCGTCACCGAACACGACCGGTACCTGCACACCGCCTCGACCAGCTTCGACGTCGCGTTCTGGCAGACCATGGTGCCGCTGCTTTCCGGCGGCACCTCCGTCATCGCACCCGAGGAGGTGCGCGTACCCGGCGACGAACTCCTCGACTACATCGTCGAGCACCGGGTGACCGGAGTGAACCTGCTGCCGTCGTTCCTGGCCGCCATGCCCGACGACCGCACCGTCGACCCGGACGTGTTCTTCGTCGTCGGCGCCGAGCGGCTCGACCCCGAGCTGGCCGGGCGCTGGGGCCGCGGCCGCCGGGCGCTCTTCAACGCGTACGGGCCGACGGAGGTCACCATCAACTCCGTGACCTGGCACTACGACCCGGACGACGCCGGACCGCTGCCGATCGGCCGCCCCGACCCCAACGTCCGCGCCTACGTCCTGGACGGCGGGCTCCAGCCGACCGGCACCGGCGTCACGGGAGAGCTCTACCTCGGCGGGCCCAGTGTCGCCCGCGGCTACCTCGGGCGCCCTGCCCTGACGGCCGAGCGGTTCGTCGCCGATCCGTTCGCCCCGCCCGGCGAGCGGATGTACCGCACCGGCGACCTGGCCCGTTGGCGCCCCGACGGGCAGCTGGTCTTCCTCGGCCGCGTCGACCACCAGGTCAAGGTCCGCGGTTTCCGGGTCGAGCTGGGCGAGATCGAGTCCACGCTGACCCGTCACCCCGACGTACGGGCCTGCGCCGTGATCGTGCGCGAGGGCCGGCTCGTCGGCTACGTCATCCCGGTCGACGACGCCGACCTGGACACCACACGGGTCCGCGCGTTCCTGGCCGAAGAGCTCCCCGACCACATGGTCCCGACGGTCCTCGTGCCGATCGACCGGCTGCCGCTGAGCCCCAGCGGCAAGCTCGACCCCACCGCGCTGCCCGCCCCCGAGCCGGTGACCACGGCGCGGCGCGAACCCGCCACCGAAGCCGAGACGGTGCTGCTCGGCGTCTTCCGGGATCTCCTCGGCACCGACGCCATCGGCCCCGACGACGACTTCTTCGCCATCGGCGGAGACAGCATCGTGTCGTTGCAGGTCGTCTCGCGGGCCCGGCGCCAAGGCCTCGGCCTGACCGCACGGGACGTCTTCGAGGGCGCGACGGTCGCCGGGATCGCGGCGCGCGCCCGCACCCTCGACGCCGCAGAGGCGCCCGCCACCGGCGACGCCCCGCTGACCCCGGTCATGCGCGACCTGCTGCGCCGCGCGGGAAGCGCCGCCGACGGGTTCTGCCAGTGGACGGAGATCTGCGTCCCGCCGGGCGGCGACGAGAGCACCTGGCACACCGTGCTCGACGCGGTCCTTGCCCGGCACGACGTCCTGCGGGCCCGCCTCACCGACGATGCGCTGCACATCCCGCCGGCCGGTTCCGTGACCGGCGCCGACATCCTGACCCGCATACCGGCGACGGACGACCCGCGCACCCTGCTCGACCCCCACGTCGCCGCGGCCCGCGCGGCGATGGACCCGCGCACCGGCCCGCTGCTGCGCGCGCTCTGGCTGGACGCCGGACCCGACCGGCCGGGCAGACTCGTCCTGATCGCCCACCACCTCGTCGTCGACGGCGTGTCCTGGCGCATCCTCCTCGACGACCTGGAGCACGCCCACGCAGGTGGCACGCTCACCCGGCACGGCCAGTCGTTCCTCGGCTGGGCGCGCTCGCTGCGCGACGCCGACCGGCGGGCCGAACTGCCGCACTGGCAGCGGATGACGGCCACCCCGGCGCTCGCCGGGCGGCCGCTCGACCCCGCCAGGGACACCGTGGCGACGGCACGCCACCACGAGATCCGGCTCGCCGCGGGAACGACCCGTGCCCTGGTCACCACCCTGCCCGCCGCCCACCGCAGCACGCCGGACGCGGTGCTGCTCACCGCGCTCGCCCGCGCGGTCAAGGCCTGGCGCGGCGCGCCGGAGGTGCTCGTCGCACTGGAGAGCCACGGCAGGCCGCAGCACGTCGACCTGTCCCAGACCGTCGGCTGGTTCACCGCCGTCCACCCCGTACGGCTGCACGCCGACGACGACGTCAAGGGGGTCAGGGAGCGACTGCGCGCCCAGGGCGACGCCCTCGGCCACGGCATCCTCGCCTCGGCGGGCCACCTCGACCACGTGGCGCCCGAGGTCGCCTGGAACTACCTCGGCCAGTTCCCCGGCGCCCCGGCCCGCGAGACACCGTGGCAGCCCGCCCCGGACGCCGACCCGCTCGGCTCCGGCGGCACCGACGCGCTGCCCCTGGCGCACAGCCTGATGGTCAACGCCCTCGTGCGCGACGACGCGCTCGGGGTCCGGATCACCTGGCCGTCCGGACTGTTCACCGAGGCCGAGGTCGAGGACCTCGCCGAGTGCCTGCGGGCCGCGCTCCTGCACCTCGCCGCCGCACCGGAGATCAGCGCGCTCGACGGCGGCCGGCCGATCGCCGGGGTGCAGCCACTCACCCCGCTCCAGGAGGTGATGCTGCGGCACTCGCGCACCGAGCGCCCCGACCCGTACACCGTGCAGTCGACGTTCTCCCTCGCGGGACGGCTCGACACCGACGCCCTGAACGCCGCCGGCGCCGACCTCGTGGCCCGCCACCCGAACCTGGGCGCCGTCTTCCCCGCCGACCTGGCGGTGATCCCCACGTCGCCGAGGCCGGACTTCCGCGTGGTCGACGGGGACGCCGAGAAGGTCCTCGCGGCCGACCTGGCCGAACCGTTCGACCTCGCCCGCGGCCCGCTCCTGCGCCTGACGGTGATCCGGGACGGCGCCGACCGCGCCGACCTCGTCATGACCAGCCACCACGTGCTGTCCGACGGCTGGTCGGCGCCGCGCATCCTCACCGAGCTGTTCGACCTCTACACGGCGCGGCTGCGCGGTACGGCGCCGCAACTGCCCGCCCCCGTACCCTTCGACGACTATCTGCGCTGGCGCGCCGACCACGAGCCCGACCTCGACAGCTGGGCCGCGGAGCTGGCGGGGCTGCCCGAGGGCGACTACCTGAGCGGCGGCGAAGCAGGGCCGGCCTGGCAGGAGCCCACGCTCCTCACGTTCGACGCGGAGCTGGTGGACGGCCTCACCCGCCTCGCCGCGCGACGCGGCCTGACCCGCAACACGCTGGTCCAGGGCGCGTGGTCGGTCCTGCTCGCCCGGCGTTCGGGACGCACCGACGTGTGCTTCGGCGCCATGGTCGCCTGCCGCCCGCCCGAGCTCACCGGCGTCGAGGAGATCGTCGGTCTGCTCGCCAACACCGTGCCGGTCCGGGCCCGGCTCCACGGCACGCTCGCCGACACGCTCGCCGATCTCCAGTCCCGGCAGCGGGCGTTGGTGGAACACCACCACGCCGCGCTCTGCGACCTGGAACGCCGCACCGGGCGCCGCAGGCTGTTCGACAGCCTGGTGGTCTTCGAGAACTACCCGGTCGACCCGGACCGCCTCCGCGAACCCGCCCCCGGCCTCAGAGTCGTCGGCACCCGCTTCCGCGAGTCCACCCACCACCCGGTGACCCTGACGGTCATGCCGGACGGCGACGGCTGGACCGGCGTGCTCGCGCACCGGGCCGGGGTGGACGTCGACGGGCTCGCCGACGAACTGCTCGACCTGATGCGGACGTTGGACGAGCACCTCGACGCCGACGTCCGCGACCTGCTGGAGGGCCGATGACCGAGGACGTCGCGCCACCGGCCGAGCGGGTGGACGGACAGCTGCTGCGGATCGCGTTCATCCTGGTGCTCGGCACCTTCATGGCCACCCTTGACGCGACGATCGTCAGCGTCGGGATCGACCGCCTCACCGAGGAGTTCGACGCCTCCGTCGCCGACATCCAGTGGGTCAGTACCGCCTACCTGCTCGCCGTGGTCGCCGCCGTACCCGCCTCCGGCTGGCTGGCCGACCGGTTCGGCGGCCGCCGGACCTGGCTTGCCGCCGTGGGAGTGTTCCTGCTCGGCTCGGTCCTCTGCGCGCTTGCCTGGTCGGCGCCGAGCCTGACCGTGTTCCGGGTGGTCCAGGGGCTCGGCGGCGGACTGCTCCCCGCGACCGGGCAGGCACTCCTCGCCCGCATCGCCGGACGCCACCGCACCGGCCGGGTGATCAGTGTCGTCGCCGTCGTCCCGCTGCTCTCACCGGTGTTCGGGCCACTGGTCGGCGGCGTCGTCCTCGGCCTGGCGTCCTGGCCGTGGCTGTTCCTGGTCAACCTGCCGATCGGTGTGATCGCGGTGCTGCTCGCCCGCCGCCACGTACCCGACGTACCGCCGTCGACGCGGCGGACGGCGTTCGATCTGCGGGGGGCCGCGCTGCTCTCGCCCGGTCTCGCCGTGCTGGTGTACGGGCTGACCGAGGTCGCCCACGGCCGTACCGCCCCCGCCGCGATCGGCGTGACGGCGGGCCTCGCGATGCTGACCGGCTTTACGGTGCACGGGCTCCGGACCCGCTCCACCCCGCTGGTCGACCCCCGTCTGTTCGCCCGGCCGCCGTTCGGCGCCGCGGCGCTCGCGCTGCTCGTCCTCGGCGCGTCGGTGTTCGGTACGACGTTCCTGTTGCCGCTGTACTTCCAGACCGGCCGCGGCCTCACGGCGTGGCAGGCCGGGCTGCTGCTCGCGCCCCAGGGCCTGGGCGCCGCCGCGGGCTCGGTCCTGGTCAACCGCACCATCGACAGGGTGGCCCCGCGCACTCTGGTGGTCGCAGGGATCGTGCTGATCCTCGCCGGTACGGTCCCGTTCACCCAGCTCGGCCACGCACCCCCGGACGAGGTGATCATCGCGGCGCTCGTGTTCCGCGGCGTCGGGATGGCCATGATCGGCGCGCCCGTGATGAACATCGTCTACAGCCGCATCGAGCCCGAGCACCTCCCTCGCGCGTCGGGAGCGCTCAACCTGCTGAACACGGTGGGCGGTTCGGTGGGCACCGCCGCTCTCGCCGTGGTCCTGCAGAACCGCCTGTCCGAGCGGGGCACGGACGTCCCGTCGGCGTTCGGCGACACCTTCTGGTGGGTGCTGGGCTGCTGCCTGCTCGCGGCGGCGGGGGCGACGCGGCTGCCCCGTGGTCCGGCGGGTGCGGACCCGCCGGACCCCTCTCCCGTCGGCGTCAGACGCGGTCGGCCGCGATGAGGAGGTACTGGAAGGACCCGTCACGGTAGGAGTTGATGAACGCGTCCTCGATCCCCGTCACCAGCGACGACGTCGCCCGCAGCTCCCAGTAGGGCAGCGTGTCGGGGGTGAGGTCGATGACGGCCTGCGGCACGAGGCGGTTGTCGGCCATGGCGCGCAGGTACTCACGGCGCGAGTGGATGTTGCACTCGAAGTGCGTGTTGATCTGGGAGACCCACTTCGAGGGCTGGCCGTACCGCGGGTTCCAGCAGCCGGTGATGGTCACGTAGCGCCCGCCGACCTTCAGGATGCGGGAGTGCTCGGCGAAGAGGTCCTGCAGGTCCACGTACATGCTCGACTCGTTGTTCCACGAGGCCGCGGCCTGCCCGGTCTCGAAGGGCATGGCGAGCATGTTGCAGACGCGGGCGCGGACGTGGTCCTGGATGCGGAGTTCGTGGGCCCGCCCGTTGGCGAAGTCGGCCTGCTTCGCCGAGAGCGTGACACCTTCGACCTTGCATCCGAAGCGCTGGTGCGCCATCACCATCGAGCCGCCGCGGCCGCACCCGGCGTCCACCAGGGTGTCGTCCCTGCCGATGTCACCGAGCTGTCCCAGGAGGAAGTCGGCCTGCGCCGACTCCAGCCGGTGGAGCTCGGCGATCAGCTTCTTCTCGCTCTCGCTGTCCCCGGCGTCGCCGAGCGCGGTCCGGTCGACCTCACCGATTCCGTAGTGGTGGTGGTAGAGGCCGTCGACGTCGCCGAGACGCAGGTTCACGGGCCTGGCCTCGCCGTCCCAGTAGCGGGCGATGTCCCCCTGGTAGGGCGTCGCCGGACCGGGGACGCGCAGCGGGGTCGCGGTGGCGGGGGCGGTGAGTTCGGTGCTGGTCACAGATGAATCCATTCTCTTACCAGAAATCGGGCAGGCTGTAGCGATAGGTGTTGGTCCGGTGCCAGTCGTGGTTGCCGTCGACCCACGCGGCCACGCCCCGCAGGAAGCGCTGCACGTCCGGGACGGGGCAGGCGGCGGCCAGGGCCGTGGCTTCGGTCTCGAAGTCGTGCATGAGGTCGTTGTGGACCTCCACCGACTTCAGATAGGCGTCCCGGTCGGAGAGGCCCTCGCGTTCGGCGATCACGACGGGCAGGTTCAGGTGCCGCCCGGGTGCGTCGAGCTCCTTGGTGTAGGAGTAGAGGTCGTTCACGATGGTCGTCGCGTTGCCCGCGAGCGCGATGACCTTCTGCATGGCGGGCTGCGCGTGCAGGTCCGCCGGCAGTTCGTAGCCACCGACGGTGTCGGTGATGGTGGGGCAGGGGCGGAAGTTGTTGAACTGGCGCATCGCCAGGTACTCCCACACCTCGGGGACGCGGTCGAGCTGGGCCCAGGCGGCCTCGGCGAGATACCCCATGTGCAGCCGGGCCATGTCGTGCCGGTACCGGTCGGCCTGGGAGGCGCTGGCCATCTCGCCGAAGTACGCCATGGCGGAGCGGTAGGCCCGCCGGGGCGCGTCCGAGTGGAGCGACTTCTCCCACTGCGGCTGGTACTCCCGCGTCGTGTACAGGGGGTCGAGTGCGGTGTGCGCGAGGAGCAGGCGTTCGCCGAGCCCGTCGGGGGAGCCGCCGTGGTCCTCGCAGTAGCAGTCGTCCACCGCGTTCTCGGCGACCATCAGGCGGGTGGCGATCATCAGATGGTCGATGGTGGGGGCGTCCGGATGGCAACCGACCATGTAGCGCCCCACGGAGAAGCCGTCGAACTCCTCCTCCCAGTCGTCCGGGTACAGGCTGACCTCGTCCAGCGCCCAGGACTTGATCCTGCGGCTGACCTCCTCGACCCGCACCGGGTCGGGTTCCGGCACCGGGTGGTGGTAGAGGCCGGGGATCGGCGTCCCCTCACTCGAAGCCGCGGGCGCCGGTGCGGGTTCCGGCTCCGCGAGCGCAGGCGGCTCCTGGCGCGGAATCAACCGCAGGCCCGCCGTGCCCAGGCCGGTGGGCCCCCGCAGGACCTGTTCCCGTTCGGCGTCCGGTACCGGCGGCTCGGCCGCCGGCACCTCGGTCACCGGCGCGTCGGGCGCGGGCAGGGCGCTGAGGGAAGGCGGGCCGGGCAACGAGAGCGGCACAGGGTCGGGCGCGGCGGTCGTGCGGGGTGGGCCGCCGGTCGCGGCCGTGATGTCGCAGGCGCGGGCTGCGGCGTCCGCGAGGACGTGCGCGGCGAAGTCGGCGGCAGCCTCCGGCAGGCCCGACTGCGACGGTGGCGGCTCAGGCGCGGGCATCGATGGCTCCTTGGTGGGGTGGGCGACTGGTCCCGAGGCGGCCTTCCGGGCGGACGCGAGGGGCCCCGGCGGACCGGGACGCCGTCGCGACCTGCCGGACAGGCCCGGCCGCTAGCTGGGCCAGCGGGCGATCTGCACGTTCTCCAGCACGCCGACCGCGTCCGGCACGAGGATGGCGGCGGAGTAGTAGGTGCTGACGAGGTAGGAGGTGATCGCCTGCTCGTTGAGGCCCATGAAGCGGACCGACAGGCCGGGTTCGTACTCCTCGGGGAGGCCGGTCTGGTGCAGACCGATGACGCCCTGGTTCTCCTCGCCCGTACGCATGCAGAGGATCGAGCTGGTCTTCTCCTGGGTGATGGGGATCTTGTTGCAGGGCAGGATCGGTACGCCCCGCCAGGCCGGGACCTGCTGGCCGCCGAGGTCGACGTGGTCCGGATAGAGCCCGCGCGCGTTGAACTCGCGCCCGATGGCCGCGATCGTCTTGGGGTGCGCCAGGAAGAACTTGGAACCGCGGCGCCGGCAGAGCAGTTCGTCCAGGTCATCCGGGGACGGCGGCCCCGCGTGCGTCTGGAAGCGCTGCTTGAAGTCCGCGTTGTGCAGGAGGCCGAACTCCCGGTTGTTGACCAGCTCGTGTTCCTGGCGCTCACGCAACGCCTCGATGGTGAGCCGGAGTTGTTCCTTGGTCTGGTTCATCGGGCCGTTGTAGAGGTCGGCGACCCTCGTGTGGATCCGCAGGATGGTCTGCGCGACCGAGAGTTCGTACTCGCGCGGCTTCTCCTCGTAGTCGACGAAGGCGCCGGGCAGCTCCTGCTCGCCCGTGTGACCGGCCGACATCGCGATCTCCGCCTCGCCCCGGTGGTTCTGCCGGCGCTCCGAGCGGGACTTGTACTCCTCGATGTGGTCGCGCAGGTTCGGCGCCGAGGACAGCACGGACGCGAAGTCGGCGCGGGACAGCGTGAGGAGGGTGCCGGATGTCTCGGCGGTCGCGGTCTGCTCCCACTGGGCGTCCTCGTCCAGCAGGGCGTCGTCCCCGAAGCGGTCGCCGTCGGCGAGTACGTCCAGGGTGACCTCGTCGCCGTAACTGCCCACGGTGTGCTGGCCGACGCGGCCGTGGGCGATCAGGTGCAGCCGGTCCGCGGGCGTGCCGCGCTCGACCAGCGTCTCGCCGGCCCGGAACTCGCGCTGGACGCACCGGTCGGCGAGGGCGGTGAGCACGTCGACGTCGTCGAAGCCTTGCAGTGGGGCCAGTTCACCGAGTTCGCGCGGGATCACCCGGACGTCGGCGCCGTCCTGGATGAACTCCACACGCCCGTCGCCGACGGTGAAGGTCAGCCGGCGGTTGACCCGGTAGACCCCGCCCTTGGTCTCGACCCAGGGGAGCATCCGCAGCAGCCAGCGGGAGGTGATCTCCTGCATCTGCGGGGCGGACTTGGTCGTGGAGGCGAGATTGCGGGCGGCCGTGGTGCCCAGGCTCTTCTGCTGGGGCGGTACCGACGGAGCTTCCTGTGTCGAGTCAACGGTCATCTGGAGCGCTCTCCTTGGTCAGGGCAGGGACGCGCCGATAAGGGCGCCATCGGGCAAGCAGGAGGAAAGGGGGGCAGAGGAACGGGAATCCGTCCAGATCCAGAGGAACACTAAGGGCCGCTCCACCCCTGGGACCAAGGAAAGAGGCGGACATTAACTCGATACGATGACCGCGCCCGCACGATGTTTGCCCGGGTACCGGCGGGATTCAGCCCCGATTTCCGGAGCGCCGAGACGGGTGCCGAACCGGCCCGTGACGCCCGCAGGCAGGGCATGCCCGTCGCATGTGCCGCTGTCGGTCTCACCGTCCGCCGTCCGAATCGCGACAGTGCCCGGTCCGGCGGGGCATGGCTGCGGTCACACTGCGCTCAGCCGCTGTCCCGGGGTCACGGAGCGACAGGGCGTGCCGAGTTGAGAGGAACGACCGGTCATGGCCGACAACCAGCAGGACGCGCCGCCCGGTACCCGCTGGGAGCGGGCCGTCGTCGTCGGCGGCGGATACGCGGGGCTCGTGACCGCACGCGTCCTGGCCGATCACTTCGCCGAGGTCCTCGTCCTTGAGCACGACCCGGTGGGCCCTGACACCGGTGTGCACCCCCACGTCCCGCAGGGCTACCACGCGCACGCGCTGCTCGCCCGGGGCGGTGAGGCCCTGGAGGTCCTCTTTCCGGGGCTGCGGGCCGAACTCGCCGGGCTGGGCGCGCCCGTCTTCGACTACGGAGAGCGGATCAGCTTCCTGCTGCCGACCGGTTACGCCCCGGCCGACCCGGTCGGCGTCCCCGTCCAGACCTTCACCCGCGACGAACTCGAACGGCGCCTGCGGCACAGGGTGTCGAGGCTCCCGGCGGTCCGGGTGCTCGCCGCGACCCGCTGCGAGACGGTGACGGCGAGCGCCCCCGGCCGCCTCGACCGGGTCCGCTACCGCGCCCACGAAGCCGACGAGTCCGGCGAGGTCACCGCCGATCTCGTCGTCGACGCCTCGGGCCGCGCCACGGACGTCGACCGGTGGCTCGCCGACGCGCGCCTTCCGGTGTCCGCCAAGACCGTCATCAAGGCGAAGATCACCTACACCTCCGCGTGCTACGAACGCCCGGACGGGGACCAGCAGGAGTTCGACGTGGCGTACCAGATGGCCTTCGCGCCCGACGTGCCGCGCGGCGGGGTGGTGCTCGCCGTGGAGCACCACCGCTGGATGTGCTCGCTGTTCGGCGTCGACCGGCACGTGCCGCCCACCGACGACGAGGGCTACCTCGACTTCGCCCACACGCTCGGCAACCCCCGCCTCGCCGAACAGATCAAGCGCGGCACCCGGCAGGGTGAGATCCACCGCTACACCAACCCCGGCAACGAGTGGCGCCTGCACCACAAGAACGCCCGCTGGCCCGAACGGCTGGTCGCGGTCGGCGACTCGCTCTGCGTGTTCAACCCCGTGTACGGACAAGGGCTCACGGTCGCCGCGCTAGAGGCGGAGCTGCTCGGCCGTCTGCTGCGCCGCCGCCGGGCCGGGGCGGCGGGGCTCGACGGCCTCAGCCGCGACTACCAGCGTGCCGCGGCCCGGGTGATCCAGGTCCCGTGGACGCTGGCCACCAGCTCGGACCTCATGTGGACGCCCACCGGCCAGCCGCTGCCCGCGCGCTTCGCCCACTGGTACAACCAGCACGTGTTCGCGCTCGCCGTGCACGACCCGGACATCTGGGCGCGGTTCGTGCGCGTGCTGAACATGACGGCTCCGCCCTCGCTGCTGTTCCGTCCCGCGGTGCTCGGCAAGGTGGCGCGGCGGGCGCTCGGGCGCAGGTCCGGCTGAGAGCCCGCGCCGGAGGCGTCACCGCACCCCGTGCGGCCGGAACTGGATGCTGACGCGTCCGCCGGCGGCCCGGGCCGACTTGGGGATCGCGTGTTCCCAGGTGCGCTGGCAGGAGCCGCCCATCACGATCAGATCGCCGTGCCCGAGCGGGCGCCGGACGGTCCCGCCGCCGCGGCGCGGCCGGAGCAGCAGATCGCGGGGTGCGCCCACGGAGAGGATGGCGACCATCGTGTTCTCGCGGGCACCCCGGCCGATGCGGTCGCCGTGCCAGGCGACGCTGTCGCGCCCGTCGCGGTAGTGGCACAGGCCCGCCGTCGTGAAGGGTTCGCCGAGCTCGTCGGCGTAGTGCGCGGAGAGGGCGCGGCGCGCCTCGTCGAGAACGGCGTGGGGGAGTGGTTCACCGGCGCCGTAGAAGGCGAGCAGGCGCGGCACGTCCACGACCCTTTCGTACATCTGCCGGCGTTCGGCCTTCCAGGGGACCTCCGTGACCAGTTGTTCGAACAGCAGGTCGGCGCCCCGCAGCCAGCCCGGCAGGAGGTCGATCCATGCCCCGTCCCCGAGAACGGTCCTGCGGATCGCGGTGAGCGGGCCGAGGCGTACGTCGTCGGCCTGGTCGAAGAGCGAGCCCTGGAGCTGGTGCGTGGACATGCGGCCAGTGTACGCGCGAATCGAACACGTGCGCTAATTCGAACGCGACGGCATGGTCCCGCACACGAAAACGCCCGCCCGGAGGCGACGGCGGAGAGAGGTATCCGGGCCGTCGGCACCGGGCGGGCGCCGCTCGATACGACCGATCGGGTCAGTGGGCCCGCTTCCCCGTGAACAGGCGGTAGAGGAACAGAACGATCACGGAGCCGACGATGGCGGCGATCCAGGTCGACAGGTGGAAGAACCCGTTGATCGAGTGGACTCCGAAGATCACCTTGCCCAGCCAACCGCCGAGCAGCCCGCCCACGATGCCGATGAGCATCGTCACCAGGCAGCCTCCCGGGTCCTTGCCCGGGGTGAGGGCCTTGGCGATGGCGCCCGCGATGAGGCCGATCAGGATCCAGGCGATGATGCCCACGAGAACGTTCCTTTCCCTTGTGTGCACGACGGCATGGAAGTCGCCGTCCGACTCGATAACGGATGTCCCGGCCCGGGCGTCTCACACAGGACCAAGGTCACGGGACAAGGGACGAAAGTCGGTTTTTCCCACGGAGCCGCCGGTGAAGCAGGCCCCGTAGTCACATGGTCACCCGAACCCTCCGGCCGCGCGCGTCGGGCGGCGGGCGCTTATGGTGGCCGAGCGGCATACCGGAGACATCCATGACGTCAGCCAAGAAGCCACACCTCGATCTGGAACAGAGCCTGCTCCTGACCGGCGTGGGCTGCTTCGACTGGGATCTGCGGAGCGGGGACCTCAGCCTCGGAGCGGGCGCGCTCGCGCTGCTCGATCTGCGCCCCGGCGAGTTCGACGGCCTGGTCGGCTCGCTCCAGGGACGGCTGCCCCCCGAGGAGGCCGCCCGCATCAACTCCGCGGTCAGGGAAGCCATCGCCACGGGCGCCGACGCCTACGGCGTGTACTTCCGGGTCCGCCGGCGCGACGGTTCCCTGCGCCTGGGCCACGCCCGCGGACGCGTCCTGCGCGACGACGACGGGCGGGCCGAGCGCGTCGTCGGAATCCTGCGGTCGGCAGCGAACGACGGCACGGAACTCGCGGCCATCGACCCCAGGGAGGAGCGCCGCCAGGGCATCGCCCTGATGGTGCAGGGCACCACGGAGGCACTCTCGCGGGCGGTCACCGTCGACGACGTCGTGGCCGTGCTGTCCGGCGCGAGCGGCCTCGACCGGTTCGCCGCCGACGGCCTTGTCCTCGGCCTCGTCGAGGGGGAGAACCTGAAGCTGATCGCCCTGGTGGGCCAGTCGATGCAGGCTCTCGACGAACTCAAGCTCTACAAGGTCGACGAATCGCTGCCGCTCGCCGAGGCCGTGCTGACCCGCCGGCCCCGCTTCGTGGGCTCGCTGCCCCATCTCGCGCGGCGCTTCACCCGCCTGCGGCCCTACATCGAGAGCATGAAGCTCGACTCGGCGGCGTTCCTGCCGCTGGTCGCGCAGGACCGCGCCATCGGCGGGCTCGCCCTCTTCTACCGCGGCCGCAGGGAGTTCAGCGAGGCGGACCGCAATCTGTGCATCGGCCTCTCCGGGATCGTCGCCCAGTCGCTGCAGCGCGCCATGCTGTTCGACGAGGAACGCGACCTCGCCAAGAGCCTGCAGGCCACCATGTTGCCGCGCGGGATCCCCCACGTCGCGGACACCGAGCTCGCCGTGCGCTACCACGCGGCCTGGGGCGGCCGGGACGTCGGAGGCGACTTCTACGACGTGATCTCCCTGCCCCGCGGGCGCATCGGCGTGGTCGTCGGTGACGTGCAGGGACACGACACCCATGCCGCGGCCATCATGGGGCAGCTGCGCATCGCCCTGCGGGCCTTCGCCGGTGAGGGGCACCCGCCCGCGACGGTGCTCTCCCGTGCCTCCCGCTTCCTGGCCGAGCTCGACACCGAGCGCTTCGCCACCTGCACCTACGCCCAGTTCGACCCGGCCACGGGCGTCGTGCGGGCGGTACGGGCCGGTCATCTGCCGCCCCTCGTGCGCCATGTGGACGGCAGGGTGGGCGTGCCCCGGGTGCGTGGCGGGCTGCCGCTGGGACTGGCCACGGAGTTCGGCATGGAGGACTACCCCGAGGTGCGGCTCGACCTCGTACCGGGCGAGACCATGGTGCTGTGCACGGACGGGCTCGTGGAGGACGCCGGGCTCGACCTCGACACGGGGATGCGGAACCTCGCCGAGGTGCTCGGCGAGGGACCGGAGGCGGCGGAGGACCTGGCGGACCACCTCTCGCGAGCGCTCTGGGAGAGGTGGGGCACCGGTGACGACGTGGCGCTCCTGGTGCTGCGCCGCCGCCCCGACCCCGGAACCCCCCAGGAACCGCGCATCCACCGCTACGTCCATCAGGCCGACCCCGAAGGGCTCGCCGACGCACGCGCGGCACTGCGGGAGCACCTCGCGGCCTGGGAGATGGGCGAGGTCGCCGACGACGTCGAGCTGGCGGCGGGCGAACTCCTCGTCAACGCCCTGGTCCACACCGAGGGAGGCGCGATCCTCACGCTGGAGGTGCTCAGCGGCCCGCCGCGCCGGGTCCGCCTCTGGGTGAAGGACCGCTCCAGCGACCGCCCCCGCAGGAGGTCGCCGGGAGAGACCGCCACGTCCGGCCGCGGGATGCTCCTGGTGGAGGCGGTGGCCACCGGGTGGGGCGTCGAGCCCCGCGGCGAGGGCAAGGCCGTCTGGTGCGACTTCGACGTACCGGAGAACTGAACCGACGACGACGTACCGGAGAACTGAACCGACGGCCGCCGCCCCGAAGGGCGGCGGCCGTCGGTCAGGGGACCGTGAGCGGTGTCAGGCCTTGTCCTGCATGCTGCTCCGCGCGGGATTGGCCTGCTGGGCGGCCTTGGGGTCCTTCTCGTTCGCCTTGGCGCGCACGCCCTGCTCGATGCGCTCACCGATGGACTTGTCGATGTTCGACCAGTACTCGAAGGCACGGACGAGCACGGGCTCGGTCACGCCGTTGAGCAGGTGGCCGACCACGTTGTCCACGAGGCGGTCCCGCTCGGCGTCGTTGAGGACCTCGCGCACCATGGTGCCCGGCTGCCCCCAGTCGTCGTCCTCGGCGTGGTCGACGTAGGCGGCGCGGGTGATGTCCCCGTCGGCGTACCAGCTGGGCGGGTTGCCGAAGCGTTCCGTGTCGGCCGCGGGGCCGCCCTTGGAGTTCGGGGCGTAGACCGGATCCGTGGTCTTGTTGTACGCCATGGCCCCGTCCTTGGAGTACGTGTTCACCGGCACGACGGGGGCGTTGACCGGCAGCTGCTGGTAGTTGCCGCCGATCCGGTGACGGTGCGCGTCGGCGTAGGAGAACAGCCGCGCGAGGAGCATGCGGTCGGGGCTGGGACCGATGCCCGGGACCAGGTTGTTGGGCTGGAACGCCGCCTGTTCGATCTCGGCGTGGTTGTCCGTGGGGTTGCGGTCCAGCGTCATCCTGCCGACCTCGGTCAGCGGGTAGTCGCCGTGCGGCCACACCTTGGTCAGGTCGAACGGGTTGAAGCGGTAGGTGGCCGCGTCCTCGTACGGCATGATCTGCACGTACAGGGTCCAGCTGGGGTAGTCGCCGTCCCGGATGTGTTCGAAGAGATCCCGGGTGTGGTAGTCCGTGTCGGCCGCGGCCATCTGGTCGCCCTCGTGCTGTGTGAAGCACTCGACGCCCTGGTCGGTCTTGAAGTGGTACTTGACCCAGAACCGCTCGCCCTGCGCGTTGATCCACATGTAGGTGTGCGACGTGTAGCCGTTCATGTGGCGCCAGGTGCGCGGGATGCCGCGGTCGCCCATCAGCCAGGTGACCTGGTGGGCCGACTCGGGCGAGAGGGTCCAGAAGTCCCACTGCATGTCGTGGTCGCGGAGGTTGTTGTCCGCCCGGCGTTTCTGGGACCGGATGAAGTGCTGGAACTTCATCGGGTCCTTGACGAAGAAGACCGGGGTGTTGTTCCCGACCATGTCGTAGTTGCCCTGGCTGGTGTAGAACTTCACCGCGAATCCGCGCGGGTCGCGCCAGGTGTCCGGGCTCCCGCGCTCGCCCGCGACGGTGGAGAACCGGGCCACGAGGTCGGTCCGGGTGCCCGGCTGGAAGACCGCGGCCTTCGTGTACGCGCTGACGTCCGCGGTGACCTCGAAGTGGCCGAAGGCACCGCTGCCCTTGGCGTGCGGCTGCCGTTCGGGGATCCGCTCCCGGTTGAACTGCGCCATCTGTTCGATCAGATAGGAGTCCTGGAGGAGGATCGGGCCACCGGCGCCAACGGTGAGCGAGTGTTCGTCGCTCTCCACCGGAACGCCGGCATCGGTGGTGGTGGCCTTACCTGTGGCGTCGTTCATGGGCTGCGTATGCCTTTCCTGCGGCGGTGTCTGGCCTTGGCGTTAAGTCCATATTGCGGCTTTTCTGGCGGTGCGGCGATTCGCCGACACGGGCGGATCCCGTCGGACAGCCCTCGAGTGCCCGGCTTCTCGCCGGCAATACCTGGTGCGCACATCTGTTTCCGGCACACACCGGCGGGAGGGCGTCTCTCTCCGGCGAGGGCAGCCGACGGCAACCGGTCAGTGACCGCCGGGGCTGGTGATGTTCTCGCGGATCTTGGCGATGGCGAAGCCCCAGCCCTGCTGCACGGTCGGCTTGGCCGGCACGGCGATCTCCTCGGGGTTGGTGAGGACGTCCAGGAGCACCGGCCCCGGCGTGGCGAAGGCCCGGGTGACCGCCTCGGCGAGGTCCTCGGCCCGGCTCACCCGGATACCGGTGATGCCGAGAGCGCCGGCGACGGCGGCGAAGTCCGGGTTGTCGAGCTCGGTGCCGAACTCCGGCAGGCCCGCTTCCTCCTGCTCCAGCTTCACCATCCCGAGCCGCTGGTTGTCGAAGACGACGAGCTTGACCGGCAACTGGCGGCTGCGGATGGTCATGAGGTCGCCGAGGAGCATGCCGAGACCGCCGTCGCCGCAGAAGGCGACGACCTGCCGGTCGGGGTCGAGGAGCTGCGCGCCGATCGCCTGCGGCATCGCGTTGGCCATCGAGCCGAGGTTGTACGAACCGAGCAGGCGCCGCGAGCCGCGCATCTCGACGAAGCGCGAGAGCCACACGGGGGCCATGCCGGTGTCCGAGGTGAAGACGGCGTCGTCCGCCGCCGCGGCGTCCACCGCGGCGGCCAGCGCCTCCGGACGCACCAGGTGGTCCCGGTTGTCGAAGGCGGACCGCACCTTGCCGATGAGGCCGCGGTCGTGCCCCGGGGCGGCAAGGCGCTGCTGCCCCTCCTGCCACTTGGTGAACTTTTCGCGCGCCCCGTCCAGGTGCCCGCGGTCCGTGCGCTGCTCAAGGCGCTGCAGAAGACCCCGCACGGTGGGACCGACATCGGCGGCGAGGGCCACGTCCACCGGCACGCGCCGGCCGATGTGCTCGGCGACCCGGTCGATCTGGACGACCTTCTTGCCCTGCGGGTACCACTCCCGGTACGGGAAGTCGGTGCCGAGCAGCAGCAGCGTGTCGGCGTGGTCCATCGCGTGGGCGGCGGCCGGATTGCCGATCAGGCCCGTCTGGCCGACCTGATAGGGGTTGTCGCCCTCGAAGCCCTCCTTCGCCTTCAGGGTGATCACCATGGGCGAGGCAAGGCGTTCCGCGAGGGCGAGGACGTCCTCGCGGGCGCCGCGCGCTCCCCGGCCCACCAGCATGGTGACCTTGCCGCCGTCGGCGAGGGCGGCGGCCGCGCCGTCGAGCACCGGATCGTCGGGCCGGTTGGCGGACTCCGCCACGGAGAGCCGGGCCGGCCGGTCGTTCGGCAGCTCCTTGTCGCCGATGTCGCCGGGCACGGTCAGTACGGCCACACCGCGGCGCCCGATCGCGCTGCGCACGGCGATCTCCAGGAGGCCGGGCAGCTGCTCCGGAGAGGTGACGGTGGCGCGGAAGACGGCGACGTCGCGGAAGAGAAGGTCGTTGTCGACCTCCTGGAAGTAGTCGGTGCCCACCTCCGCGAGGGGCACCTGACCGGCGATGGCGAGCACCGGGGTGCCGCTCTTGGCCGCGTCGTACAGGCCGTTGAGCAGGTGCACGGAGCCGGGCCCCACGGTGCCCATGCAGACCCCGAGGGTGTCGGTGAGCTGCGACTGGGCGCCTGCGGCGAAGGCCGCGGCCTCCTCGTGCCGACAGCCCACCCACTCGACGGAACCGTTCTCACGGATGGCGTCGGTGAAGGGGTTGAGAGCGTCTCCCACCACGCCGAAGACATGGCGCACCCCGAGTTCTTCCAGAGCGTCGGTGACGACGCGGGCAACAGTGCGTGACATGGATGTTCCTCTCACAGATCACAGATCACAGATCGCAGATCAGGGTCGAACGGGCGACGGCCGCACGCGCGGGCGGGCCGTCAGGGAGCAAAGGAGTCGGGGTCGGCCGCCCGCCAGTCGGCGGCCCAGCCCGCGGGCCCGCCCGTGAGCAGTTCGCCGGGGGCGAGCCACTCGTACAGCTCGGCGTAGGAGCGGAACCGGCCGTGGTCCTCGCGGCGGCGCAGCAGATGGGGGCCGAGCCCGGCGGGGTCGCGCACGCCCATGGCGGCCATGATGCGCAGCGCGCTCTGGACGGTGGCCTGCTGGTAGCGCGTGACGCGCGCGGACTTGTCCACCACGTCCAGGGCGCGGGCGCGGTGCGGGTCCTGTGTGGTGACACCGGTCGGACAGCGGTTGGTGTGGCAGCGCTGGGCCTGGATGCAGCCGACGGCGAACATCATGGCGCGGGCCGCGTTGGTGTAGTCGGCGCCCATCGCGAGCCGCTTGACGATGTCGGAGCCCGTCGCCACCTTGCCGCTCGCGCCGATGCGGATGCGGTCCCGCAGCCCCGCCCCCGTCAGCGCGCTGTGCACGGCGATCAGACCCTCGGTGAGCGGCATGCCGAGGTGGTCGGCGAACTCCAGCGGGGCCGCGCCCGTGCCGCCCTCCGCACCGTCCACGACGATGAAGTCGGGCGTGACGCCCTCCGCCACCATGGCCTTGCACACGGCGAGGAACTGCGTCCGGGACCCCGGGCACAGCTTGAAGCCCACCGGTTTGCCACCGGTCAGCTCCCGCATCCGGGCGAGGAACAGGACCAGTTCGCGCGGGGTGGAGAAGACGCGGTGGTACGGGGGAGAGACGACGGTCTGCCCCTGCGGCACGCCGCGTACGGAGGCGATCTCGGCGTTGACCTTGCCGCCGGGCAGAACACCGCCGATCCCCGGCTTCGCGCCCTGCGACAGCTTGAGCGACACGCAGCGGACGGCGGGGTGGGCGGCCTTCTCGGCGAACTTCTTCTCGTCGAAGCCGCCGTCGCGGGTGCGGCACCCGAAGTAGCCGGTGCCGATCTCCCAGACGAGGTCGCCGCCGGGGCGCAGGTGGTACTCCGACAGGCCGCCCTCGCCGGTGTCGTGGGCGAAACCGCCGCGCGCCGCCCCCGTGTTCAGGGCCAGGACCGCGTTGGCGGAGAGCGAGCCGAAACTCATCGCCGACACATTGAGGAGCGCCATGTCGTACGGCTCGGCGCAGTCGGGCCCGCCGATCCGGACGCGGGGCGCCTCGTCGGGCACCTCCACCGGCGCCATGGACGGCACGAGGAGCTCGTAGCCGCGCTGGTCCATGTCGCGCTCGCTGCCGAACGGCTCCTCGGCGGAGACGCCCTTGGCCCGCTCGTAGACGATGCTGCGGGTGTCGCGGTCGAACGGCCTGCCGTCGTAGTTGCGCTCCACGAAGTACTGCTGCAGCTCCGGGCGCAGTGCCTCCATGAGGAAGCGCAGATGGCCCAGGACGGGGTAGTTCCGCAGCACCGAGTGCCGCCGCTGGACGAGGTCGTACACCCCGGTCAGCGCCACGGCCACGAAGGGGGCGGCGGCGAACCACCACCACGGGGAGACCAGCAGCGCCAGGAGCACACCTCCCGCCGCACAGGCCGTCAGGAGGGCCACCATTGCGAAACGCGTCATGATCCTCATTTGACCCGAAATCGGCATGTCACACGTGTCCCGGCCGACCTGTCGTTACGCCGTCCGGTGCGGGGGCGCGGTCCCGCCGGGCGTCACGTCCGGTCGCCGGCCCGCTCCAGGCACGCGTCCACGATCTTCTGGTCGAGCGCGGCCCGCACGAGCGCGGCGGCCAGCACACTGGGCCGTTCGTCGGTCAGCCGCAGCAGCCCGGACGCGGTTCGCGGCAGACCGAGGCGCTCCGCCCCTTGCAGCACCTTGGCGTCGAGGCGCGGCCGGTACTCGGGCCAGACGTCCTGCACCTCGCGCAGGAAGATGTCCACGCCGGTGGGCCCGAGCCCCGGCACCCGCCGCAGCATCCGTTTCAGGTTGGCCTCGTCACCGTCGGCCTCCTCCCGGACCCGGCGCAGGTCGCCGTGCCATTCCTCGGCCACCAGCCGGGCGCCGTCGCCGAGCTGGGTCGCGGTCCGTTCGTCGTAGCGCCGGTAGCCGCCGCGTCCCAGGGCGTCGACGCGCTGCTGCCAGGTGGCGTCGGCCATCTGCCGGGGCCCGCGCATCCCGGCGTCGTACAGGGCGCGGGCACTCGCCACCGCGACGGACGCGCGGATGCGGGCGCTCAGCAGGGAGGACAGGACGAGGGTGCGGTAGAGCGGCTGGGGGGTGTCGGCCAGCCGGATGCCCGCCTCCGCGGCGTACGTCCGTCCCGAGGTCCTGAGCAGTTCTCGCAGCACAGCCTGCTGGCCGGCCATGGCGCCACCTCCTGGGCGTCGTTGCGGCGGTACCGGGTCCCTGTACCCGGCGACGGCTCCTTGACGACAGTCCACTCGCCTACGACTACGACGCTGTGCGCGTCGGGGGCCGCGACAGCACGAGCAGGCTGTGCGGCGCCACGGTGACCTCGCCGTCGGCCTTGTGTTCTGTCTCGTCCGAGAGACCCTGCGGGTCCGTGGTGTCGAGCCGGGTCTCCCAGCGCTCGCCGTACGTGGCGTCGGGCAGCCGGAAGAGGACCGGGTCCCCGCAGCTGTTCAGCAGGAGCAGGAAGGAGTCGTCCACCACGGGCCTGCCGTGGGCGTCGGGCTCCGCGATGGCGTCGCCGTTGAGGAAGACGCCGACGGCGTGGGCGTCGGGACGCTGCCAGTCCTCGTCCGTCATCTCGTGGGCGTCGGGGCGCAACCACACCAGGTCGGGGAGGGGCGGGCCGTCGTGGGCCGGGGTCTCGCCGCGGAAGAAGCGGCGCCTGCGCAACACCGGGTGGGCGGCGCGCAGTTCGATGGCGCGCCGGGTGAAGCCGATCAGTTCGCGCTGGTCGGCGTCGAGGTCCCAGTCGATCCAGGAGATCTCGTTGTCCTGGCAGTAGGCGTTGTTGTTGCCCTGCTGCGTGCGGCCCAGTTCGTCGCCGTGCGCGAGCATCGGGATGCCCTGCGAGACCATGAGGGTGGCGAGGAAGTTGCGCTGCTGGCGCGCCCGCAGCTCCAGGACCCGGCCGTCCGTGGTGGGGCCCTCCGTCCCGCAGTTCCACGAGCGGTTGGCGTTGTCGCCGTCCTGGTTCCCTTCCGCGTTGGCCTCGTTGTGCTTGTCGTTGTACGACACCAGGTCGCGCAGGGTGAAGCCGTCGTGGGCGGTGACGAAGTTGACGCTGGCCCGCGGGCGGCGGCGGTCGTGCTGGTAGAGGTCGGAGGAGCCGGTGAGGCGGGAGGCGAATTCGGCGAGCGTGTGGTCCCCGCCGCGCCAGAAGTCCCGTACCGCGTCCCGGTACTTGCCGTTCCACTCCGACCACAGGGGCGGGAAGTTGCCGACCTGGTAGCCCCCGTCGCCGACGTCCCACGGCTCGGCGATCAGTTTGACGCGGCCGACCACCGGGTCCTGCTGGACCAGGTCGAAGAAGGCCGAGAGCCGGTCCACGTCGTGGAACTGGCGCGCGAGCGTGGCCGCGAGGTCGAACCGGAATCCGTCGACGTGCATCTCCGTCACCCAGTACCGCAGCGAGTCCATCACCAGCTGCAGGACGTTGGGGTGCCGCATCAGCAGGCTGTTGCCCGTGCCGGTGGTGTCGAAGTAGTGGGCCCGATCGCCTTCCGGCAGGCGGTAGTACGAGGCGTTGTCGATGCCGCGGAAGGCGAGCGTGGGGCCGTTCTCGTTGCCCTCCGCCGTGTGGTTGTAGACCACGTCGAGGATCACTTCGAGGCCGGCCGCGTGCAGGGCCTTGACCATCGACTTGAACTCCGTGACCTGCTCGCCCCGGGTGCCGTGCGCCGCATAGCCGTTGTGCGGGGCGAAGAAGCCGATGGAGGCGTACCCCCAGTAGTTCGAAAGGCCGCGGTCGCGCAGGAAGCCGTCCTGCACGTACTGGTGCACGGGCATCAGCTCGACGGCGGTCACGCCAAGCGACGTCAGGTGCTCGATGACCGCGTCGCTCGCCAGGCCCGCGTACGTGCCCCGCAGCTCCGGGGGCACGCCGGGGTGCCGGCGCGTCAGGCCGCGTACGTGCGCCTCGTAGACGACCGTCTCGGCGTACGGCCTGCGGGGCGGCCGGTCGTCGCCCCAGGCGAAGGCCGGGTCGACGACCACCGAGAGAGGGGTGTGCCCGGCACTGTCGGCCGGTTCGGGCCCGTCCGCCGCGCGTTCGTACAGCGCGGCGTCGTTGTCGATCTGCCCCTCGACGGCTCTGGCGTAGGGGTCGAGGAGCAGTTTGGCGGGGTTGCACCGGTGCCCGGCGGCGGGGTCCCAGGGGCCGTGCACGCGATAGCCGTACCGCTGGCCCGGGCCGACGCCGGGCAGATAACAGTGCCAGACGAAGCCGTCGACCTCGGAGAGGGTGACGTCGTCGTGTGTGCCGTCGTCGTGCAGGAGGACGAGGACGACGCGCTCGGCCACCTCGCTGAACAGGGCGAAGTTCGTGCCGTCGCCGTCGTAGGTGGCGCCCAGAGGGAAAGGGGATCCGGTCCAGCTGCGCACACGACTGCCTTCCTTACGGGTGGGCCGAGTCACGTCTCAGGTGAACCCGCCAGGACTGCCATGCTCTCCTCCCGCGGCACCTCAAGCGACTCGGGGACGCAGGGCACGGGCGTGACGGGGGCCAGCGGGAAGTGGTCGGGCGTCCGGTCGCGGCACGCGAACCAAATGATCTTTCCGACGGCCGCGGGACAGCTGCCCCAGCCGTCGCTCAGCGCGGCGATCTGGGCCAGCGGGCCCTGCGGCGCGTAGTGCGGGACGGGCAGGTCACGGTCCTTGTCCGAGACGGCGGTGATGAGATGGTGGCCCGTCCACCACATCTCGACGGTCGTCTCCTTGTCCGTGCCGTGCTCCTCGACGGCCCGGAGCAGCACCTGGGTGCAGTGACAGACGGGTTCGACGAGGAAGTGCAGGCCCCAGTGCCGCAGATGCGCGGCCACGATGCGACCGACCTGATCGACCTTCTCCGGGCCGACCTCCACGTCGAGGTGGTAGTAGCGGGGTGTTGCCGACTTCATGGTGCGTGGCTCCTCTCGGCGAAGCTCCCGCTCCTCCCGGCCCAGCGGGCCGAGCCCCGAACACGGAACGTGAGCACTCATCGCTCCTGAGTCATTTCAGGGTGGGATCACTACTCCATTCGCGCAACACGAGTGAGCGGGGCCGATTGTTCAAAACCCAACAAGACGCTGCGTGGCCGAGCGTGCACCATGAGTGGAAACCGGTCGGCGCGAGCCGCCCGGACCTCTTCGTGCGGTGCGGTTCCGCGTCGGCCAGACGCACCGGTCGCACGTGCGCAGAACGAGAAGGTGAGCAGCGTGGTGCTGTTGCCTGCCAAGGATGTCGTCGCGCGGCATCTGAGTCAGTACCGGTCGTGGGAACGGCTGTTGTTCGTCCGCCCCGGCGACCGCGCCGTGCGCACGCAGTTCGAGGACAGCGCGTACACGCTGTGCGTGTTGATGGGCGAGTGCACGGCGCGGGTGGCCGCCGAGGCGGCCGAGGAGTACCTGCGTCCGCGCGCCGCCGCACGGCCGCGGCCGGCGCCCGAGCACCTGGGGCAGTAGTCACACACGGCTCCCGCCGGGACCGTGCCCGCCACGAGCGGCGGTGGAGGAGAGACCGATGACCTCAGTTCCGGGAACGAACCCCGTCCCCGTCCGGGACGTCCGGCCGGTCGTCGACGGCGGCCGCCGTCCGGCGAAGGCGGTGCCCGGCGAGACCTTCCTGGTCACGGCGACGGTCTTCGGCGAGGGGCACGGAGCGGTCGGCGCCAACGTGGTGCTGCTCGGCCCCGACGGGCGGTGCGGCCCCTGGGCGCCCATGCGCGAACTGTCCCCGGGCACCGACCGCTGGGGCGCCGAGATCACGCCGGACGCGGAGGGCCACTGGACGTACGCCGTGGAGTCCTGGTCGGACCCGGTGACGGCGTGGCGCCGCTCGGCCGAGGTCAAGGTCCCCGCAGGCATCGACGTCGGACTGGTGCTCGAAGAGGGGGCGTTGCTGTACGACCGGGCCGCGGCCGGGGTGCCGGAAGGGGCGGAGCGGCAGACCCTGCTGACCGCCGCGGACGCGCTCCAGGACGACCTGCGGTCCCCTTCCGAGCGCCTCGACGCCGCCCTGACGTCCCGGGTGGCGGCGGTCCTTTCCCGCTTCCCGCTGCGCGAGCGCGTCACCCGCTCGGACGCTTTTCCGCTCGTGGTCGAGCCGCGCAGGGCGCTGTTCGGCTCCTGGTACGAGTTCTTCCCGCGTTCGGAGGGCGCGATCGTCCGGGAGGGGGCGCCGCCCGTCTCCGGGACGTTCCGTACCGCGGCGGCGCGGCTGCCCGCCATCGCCGCCATGGGTTTCGACGTCGTCTATCTGCCGCCGATCCACCCCATCGGCACCACCTTCCGCAAGGGGCCCGACAACTCCCTGGTGGCGGGCCCGCACGATGTGGGCGTGCCGTGGGCGATCGGCTCGCCCGAGGGCGGTCACGACGCCGTCCACGCGGACCTGGGAACCCTGGAGGACTTCGACGCCTTCGTGGGCGAGGCCGGGCGGCTGGGTCTCGAAGTGGCCCTGGACTTCGCCCTGCAGTGCTCGCCGGACCACCCCTGGGTGGAGAAGCACCCCGAGTGGTTCACCCATCGCGCGGACGGGTCCATCGCGTACGCGGAGAACCCGCCGAAGAAGTACCAGGACATCTACCCGATCGACTTCGACCGCGACCTGCCGGGGCTGGTCGCCGAGTCGGTGCGGCTGCTGCGGTTCTGGATGGGCCACGGGGTCCGCGTGTTCCGCGTCGACAATCCGCACACCAAGCCCGTCGCGTTCTGGGAACTGGTGCTCGCCGACATCCGGGCCACCGACCCCGACGTGCTCTTCCTGGCCGAGGCCTTCACCCGGCCGCCGATCGTGCGAGCACTGGCCGAGGCGGGGTTCCAGCAGTCGTACACGTACTTCACCTGGAAGAACACCAAGCAGGAACTCACCGACTACCTGACGGAGCTCTCCGTCGAGACCGCCCACTTCCTGCGCCCGAACTTCTTCGTGAACACCCCCGACATCCTGTCCGGGTTCCTCCGGACGGGTGGCCGCCCGGCCTTCGAGATCCGGGCGGTCCTCGCCGCCACGCTCGCACCGAACTGGGGCGTGTACGCAGGGTTCGAGCTGTGCGAGAACAGTGCCGTCCGGCCGGAGAGCGAGGAGTACCTGCATTCGGAGAAGTACCAGCTGCGGCCGCGCGACTGGGCGGCGGCCGAGCGCGAGGGGCGCACCATCACACCGCTGATCACCGCGCTGAACCGGATCCGGCGGCAGCATCCCGCCCTGCAGCAGCTCCGGAACCTTCACTTCCACCAGGCCGACAGCGACGCGGTCATCGTCTACAGCAAGCGCGACGGTGACGACACGGTCCTGGTGGTCGTCAATCTGGACCCGCGTCGGGCAAGCGAAGCGACGGTGTCCCTGGACATGCCGCAACTGGGCCTCGACTGGCACGAGACCGTGCCGGTGCGCGACGAGCTCACCGGCGACACCTACCACTGGGGCAGGACCAACTATGTGCGCCTCGACCCGGGCCGCGCGCCCGCGCACGTGCTCGTCCTGCGACCGTCCTCACCACTGAGAGGGTCACCCATACAATGATCGTCAACGAGCCCGTCCAGGACACCTTCGAGGACACACCCACCAAGGACCGGGATCCCGACTGGTTCAAGCGTGCCGTCTTCTACGAGGTCCTCGTCCGCTCCTTCCAGGACAGCAACGGCGACGGCATCGGCGACCTCAAGGGCATCACCGCCAAGCTGGACTATCTGCAATGGCTGGGCGTGGACTGCCTGTGGCTGCCGCCGTTCTTCAAGTCGCCGCTGCGCGACGGCGGTTACGACGTCTCCGACTACACCGCCGTCCTGCCCGAGTTCGGCGACCTCGCCGACTTCGTGGAGTTCGTCGACTCCGCCCACCAGCGCGGCATGCGCGTGATCATCGACTTCGTCATGAACCACACCAGCGACCAGCACCCGTGGTTCCAGGCCTCCCGCACCGACCCCGAAGGCCCCTACGGCGACTACTACGTCTGGGCCGACGACGACAAGCAGTACCGCGACGCCCGCATCATCTTCGTCGACACCGAAGCCTCCAACTGGACCTTCGACCCCGTCCGCAAGCAGTACTTCTGGCACCGCTTCTTCTCCCACCAACCCGACCTCAACTACGAAAACCCCGCCGTCCAAGAGGAGATCATCTCCGCCCTCCGCTTCTGGCTCGACCTGGGAATCGACGGATTCCGCCTCGACGCCGTCCCCTACCTCTTCGCGGAGGAGGGCACCAACTGCGAGAACCTGCCGCAGTCGCATGCTTTCCTCAGGCGGATCCGCTCCATGGTCGACACGCACTACCCCGACACCGTCCTGCTCGCCGAGGCCAATCAGTGGCCCGAGGACGTCGTGGACTACTTCGGTGACTTCCA
>NZ_JBHVZA010000039.1:0-62440 GCF_042880275.1 Streptomyces sp. NPDC058308
AGCTGACCCCGTTCACCGCCTTGACCTCACCATCACGGGTGTGGAACTCGACGTGCAGGTCCTTCACGTCCAGGAGCCTGCCACTCTTCTCCTCGGCACGCGGTTCCGGAATGCTCATGGTCTTGCCGATGGTCGTCACGTACGCCTTCCTCAGTGCAGCTTCGGGTCGAGGGCGTCGCGCAATCCGTCACCGACGAAGACGAAGGCGAGCACGGTCAGGACGATCGCGAGGCTGGGGAAGGCCCAGAGGTGATCGCTGACGCCGATGAACTGCCGGCCCTCGGCGAGGATGTTCCCCCACTCCGGGACGCCCGGGGCGACGCCGATCCCCAGGAAGGAGAGCGAGGCGACGCTGACGATCGCCGTGCCGGTGTTGAAAGCGGCGTAGACGAGGACCGGTGTCATCGAGTTGGGGAGGATGTGCCGCAGTACGATCCGGGCGTGCCCGGCGCCGAGGGCCCGGGCCGCGGCGACGTAGTCCGCTTCTCGTACGGAGAGCATCGAACTGCGCAGCAGGCGGGCCACCGTCGCCCACGAGAACAGGGCCAGCGCGGCGATGACCGGCCAGACGCCCTGCCCCGTCACCAGGATGATCGCGATGGCGCCGACGAGCAGCGGGAACGCCAGGAACACATCCGCGGTCCGCATGATCACCGCGTCGACCCATTTGCCCGCATAGCCCGCGAGCGCCCCGAGCGTGACGCCGATTGCGCAGGTCAGCACGATGGAGGCCAGCCCGATCAGAAGGGCGAGGCGAGTGCCCGCGATCAGCCGGGAGAGCAGGTCACGGCCCAGGCCGTCCGTGCCGAACCAGTGCTCGCCGGACGGTCCCTCCATGGTGTGGTCGAGGTCCTGCGTGGACGGGTCATGGGGTGCGAGCAGAGGGCCCACGGCGGCGGTCAGCACCAGGACCACCACGATGACGAGGCCGACCACGGCGAGCCTGTTCTGCAGGAACCGGGCGCGCACGACCCGCCAGTAGGTGGTCTGCGGGAGCCCCGCGGCCCCGGCTTCGTTCCTCTCCCCTGCTCCGGTGCCCGCCCGCGGCGAGGTCTCCTCGGTTGCCGGGACCGCTGCTGACGGTGCTGACGGTTCGTCGGGCAGGACCGCCGGGCCCTTGGTCAGTTCACTCATGGAGGTTCCTTCGTCGGGGCCGGAGTCACGGTCGGGCCGGCGGAAGTTCAGGCGGTCAGCTTTCCCGGATGCGTGGGTCCAGGGCCGCGCACAACAGGTCCACCAGCAGACTCAGGAAGACGAAGACAGCGACCCCGTACGTCACCACGCCAAGGACGATGGGGTTGTTCTGCTGACGGACCGCGTTGACCAGGGCGAGTCCGACCCCGTCCCAGTTGAAGATCGCCTCGGCGATCAGGGCGCCGCCCATCAGCAGACCGAGGGAGATGCCGAGATAGGTGACGACGGGGATGATGCTGTTCCGCAGTACGTGCTTGAACAGCACCGTTCTGCGCGGCAGCCCCTTGGCGACAGCCGTCTTGATGTAGTCCGCCTGCAGCACTTCCAGCATCGTCCCGCGCATCAGCCGGGCCACGAGCGCCGCGTCGACGATGGCCAGCGTCACCGCGGGCAGCACCAGGGACTTGATGGTGCCGTCGCTCAGGAGCGGGAACCAGCCCAGTTCGACGACGAAGAACTTCTGCAGCAGGAACCCGACCACGAAGGTGGGGAAGCCGATGGTCAGCGTGGAGACGAAGGTCGCCGAGACGTCCCAGATGCTGTATTTGCGCAGCGCCGCCAGCACGCCGACGGGGACTCCGACGGCGATGTTGATGACGATGGCGGCCAGCGCGAGCTGTGCGGTGTTCAGCAGCTTGGGGGCGAGGATCTCGCTGACTTCGCGTCGCTGCACATAGTCCTCGCCGAGGTCACCGGTGAGCAGCCTGCCGACGTAGTTGAAGTACTGCTCGTAGTACGGCTTGCCGAGGCCGTAGCGCTCCTGCAACTGGGCCACGACCACCGGATCATGGGCATTCTCGCCACCACCGGCCAGCGAGCCGACCGGATCGCCCGGGAGCACGAAGAGACAAATGAAGAGAACGACGGTCGCTCCTATGAGGACGATCAGCATCTGCCCGAAACGACGGGCAACAAAGCGCCCCATAAAGTGTCCTCTCCCCTGTGCCGCTTCTTCACTTCGTCTCTCGTGCTCCCCCGTGTGCTACTTCAGCGAAAGCTCCTCAAGGACCGGCGACTCTCCGAAGGAAAGGACATCGAGCCCGTTGAACTTGTCCTTCGCCGCCAACCGGTACTCGGTCCTGTGGAAGGTGGGAATGAGAGCCATGTCGTCCATGGCCACCTTCTCGGCCTGCTTGTAGAGGCCTATCCGCTGCTTCTCGTCCTTCGTGGCGCGCGCCTTGTCGACGAGCTTGTCGAATTTCGGGTTGCTGTAGCGGCTGCGGTTGTCACCCATGACCTCGCCGCTCTTGTCCTTGGCGATCGAACCGGAGTGCAGGAGCGGGTACAGGTAGTTGTCGGGCGTGGGGTAGTCGGCGCCCCACGAGTACCGGAACAGCCCCGTGGCGTCCGCGCTCTGTTCGGCCTCCAGCCCTTCCCTGAAGGATTTGCCCCGGAGCTTCACCTTGAGTCCGAGCGTGTCCTCGAGCTGCTTGCCCACGGCCTGGATCCACTGGTCGTGCCCGACACCGGTGTTGAACACGATGGACAGCTCGGTGCCCGGCTTGAGGCCCGCCGCCTTCGCGTGCTCCTTGGCCTTCTTGGCGTCGGGCTTCAGGCAGGAGGCGCACAGCCCGTCCTGGTACGACTTGGGCAGCGCGGGCGGAATGATCGAGGACGCCGGCCGCTGGTAGCCCTTGTAGAGCCCCTTGGTGATGGCCTTGCGGTCGATGGCGTACGAGATCGCGAGGCGGGCGTCACGGCTCTTGAGCGGCCCCTGATCGGTGATCGGCAACAGGTAGTTCATGCCGTTGACGTCCTGCGTCAGCCACTTGCCGGCGGGCTTGAACTTGGCCTCGGCGGCTCTCAGTTGGCCCGGCGGGACGTGCGCGTAGTCGAAGAGACCGGTCTGGAATCCCTGGTACTCGAGATCGAACATGCTCTGATCGTTGAGCAGGGTGATGTCCACCCCGCCGATCTTGGCCTTCTTGAGGCCGTAGCCATCGTTCCGCACCATCGAGATCTTCTTGTTGTGGTCCCACTTGCCCGCCATCTTGAACGGGCCGTTCCCGATCGGCAGGTCCGCGAACTTCTTGTTCCCGCCGGTTCCGGCCGCCTTGGGAATCGGGCTGAACACCGTGTGCGCGGTCTTCTTGTCGAACTCGCAGTCACTTGCGGAGAGTTTGACCTGGAGCGACGTGGCATCGGGCGCGGACAGCCCGCTGAGCTGTTTCGCCTTTCCGCTGCGTACCTTCTCGTACCCGACGATCCCGTCGAGGTGGTAGGACACGTCGGAGGCCAGCTCCGGGCTCACCGACCGGTTCCAGCCGCGCACGAAGGCCGCGGCGTCCACGGGCTCGCCATTGGTGAACTTCGTGCCGCTCTTGACCGAGAACTTCCACTGCGTGCAGTCGTCGTTGGTCGTGGCCTCCGTGGCGAGCCGAGGCTCCATCTCGCCCTTGTGATTCACGCGGTACAGGCCGGTGAACAGCACCTCGGAGACAATCAGCCCCGTGGTCTCCGACGCGAGCCCCGGGTCGATCGAGACCGGTTCGGTCAGACCGAATCGGAAGGTTCCGCCATCGGCAGATCCCTGGCTCTGGCTTTCTCCACCACAAGCCGTCGCCGCCATGGCGAGGGCCGCGACCCCCGCGGCCCATCTGATTCTTCCGACACCACGCATGCAGTTGCCTGCCTCCCTCGATTTCCCACCCTGGCGCCCAACTATTGGAGGGAGCAGGGCTTCTGGACCACCCGGAACCACGTCACGTTTGCATTACGCAGCGCCGCGGCATGTTCCGTATCGGGAGCAATCGGAAGGGATGTCCCTGCCACGGAAACGTGCGGGTAATTGGCGGCGGCCCCTCGCGGACGATGTGTTGCTGCCGGTTTCGGCGCGGTGTTTAACTCCCGTTCAGCACACGGACTTAGCCCCGCATAAGCAGAGTGATTACGGGTGTGGCGCGGCAGTTGTTCTGTTGGCAGCGACCGGCCCCGTCGGTAGGCTCGAACGACGCGGCTTCTCGAAGGGCTAAACCGTTGACAGAACTTGCTGCTTCTCATCCACTCGCCGACTCTCATCCACTCGCGGAGTACGGCTGGAACGACAGGGTCAAAGCGGATTTCGCCCCCTACGCGCCCAAGGGGCTGCTGCCCGGGCGCGTCGTCCGGGTAGACCGCGGCCGCTGTGAGGTGGTGACGCCGGCCGCGGACGGTTCCTCGGTACTGACCCTGGAGGCCGATCCGGGCCCCGTCGCCTCACGCGACCCCATGTGGGCCGTCTGCGCCGGTGACTGGGTGGCCCTGGACCCCGAGGCCGACCCGGCCGCGGTGCGGGTCCTGCTGCCCCGCCGTACCGCGTTCGTACGGTCCACCTCGTCCAAGCGCTCCGAAGGCCAGGTCCTCGCGACCAACATCGACTACGCGGTCATCGCCATCTCGCTCGCCGTGGAACTGGAGTTGGAGAGGGTCGAACGCTTCCTCGCGCTCGCGTGGGAGTGCGGAGCGCAGCCCATGGTCGTGATGACCAAGTCCGATCTGATCCACGAACCGGAGACCCTGCGCTTCCTGTCACAGGACATCCGCGACGCCGCTCCCGACGTGCCGGTCCTCGCCGTCAGCGCACGGACCGGCGCGGGCCTCGACGAGCTGGCGGCCCGGCTGTCCGACGGCACGTCGGTGCTCCTCGGCCAGTCCGGCGCCGGCAAGTCCACCCTCGCCAACGTGCTCGTCGGCCAGGATCTCCAGGAGGTCAAGGCCGCGCGGGACAGCGACGGAAAGGGCAGGCACACCACGACCCGTCGCGACCTGCTCGTACTCCCCGGGGGCGGCACCTTGATCGACACCCCCGGCCTGCGCGGCGTCGGCCTGTGGGACGCCGCGCACGGCCTCTCCCTGCTCTTCTCCGACGTCGAGGACCTGGCGGAGTCCTGCCGCTTCCACGACTGTTCACACACCGCGGAACCGCGCTGCGCGGTCCTGGCGGCGGTGGCGGACGGCGAGCTCTCCCAGCGCCGCCTGGAGAGCTACCGCAAGCTCACGAAGGAGAACGAGTGGATCGCGGAGCGCATCGACGTGCGCCAGCGTGAGGAGGTGCGCCGGAACTGGAAACGGGGCGCGAAGCGCGGCGCGGCCCGCGACTGAACCGGCGTTCCGCTGGAATGCCCTGGCGGGGCGGTGGGTCGGCGGGGCAGGCTAGGTGAGCCCGAGGATTGGGCCCGCCCCCCCGTCAGTCCCGTCCGTCCCCTCAGCCCCGGCAGCTCCGTCAGCCCAGGAAGGACAACCGGACCTGCCGCTGAGGGTTGTCCCGGTTCGTGTCGACCAGGCACACCGACTGCCACGTCCCCAGCTCCAGGCTCCCCGCGACGACCGGCAGGGTCGCGTGCGGCGCGACCAGCGCGGGCAGGACGTGGTCGCGGCCATGGCCCGGACTGCCGTGGCGGTGCTGCCAGCGGTCGTCGGCGGGGAGCAGGGTGTGCAGCGCGGCGAGCAGGTCGTCGTCGCTGCCCGCCCCCGTCTCCAGGACGGCGATGCCCGCCGTGGCGTGCGGGACGAAGACGTTGAGGAGGCCGTCACGGCCGGCTGCCGCTTCGCGCAGGAAGGCCTCACAGTCGGCGGTGAGATCGACGACCGTCTCGGCCGATCCGGTGGTGATCTGCAGGACTCGGGTGGTGAATGCGTCGGACATACCACCATTCTCTCCCACTCGGTCTCCAGACCGGCCTTCCATTGGCTGATACCGGGAGTCCGCTCTTCGAGACGCCATTGACCGTGCGTGCACGATCTGGCTACGTTCTGCGGCATGTTGCGTTCAGCCCTGCTCACCACGCGCGGTCACATCGACCTGCTGCGGGTGGCCTCTTCCGCGTGTCGCCGCGGCTGCTGACGCCCTTTCACCTGCTCTCGCTCGCTCCGCGCCTGCCCGGTTCGACCGGCGGTCCGTTCGGCCTCCATATCCGTTCGGCCGGTAGGCACCTTGCCGCTGCTCCCGCGCACCCGTACGGGTACCGACGCCTGACCGGCGGCACCGACTCCCGAGCCTGACCGCAAGCCAATCCCGCATTCGCGCCTGCCGTCAGCCACGAGCACCCCACGCGTCACACCCCTCCCACCGGTCCGAGCTCCCCTCTCCGACCCCTCCCACATCTCCTCCCGCCCTGGAGCCCCCATGCGCACCAGCCATGCCCCGCCACACACACCGGCGCCCGATATGCCCGGTATCAGCAAGAGCGACACCAGCGAACTGGGCCCCCGCACCGCAGCGGCCGAGCCGAAGCCCGAGCCGGCACCGGGCCCCGGCCTCGTCGCCCTCATCCCCTCCTCCCGCCGCCGCGCACGCGTCCCCCGCTGGCTGCGCCGCACCTCGGGACCGCTCACCCTGCTCGCGCTCTGGCAAATTCTTAGCGCCACCGGCGTCCTGACCAGCGACGTGCTCGCCTCGCCCGGGACCATCGCCCAGGTCGCAGGCGATCTCATCGGGGACGGTTCGCTGCAGAACGCCATGGGCGTCTCGCTGCAACGCGTCGCGCTCGGCCTGCTGTTCGGCACCGTCGTCGGCACGGCGCTCGCCCTGGTCTCCGGTCTCTTCCGCATCGGTGAGGACCTCGTGGACGCCAGCGTGCAGATGCTGCGCACCGTGCCGTTCGTCGGGCTGATCCCGCTGTTCATCATCTGGTTCGGCATCGGCGAGGCCCCCAAGATCGCCATCATCACGTTGGGCGTCTCCTTCCCCCTCTATCTGAACGTGTACGCCGGAATCCGCGGTGTCGACGCCCAGTTGATCGAGGCCGGGGAGTCCCTCGGGCTGTCGCGATGGGGGCTGGTACGGCATGTCATCCTGCCCGGCGCGCTGCCCGGGGCCATGACAGGACTGCGCTACTCCCTGGGCGTCTCCTGGCTCGCCCTCGTCTTCGCCGAGCAGGTCAACGCCGATTCCGGCATCGGCTTCCTCATGGTCCAGGCCCGCGACTTCCTGCGTACCGACGTGATCGTCGTCTGCCTGGTCGTCTACGCCTTCCTCGGCCTGACGGCCGACTTCGTCGTCCGTACTCTCGAAAGGCTGTTGCTGCAATGGCGACCGACATTCACCGGCCGGTGACGACCACGCCGTCCGCCGTCCGCGTCGACGGGCTGACCCGCACCTTCGACGGGCGCGCGGTCATCGACGACCTGCGCCTCGACGTCCGGCCCGGCGAGTTCGTGGCGCTGCTGGGACGCAGCGGCTGCGGCAAGTCCACGCTGCTGCGCATCCTGGCCGGCCTCGACCGCGACATCGAGGGCACCGTGCTCGTGCCCCGCCGCAAGGCCGTCGCGTTCCAGGCTCCCCGGCTCATGCCCTGGAAGCGGGTGTGGCGCAACGTGCTGCTCGGGTTGCCGGGCAGGCCCGACCGGGCCGTCGCCGAGCAGGCGCTCGCCGAGGTGGGCCTGAAGCACCGCGTCGACGCCTGGCCCAAGACGCTCTCCGGCGGCGAAGCCCAACGCGCCTCACTGGCCCGCGCCCTGGTGCGCGAGCCCGACCTGCTGCTGCTCGACGAACCGTTCGGCGCGCTCGACGCCCTCACCCGCATCAAGGCGCAGCGGCTCGTCGACGAGCTGTGGCAGCGCCGCGGCTGCGCGGTGCTCCTCGTCACGCACGACGTCGAGGAGGCGGTGCTCCTGGCCGACCGGGTGCTCGTCATGGACGACGGCGTCATCGCGTACGAGAAAGAGATCGATCTGGCGCGGCCACGCGGCATCTCCGACCCCCGCTTCGGTGAGCTCCGCGCGGAGCTGCTGCGGCGGCTCGGCGTCGAGTCGCCCGCCGAAGTCTCCTGAGTACGTCCCGTCCGGCCGGGCGCCCCACCCCGTCCCACCCACCGATCGAACCGAACGGAACCGCCATGCCACGACCACGCCCCACCACCGCGCTCCTTCTGCTCCCGTCGGCCCTGCTGCTCACCGCATGCGCCGGTACGTCGTCCGCCGGCACCTCGGTCGGCGGTGCGGGCGGCGGCACCGACGGCAAGGGGTCGCTCACGCTCAACGTCGGTGACCAGAGGGGCGGTTCGGAAGCCGTGCTGCGCGCGGCGGGGGAGCTCGACGACCTCCACTACAAGATCCGCTGGTCGACCTTCACGTCCGGACCGCCCCTCCTGGAGGCGATCAACGCCAAGGCCGTCGACCTCGGCGCGGTCGGCAACACTCCCCCGGTCTTCGCGGCGGGCGCGGGCTCGAAGATCTCCGTGGTGGCCGCGAGTCACGGCGGCGCGGCCGGGGACACGATCCTCGTGCCGGACGACTCTCCGCTGAAGAAGCCACAGGATCTGAAGGGCAAGTCCGTGGCGGTGGCGCAGGGTTCGTCGGCGCACTTCCAGCTGATCGCGTCCTTGCGGAAGGCCGGGCTCGACTTCAGGGACGTCAAGGTCAAGTACCTGCAGCCCGCCGACGCGCTGGCCGCGTTCACCAGCGGGAAGGTGGACGCCTGGGCCGTCTGGGACCCGTACACCTCGCAGGTCCTGCGGAGCGACAAGGGCCGCGTCCTGACCGACGGCGACGGCGTGGTGAACGGGCTCGCCTTCCAGGCGGCGGCGCCCGGCGCCCTCGCGGACAAGAAGAAGGCCGCGGCGATCTCCGACTACCTGAAGCGGCTCAGGCGAGCACAGGACTGGGTCTACAAGCACCCGCAGGCGTGGGCGAAGGTCTGGGCGAAGGACACCGGCCTGCCCTACGACGTCGCGCTCGACGCGGTCAAGCGCACCAACGGCACCCGGGTACCGGTGGCCGTGGACAAGAACGTCGTCAGGTCCGAGCAGGAGATCGCGGACACCTTCACCGAGCTGAAGCTGATTCCGCGCCGCATCGACTTCGGCGACTACGTCGACACCCGCTTCAACGGCGGCCTGCCGCCCTCGACCACCGAGCCCCGCACGTACCGCAAGGAGTCCTGACCATGAACGTCCACCTGCACTGGTTCCTGCCCACCGGCGGCGACGGCCGCACCCTCGTCGACCGGCACGCCTATACGGACGGCGGCATCACGCGCTCCCGGGTCACCCCCGTGAGCGGCGTGCGCGCGCCCGACATCGAGTATCTGGCCCAGATCGCCAAGGCCGCCGAGCAGCTGGGCTTCGAGGCGGTGCTCACGCCGACCGGCACGTGGTGCGAGGATGCCTGGCTGACGACGGTCGCGCTCGCCCAGCACACCGAGCGGCTGAAGTTCCTCGTCGCCTTCCGCCCCGGCGTGCTCTCCCCGGTGCTCGCCGCGCAGATGGCGGCGACGTATCAGCGCATCACCCGCGGCCGGCTGCTGTTGAACGTGGTGACGGGCGGCGACTCCACCGAACAGCGGCGGTTCGGCGACCACCTGGACCACGACCGCCGCTATGCCCGCACGGACGAGTTCCTCTCGGTCGTACGGGGAGTGTGGAGCGGCAGGCCCTACGACTTCGACGGCGAACACTTCCAGATCGCGGGCGGGCTGACCGCGCTGCCGCCCGACCCGGTGCCGGAGATCTTTTTCGGTGGCTCGTCGGCGGCCGCGGGCCCCGTCGCGGCGCGGCACTCGGACGTGTATCTGACGTGGGGGGAGCCGCCGGAGCAGGTCAAGCAGAAGATCGACTGGATTCGCGGTCTAGCCGAGCAGGAAGGGCGTACGGTCCGTTTCGGCATCCGGCTGCACACCATCTCCCGCGACTCGGCCGCCGACGCGTGGGCGACCGCGAACCGGCTCCTCGACGATCTCGATCCGGACACCGTCGCCGCCGCCCAGGAGGCGCTCGGGCGCAGCGAGTCGGTGGGACAGCAGCGGATGCTCGCGCTGCACGGCGGCTCCCGCGACAAGCTGGAGATCTCGCCGAACCTGTGGGCCGGTGTCGGTCTGGTGCGCGGTGGCGCGGGTACGGCCCTGGTCGGCGCCCACGCCGATGTCGCCGACCGGATCGAGGAGTACCACGCGCTCGGCGTCGAACACTTCGTGCTCTCGGGCTATCCGCACCTGGAGGAGGCGTACTGGTTCGGTGAGGGCGTCATCCCCGAGCTGGCCGCTCGCGGCCTGCTGCCGCGGATCCCGGCGTCGCAGCTTTCGGGCGTCCCCGCCTCGAACGGCCGGCCGGCCTCCGCTCCGGGTGGCGCGCCGCTCCTTGTGGCGGGCGGGCGCTGAGAAGTCCGCTCCCGGCGGGAAGATCCTGGACCCCGAGGAAGTTAGTAGAAACGTGAACGACATCGGGGTACGAGACGCGCCCGCCTCGGCGGCTGCACAGGACGTGGACGTGGTCGTCATCGGCGCCGGGCAGGCGGGCCTGTCCAGCGCCCACCACCTGCGGCGGGTCGGTTTCGAGCCGGGCCGGGACTTCGTGGTCCTCGACCACGCGCCCCGGCCCGGCGGCGCCTGGCAGTTCCGGTGGCCTTCCCTGACGTACGCGAAGGTGCACGGCATGCACGCGCTCCCCGGCATGGAACTGACGGGCGCCGACCCCGCGCGCCCGTCGTCGGAGGTCGTCGGGGAGTACTTCGAGGAGTACGAGCGCCGCTTCGACCTGCGCGTACGGCGCCCCGTCGACGTGCACAAAGTCCGCGAGGGCGACAGCGCAAGGCTCCTCGTCGAGACCTCGGCGGGCACGTGGTCGACGCGCGCGCTGATCAACGCGACGGGCACCTGGGACCGGCCGTTCTGGCCGCGCTACCCGGGCCAGGAGACTTTCCTGGGGCGGCAGTTGCACACGGCGATCTACCCGGGGCCCGAGGCGTTCAACGGTCAGCGGGTCGTGGTCGTGGGCGGCGGCGCATCCGGAACGCAGCACCTCATGGAGATCGCCCCGTACGCGGCCTCGACCACCTGGGTCACCCGGCGGCCCCCGGTCTTCCGCGAGGGCCCGTTCGACGAGAACTGGGGGCGTGCGGCCGTGGCCATGGTCGAGGTGCGCGTGCGTCAGGGGTTGCCGCCGCAGAGCGTGGTCTCCGTGACGGGACTGCCCGTGAACGACGCGATCCGGCAGGCGCGGGCGGACGGCGTCCTCGACCGGCTGCCGATGTTCAACCGGATCACCCCGACCGGCGTCGAGTGGGACGACGGACGCCGCGTCGACGCGGACATCATCCTCTGGGCGACGGGCTTCCGTCCTGCGGTCGAACACCTCGCGCTCCTGCGGCTGCGCGAGACGGGCGGCGGCATCCGCCTGGAGGGTACCCGGGCAGCCGCGGACCCCCGCGTCCATCTGGTCGGGTACGGGCCTTCGGCCAGCACGATCGGGGCCAATCGCGCGGGGCGTGCGGCGGTCCGCGACATCCAGCGGCTGCTCGCGGGAGCGCCGCTCACGGTGTGACGCGGCTGCCCGGTCGGCTGGCTGGCCAGGGGCGGGGGCGGGTCATGTGCGCTGCGGGGCACGGTCGTTGCCCGTGGTGCGGCGCGGAGCGCATGCCGGCCTCTCGCGCCGCCCGGCGCGGCACAAAAGGCCGGACCGTGGAACATGAGCGCGCGACTCAGGGCGCGGCGACGTTCACCAGGCTCTTGTACGGGAGGTAGCGCGGCACGCTGGGACGGGTGGGAGCCGGAGTGACGCCCTCCAGTGCCTCGATCATCATGCCCAGTTCCACGGTGCCGCCGCCCCCGGTGAAGCGTCGCCAGGCCGACATGTCCCGCCACTCCGCGTGGTTGAGGACCCGGCGGCCGTCCTTGCTCGTGTGGAAGTGGACGGCGAGCAGCCCCGGCGGGCGGGTCCGCTCCAGGATGTCGATGACGCCATCGACGAAGGCCCGCTGGTTGTCCGGCCCCTCGGTCTCGAATATGGGGGTCACCAGCGCGCCGGGGGTCCGGTCCGGGCTGTCCTCGGATGTGTAACTGCGGTAGAGCGAGTACCGCACCTCGCCGGGGCGCTCGATGCCCAGGAGCATGCGGTCGACCTTGCTGATGTCCTCGGAGCGCCGGGCCGCGCGTGCCCACTCACGGTAGGAGTCGTCGTCCGTCCATTGCGTGTAGTTCAGGACCTCGCGGCCGTTCTCGCTGAGGAACGTCGTGAACGAGAGCATGCCCGCCGGGCATTCCCGGTGTTCCCACTCCTCGAGCACGAGGTCCGCGGCCTGCTTCTGGACCCCGGCCGCCGGCAGTGGCCAGGAACTGACGAGGATCGTCCCGGCGTCCGCGCGCCGGACGTCGGGAAAGGCGCTTGATATCGGTGCGGGCATGGTCGGCTCCTTCTGGCTACTGAGCGGTACGAACAGTGCAGAGCGTTCTACCTGAACCACGGTTGAGGTCAAGGCGAAGCCGACCGGTGAGCGCGCGAACTTCCCCCCTGGCCTCCGGCCACTCCCCATGCCCTGACCTCCTGCTACTTGGCCTTGTTGAACTCCCCCACGTTTTTCTGGTGTTCCTCGAAGCTGGCTGTGAAACGTGTGTCGCCCGGCTTGACCGTCACGAAGTACAGCCAGTTCCCCGGCGTCGGGTTGACCGCCGCCCGCATCGCCTCCTCGCCGGGGTTGCTGATCGGCGTGGGTGGCAGGCCCATGCGTGCGTAGGTGTTGTACGGGCTGCTGATCTTCGTGTCGCGTTCGCTGGTGGCCAGGGTGGAGCGGTTGAGCGCGTAGTTGATGGTGGAGTCCATCTGCAGCGGCATGCCCTGGTCGAGGCGGTTGTAGATGACCCGGGCGACCTTGCCCATCTCCCCCTTGGAGCCCGCCTCGGCCTCGATCATGCTCGCGATGGTGACCGTCTGGTAGAGGTTCACCGCATTGTGGCCGGCTCCCGCCGTGACCTGACCGCCGCCGAACTTCTTGTTCGCCGTGTTCACCATGTACGACAGGACGGACGCCGGGGTCGACCCGGAGCCGATCGGGTACGTGGCCGGGAAGAGATAGCCCTCGGGGTTACCGTGCGCGTCGTCGGGAAGTTTGAGGCCGGCCTTCGGGATGGCCTTCTTCGTGGTGCCGGCGGGCACCCCGAGGGCCTTGTCCACGGCCGCGTACACCTGGCCCGAACGCCACCCCTCGGGGATGGTCAGGGATTCGGGCTGTGCGTCGTCGTCGGGAAGCAGCAGCGGCACCGCCACGGCGGCGGCCGCAGCGGCGGCTCCGGTCGCGATCAGGGCGATCCGGCCCCGCCGCGTCAGTCGAATCGTGCCCCGTCGCGGAGTCTTGGTCTGCATGGAGGCACGGTAACCCGCAAATGCCGACATTCCAGACATATCTTCATGTCGCGGGCTCCAGTTGGGCGTCTCTGCGGAGGAGGGCGGCGTAACGGCCGTCGCGCTCCAGAAGCTCCTGGTGGGTGCCGCGCTCGACGGTGCGGCCGGCGTCCAGGACCACGATCTGATCGGCGCCGCGCACGGTGGAGAGCCGATGGGCGATGGTGAGGGTGGTCCGGTCGGCGGACAGGGCGTCGATGGCTTCCTGCACCGCTCGCTCCGTGCGGTTGTCCAGGGCGCTGGTCGCCTCGTCGAGGATGAGGACCGGCGGGTCGCGCAGAATCGTGCGGGCGATGGCCAAGCGCTGCTTCTCGCCGCCGGAGAAGCGGTGGCCGCGCTCGCCGACGACCGTGTCGTACCCCTCGGGGAGCGATGCGATGTGGTCGTGGATCTGGGCAGCGCGGGCCGCGGTGACCAGTTCCTCGTCGGTGGCGTCCGGCTTGGCGAAGCGGAGGTTGTCGGCGACCGAGGCGTGGAAGAGGTACGTCTCCTGGGAGACCACGCCGACCGCGCGCGCGAGGGTGTCGAAGTCGAGGTCGCGCACGTCGACGCCGTCGAGCGTGACGCGGCCGCCCGTGACGTCGTAGAGCCGGGGGACGAGGTGGCTCAGGGTCGACTTGCCGGAGCCGGTGGGGCCGACCACGGCGAGGCTGCCGCCCGCGGGTATCGCGATGTCGATGCCCTGCAGCGTGGGGCCCGACTTCTCGTCGTACCGGAACTCGACGTCCTCGAAGCGGACCTCACCCTTGATCTGGTCGAGATGCACCGACTTCTCGGGCTCGGTGATGTCCATGGGCAGGTCGAGGTACTCGAAGATGCGCTGGAAGAGCGCGAGCGAGGTCTGGATCTGCACGCCGGTGGAGAGCAGGCTCACGGTCGGCCGGAACAGGCCCTGCTGGAGCGAGACGAAGGCGACGAGCGTGCCGATCGAGACGGTCGGGCCGCCCATCTGGAAGGCGAGACCGGCCGTCCAGTAGATGACGGCGGGCATGGCGGCCATGACGATCGAGATGACGGACATGCGCCAGCGGCCCGCCATGCTGGAGCGGATCTCCAGGTCGACCAGCTGCTCGGACTCGTCGGCGAAGGACTTGGTGAGGGAGTCGGCGCGCCCCATGGTGCGGCCGAGGACGATGCCGCTCACGGAGAGCGATTCAGTGACCGTCGCGGCCATCACGGCCATCTGCTTCTGGCGCTGCGTGGCGATCTTCTTGCGCTCGCGGCCGACACGGCGGCTGATCCACACGAAGACCGGCAGGAGGAGCAGCGAGACGACCGTGAGCCGCCAGTCGAGGGCGAGCATGGCGACGACCGTCGCGATCACGCTCGTGAGGTTGGAGACCAGTGATGTGGCGGTGGAGGTGACCGTCGCCTGCATGCCGCCGATGTCGTTGGCGATCCGGGACTGGACCTCGCCCGTGCGCGTGCGCGTGAAGAAGGCCAGGGACATGCTCTGCAACCGGCCGTAGACCGCGGCGCGCAGATCGTGCATGACGCGCTGGCCCACGGACGTGCTGATCAGGGTCTGCAGGACGCCGAAGACGCTCGTGACGACCGCGCTGAGGATCATGCCGAGCGCGAGCAGGCTCAGCAGACCCGTCCGCCCCTGGGGCAGGGCGGTGTCGAGGATCTCCTTCAGCAGGAACGGGGTCGCGACCGAGACGAGCGAGGCGGCGCAGACCAGCAGGCCCACGATCGCGAGGCGGCCCCGGTAAGGACGGAAGAGGCGGAGGATGCGGCGCATCTGGCGCGGCTGCGGCTCCTCGCCGGGGGCGGAGGGCTGCGGCGTCCAGGTGGGTTCGTCGTGGCGCATGGGCTCCTTCGGGATCTCGGACGACGATGACTCAGGGAGCATAGCTCACTGTTACCTATACTCACAATGCACAAGGTCCTGATAATGTTCCCGCATGAATACCCCGGACCCCGACGGCCTGCTCGCCGAACAGTTGCTACGGCTCACGCGCAGGCTGCAGCGGATCCAGAAGCGCCACCTGGTGCCGACCGGCATCACGCCCGCCCAGTCCCGCCTCCTGCGCACCCTCGCGCACTACGAGACCCCGCCGCGCATGGCCGACCTCGCCGAGCGCCTCGAAGTCGTGCCCCGCGCCGTGACCACCCTGGTCGACGGCCTGGAGGCCGCCGATCTCGTGCGCCGCGCGCCCGACCCGACCAACCGCCGGGTGATCCGCATCGAACTCACCGACGCCGGCCTCAAGGCCCTCGGAGAGCTGCGCGGCGCGCGCCGGGCCGCCGCGGAAGACATCCTGGCTCCACTGGACGCCGAGCAGCGCGCGCAGCTGGGCATCCTGCTGAACGCGCTGTTCGATGTGCCGGACGTGCGCCGCTGCTGACACCACCGGCCCGCCGGACACCGCCGCCGGCACCGACGGGCAGGCCGCCGCAACCGCCGAGGAGAGCTCATGCCACTGCTGGAGCCCGAGCCGGACGCCCTGCGTCCGGGTGCCGCGTCGCGCACGGACGGCCCTTCCCACGACCGCGTACCGGACCGGCGGGCCACCGGCACACCCGAGCCGTTGCGCTCGGAACTGACCGCGCTGCTCGGCGCGGACAAGGTCCTGACGAAGGTCTCGGATCTGGTGAAGTATGCCTCGGACGCCAGCCCCTACCGCTTCGTGCCGCAGGTGGTGGTCGTCCCCGAGGACATCGACGACGTGTCCGCCGTCCTCTCGTACGCGCACGGCAAGGGCCGGGAAGTCGTCTTCCGCGCGGCGGGCACGTCACTGAACGGCCAGGCCCAGGGCGAGGACATCCTGGTCGACGTGCGCAAGCACTGGTCGGGCGTCGAGGTGCTCGGCGACGGCGAGCGGGCCCGTATCGGCCCCGGCACCACGGTCGTACGGGCCAACGTCACCCTCGCCCGGTTCGGCCGGGTGCTCGGCCCCGACCCGGCCAGCGCGATCGCCTGCACCGTCGGCGGCGTCGTCGCGAACAACGCGCCGGGCATGACCGCGGGCACCACCCGCAACTCCTACCGCACGGTGGCCTCCCTGACCTTCGTCCTCCCCTCCGGGACGGTCGTCGACACGGCGGCGGAGGACGCCGACGAGCAGCTGGCACATGCGGAACCGGCCCTGTGCGAAGGCCTGCTGGCGCTCAAGCGGGAGATCGAGGCGGACCGGGATCTGGTGGCCCGCATCCGCGCCAAGTACGAGATCAAGAACACCAACGGCTACCGCCTCGACGCCTTCCTCGACGGCGCGATGCCGGTGCAGATTCTGCGTGGTCTGATGGTCGGTTCCGAGGGCACCTTCGGCTTCATCTCCGAGATCGTCTTCGACACGCTGCCCCTGCACCGGCACACGAGCACCGCCCTGCTGTTCTTCCCCTCGCTGCCCGCTGCCGCCGCCGCGGTGCCGCTTTTCAATGCGGCCGGGGCGCTCGCCGTCGAGCTGATGGACGGCAACACACTGCGCGCTTCGGTGAGCGTCCAAGGGGTGCCCGCCGACTGGGCCGGCCTCCCGAAGTCGACCACCGCGCTCCTCGTGGAGTTCCGCGCTCCCGACCAGACCGCCCAGGAGAGGTACGAGGAGGCCGCCGCCGCGGCCCTCGAAGGGCTCGAACTGGTCGCGCCCGTCGCGTCGGTGACCAACGCGTTCACGCGCGACGCGAAAGCGATCGGGGGCTACTGGAAGGCCCGCAAGGCGTTCGTCACCGCCGTCGGCGGCGCCCGCCCCTCGGGGACGACGCTCATCACCGAGGACTTCGCGGTCCCGCCAGGACGGCTCGCCGAGGCCTGCCAGGCACTCCTCGACCTCCAGACCCGGCACGGCTTCGACACCGCCGTCGCGGGCCACGCGGCGCACGGCAACCTCCACTTCCTGCTCGCCTTCGACGCGGCGGTCCCCTCCGACGTCGAGCGCTATGCCGCTTTCATGGACGAATTCTGCCGCCTGACCGTGGAGCGCTTCGACGGTTCGCTGAAGGCCGAGCACGCCACCGGCCGCAACATCGCGCCCTTCCTGGAACTGGAATGGGGCCCGCAGGCCACGGAGTTGATGTGGCGCACGAAGCAGCTGATCGACCCGGACGGGGTCCTCGCGCCGCGCATCGTCCTCGACCGTGACCCGAAGGCCCATCTGCGCGGTCTCAAGACCATCCCCAGGGTGGAGCCGATCGCCGACCCGTGTATCGAGTGCGGCTTCTGCGAACCGACGTGCCCCAGCGAGGACCTGACCACGACTCCGCGCCAGCGCATCGTTCTCCGCCGGGAGATGATGCGCCAGCCGGACGGCTCTCCGGTGGAGGACGGCCTCGTCGAGGCGTACGGCTATGACGCGGTGGACACCTGCGCGGGCGACTCGACCTGCAGCATCGCCTGCCCGGTCGGCATCGACACGGGCGCCCTGATGAAGGACTTCCGCCATGCACGGCATTCGCCCCGCGAGGAGAGAGCGGCCGCGTTCGCCGCGAAGAACTTCAAAGCGGTCGAGGCGTCGGCGCGGCTCGCGGTGGCCGCCGCCGACAGGATCGGCGACCGGCTCCTCACCGCGGTGACCCGCACCGCCCGCAGGGCCGTACGCCCCGACCTCGTCCCCGAGTGGCTGCCCCGGATCCCCGGCGCCGCCGCGCGCAGGCTGCCGCGCACCCCGCGCGTGGACGCCGCCGCCGTCTACTACCCGGCATGCGTCAACCGTATCTTCGGCGGCCCGGGCGACCTCTCCCTGGCCCAGGCCGTGGTCGCCGTCTCCACGCGCGCGGGGCGGCCGGTCTGGATTCCGGAGGACGTAGCGGGGACGTGCTGCGCGACGATCTGGCACTCCAAGGGGTACGACGCCGGGAACAGGATCATGGCCAATCGCATCGTCGAGGCGGCCTGGGGCTGGACCGCGGGCGGCCGGCTGCCGCTGATCGTCGACGCCTCGTCCTGCACGCTCGGCATCGCGCACGAGGTCGTGCCCTATCTGACCCCGGACAACCGCGAGCTGCACCGGGAGCTGACCGTCGTCGACTCGATCGTCTGGGCCGCCGACGAACTGCTTCCGCGTCTGACGGTGCGCCGCACGATCGGCTCCGCCGTGCTCCACCCCACCTGTTCCATGCAGCACCTCGGCGACGAGGCACAGCTGCGCGCCGTCGCCGAGGCCTGCGCGGACGAGGTAGTGGTCCCGGACGACGCGGGCTGCTGCGCCTTCGCCGGCGACCGCGGCATGCTCCACAAGGAGCTCACGGAATCGGCCACGCGCAAGGAGGCCGCCGAGGTCCTGTCCCGTTCCTTCGACGCGCACCTCTCGGCGAACCGCATGTGCGAGGTCGGCATGGACCATGCGACGGGCCGCGGCTACTACTCCGTACTCCTGGAGCTGGAACGCGCGACCCGCCCTGTGGCGCCTGGTACGGGTATGGGTACTGACACGGGCGCTGCCCCTGACACCAGCACCGGGACCGGGACCGGGACCGGAACCGGGACCGGAACCGGGACCGGGACCGGGACCGCTCCGAGAAATCCAACTGCCTGACCACTTCAGTCCCTTGCGCCTCGCTCGCACCCCCGCAAGGGTGGCTTCCGCCCCAGTGGCAGAGACCAGCCGCCCTTCAGCTACGGAGGTCCGATGCACGACGAGAACGCGACACCGACTCCTGACGGCACCAACCCCGACGACGGCGCCGATGGCACGAAGGGAGACGGCCACTCGCGCCGTACGGTGCTCCGGACGGCGGGCCTGGCGGGCGCGGGGCTCGGGGTCGGCGCCTTCGCGGGCGGCACGGCGCACGCCGACACCCCCGCCGCCGCGGCCGCGACGGACACGGCCGCTCAGAACATGACCGCTCAGGACACGGCCGAAGCCCCGGCCCGCCAGGGCAAGACCATGATCGGCGTGCCCTTCCAGCGGCGTTCCACGGTCCGGGTGGGGATCATCGGACTCGGCAACCGCGGCGGCAGCATGATCGACCTCTTCCTCGCGATACCCGGCGTCCGCGTCGTCGCGCTCTGCGATCCGGTCAAGGAGAAGACCGCCGCCGCCGCGAAGAAGGTCACGGCAGCGGGCCAGCCCGCCCCGGCCACGTACACCAAGGACGAACACGACTACGAGAACCTGTGCAAGCGCGGCGACATCGACTTCGTCTACGTGGCCTCGCCCTGGGACTTCCACTTCGAGATGGCCAAGTCGGCGATGCTGAACGGCAAGCATGTCGGCGTGGAGTGTCCCATCGCCCTGCGCCTGGACGAACTGTGGGAACTCGTGGACCTGTCCGAGCGCACCCGCAGGCACTGCATGCAGCTGGAGAACTGCTGTTACGGCAAGAACGAGATGCGCGTCCTGCGGATGGCGCACGCGGGCAAGTTCGGCGATCTGCTGCACGGCGCGGGAGCGTACAACCACGATCTGCGCGGCCTCATGTTCGACCCCGACTACTACGAGGGACCGTGGCGCCGCCTGTGGCACACCCGGCTGCGCGGCGACCTGTACCCCAACCACGGCTTCGGTCCGGTCGCCAACTACATGGACGTCAATCGCGGTGACCGCGTCACGCACATCTCCAGCTTCGGCACGCCCTCGCTCGGCCTCGCCGAGTACCGCAAGGCGCACATGCCGGCGGGCGACCCCAGCTGGAAGGAGACGTACATCGAGAGCGACCGCACGATCAGCCTCGTCCAGACGGCGAAGGGACGGGTCATCCGCCTGGAGCACGACGTCTCGACGCCCCACCCTTACAGCCGCATCAACAGCCTGGGCGGCACGCGAGGCGTCTTCGAGGACTACCCGGAGCGCATCTACATCGAGCCGGACCACACGAACGACGAGTGGGGCGACTTCACCAAGTACGCCGACTTCGACCACTGGTTGTGGAAGGAGCACGCCAACCCGCCCGGTGGGCACGGCGGCATGGACTACATCATGATCTTCCGCCTGATGCAGACCATGCGGCTCGGCCTGGTGCCGGACTTCGATGTGTACGACGCCGCGACCTGGACGTCGCCCGTGCCGCTCAGCCACCTGTCGATCAAGGCGAAGGGCGCCCCGCAGGCCATCCCCGACTTCACGCGCGGCCTGTGGAAGAAGGCACGGCCGGGCCTGGACTCCGAGAAGCCGCAGGAGGCGTGACGGGGTGAGGGGGTGGGCGGGCGGATGAGCGCGGTCGGATAAGGGTGGGGGCTCCGCCCTGCCCGTTCCTCGTCCTGCCCATTCCTCGTCCTGCCCCGCCCTCCCCCGGACCTCTCTCCGTTCAGCAGCGCCGACGGTCCTCCGTCAGAGTTCCCTGGACGGTGGAGAGGGTGCGGTCGTAGCAGCCCGTGTCGCCGATCAGCCGGTAGCGCTCGCGCGACGTGCCGACGGCGTGCCGCTGATCGCGCGGCACGTTGGCGGTGTACGCCGCGTCGCCCTCGTAACGATCGTCCAGCACCGACCAGCTGCCGCGCCGCCCGCCGCTGGTGGTGGTGGCGCTCTCGGAACGGTCGCCGAGGGTGATCCTGGTCCGCAGCCGGTCACCGTCGCCGAGAGTGGTCGTGCCGTCCATGGTGTAGGTCCGGTACGTGCGCACCGCGCGGCGGCCCGTCGTGACCGTCTCGCGGTCGGTCCATGTCGCCTTGAGCGCGTCCATCGCCTCGCCGTCGGTCCAGCGGTGGACGGATGTGTTCGCGAGGGTGCGGGACACGGTCGTCGCCACGCGTCCGTGGGAGGTGTTCACGTACCCCGACACGCTGAACCGGTGGCCGCCCTCCGTGTCCAGCCGGTGCGCGTCCTCGCCGGAACCCGGCTTGTACGTCGACTCGTTCGCGAGGGGGCCCTCCCGGTGACGGGTCAGGCCGCCCGTGACGACGTGGTCGCTCTTCTCGTCCTGCCAGACCAGGACGTTGACCGGGGTGCTCCAGCCGGTCCGTGCGGCGGGGACGCCGACCACGGAGACCTCCACCCGGTGCGGGCGCCCGTCGTTGAGGATGCCCGCGAAGGGGGTCAGGTCGTACTCGATGGGCTTGATGTCGAAGGCGCGGGGTCCTGGGATCACGTACCAGAGGAAGGGGTTGGACCAGCCGCCGGTCCAGACGGTGGGGAACGGCGCGGCGATTCCGGCCAGTTGACCGTCGACCTTGACCTGCACCTCACGGTAGGGGCCGTGGTCGGCCTTGCACGAATAGGGCGCGGCATCGGGCACCGTCAGATACCAGTACTCCTCGCATCCGCCGCCGGACCCGGTCGCGTACACCTCGGCGATGATGCGTTCGCTGTTGCGCGGGGTGGTGAGGCTGGTGCTGTCCCCCAGAGGGACGACCCGGTCGGGGACGGCCGGGGACGCGTGCCCGCGCTTCTCCTGCTCGTAGAACGTGAGCGTCGCCTTGACGTCGATGATCCCGGTGTAGGTGTCGTCGACGACGTTCCCTATGAGCATCTCGACCTGCTGGTCGCGGCCCAGCGTCTCGCTGTACCGGGTGACGTCCTTCTCCACGGACCAGGTGATGCCGTCGGCCGAGGGCTCCGGAGTCGACGTACGGAAGACTTCTACGCCGCCGATACGAAGGTAGCCGAGGCGGTCGTACTGTCGCCCCTTCACCTTGCCGTCGAGGCGCAGGACCACTTTGCCCCAGTCCCCCTTGCCACACTTCTCCGGAGGGGCGTAGGCCCCCTTGTACGGCGTGAAGTCCTTGAACTGCGCCTCTGCGACGGTTACTTCGCAGGACTTGGTGTGCGGTTTCGGCACCGGCGGCGCGGCGGTGACCGGGTCGTGCCAGTCGTTGCCGAACTCTGGTGGGGGCGTGTCGGCGGCGGCCGGACCCGCACCGAGGAGGGTGCTCGCGGCGAGGACCGCGCCCACGAGCATGGACATGACGCGTCTTCTCATGGGTGATTTCTATGGGCAGTCGCCGATCACCGCAATGGTCCGCCCGGCGGCTCACGCCCGTAGGTTGGCCCTGTCTCCCATCACCACGACAGGGTGCTGCGTGGGGTCGAGCGTGCGCAGCAGGGACTCCATGCCCGGCTTGGACAGGCTCACGCAGCCCGACGTGCCGCTGCCGTGATCCATGTGCAGCCAGATGCTGCCGCCCTTGGACTGGCCCTGCGGGCGTGTCGGGTCGTTCGGCGGTGTTCCCTTGGCGCGGTTGTAGTCGATGGCGATGACGTAGTCGAAGTCGTGCCAGTGCGTCTTGGGCCAGTAGTGCGGAGCCTGTATGGACGCGGTCTTCGTATAGGGGAGCTTGGCGCCCGGGTCCGCGAGCACTCCCCCCGCGTCGGTGAGCGTGAACACGCCGACCGGGCTGCGCTTGTCGTTCTCACGGTGGTCGGTGGTCCAGCCCTTCTTGCCGTTGTGCGCGGGCCAGCTGTGGGCCTTTTCCCAGGTCGTGTCCTTGTTCCCGGACTTCGTGTAGAGCACGACGGTCGACTTGGCCGAGTCCTCGCCGTCGCCGTAGACCGCGACGACCTGACGGGAGTCCTTCGGGATCTTGGACTGCAGGCGGTCGCCCACGTCAGGGATGCGCCGGAGATCCACGGCCCCGGCGCCCTGGCCTCTCCCCTGCCCCGTGCTCTTGCCGTGCCCCGCGTCGTCCTTCCCCGAAGCGTCGTCACCGCTCGCGCAGGACGTCAGAAGGACACCACTGGCCGCCACCGCGACCACCGTTCGCACCACACCGGCTATACGCATCCGCCCATGGTCGCACCCGGTCCGCGTGACTCATGCCCAGCCCCTCGGCCCATGCCGGGACCGGGCCGATTCTTTACCTCGGAGCGGAAAATCGTTTGCTTCGGACCACCGCGCGAGGCGAACCTTTCACGGTTTGTAACCGCCATCCGCTTATTCGTCCGTTCGCTCGGTCTTCTTCCTGGAGCAACGGCCGCCGCACCGAGTGCTGGGACATCATGCAGATTCGCGACCTTCCGTTCCCCGACCCCGGCATCCCTGATGCCCGGTCGGGGCCGCGCTTCCTGCTGTGGCTGGGCCGCAACCAGCTCGGCGGGCAGCTCAAGTCCCTCGCCTGGGGCCTGCTGCACTTCACCTCCATCGCCGGCCTGCCCTACATGGTCGGCGTCGCCGTCGAGGCCGTGCTGGACCGCTCCGGCGCCCGGCTCGCCGTCGCGGGCGCGCTGATCGGCCTCCTCGGCATCGGCATCGCGGTGGGCGACACGATGCTGCACCGCACCGCCGTCACCAACTGGATCACGGCCGCGGCCCGCGTACAGCAGCTGCTCGCCCGCAAGACCGCGGCGCTCGGGTCCGCGCTCACCCGGCGTGTCGCAGCCGGTGAGGTCGTGGCGGTCTCCACCGGCGACGTCGAGAAGATCGGATGGTTCGTGGAGGCCCTGTCGCGCTTCGCGGCGGCTGCCCTCACGGTCGTCCTGGTCTGCGTCGGGCTCGTCGTCTACCAGCCCGCCCTCGGCGTCGTCGTCGCGGTGGGCATCCCGCTGCTCGCTCTCGCCGTGCTGCCGCTGCTGCCCCGCGCCACGCGCCGGGCGGACCTCCAGCGCGAGAAGGCGGGGCGAGCCACCGAACTGGCCTCCGACACCGTCGCCGGACTGCGGGTGCTGCGCGGTATCGGCGGCGAGGAGCTCTTCCTCGACCGCTACCGCCGCGCCTCCCAGGAAGTCCGTACGGCCGCGGTACGCAGCGCCCGGATGTGGGCCGTCATCTCGGCGATCCAGATCCTGATGCCGGGACTGCTGCTGATCGCGGTCGTCTGGCACGGTGTGCACCTCGCCCGCGAGGGCCGCATCACGGTCGGCGAGCTCGTCACCGTCTACAGCGCCATCATGATGCTGAACTACCCGCTGCGGCACTTCGAGGAAATCGCCATGGCGTACTCCTTCTCGCGGCCCTCCGCGAAGCGGGCGGCACGGGTTCTGGCTCTGCGGAGGACGGTGGAGGCGGTGGGCTCCGAGGGCCCCGAGGGATCTGAGGGGCTGGTGAGCTCTGAAGGGTCGGTGAGCTCTGAGGGGTCGGTGGGCGTGCCGGGTTCTGTGGGCTCTGAGGTCGGGGGCTCCGGGGCCGGAGGCTCCGGGGACTCGGCAGGTGGCTTCGAACTGCCAGACCGTGACCTGTACGACCCTGCCACGGGCCTGCTCGCCCCGGCCGGCCGGTTCACCGCCGTGGTCTGCGGCGACCCGGACGAGGCGGGGCGACTCGCCGAACGGCTCGGGGGGCACCCCTCGTTCGAGGAAGCCTCCGGGCTGCCGTCCGTACGCCTGGGTGACGCACCGCTGGACGATCTGCCGCTGGACGCCGCCCGCGCCGCCGTCCTCGTCCAGGACAAGGACCCCGTCCTGCTCTCCGGGACACTGCGCGCGCTCCTCGACGTACCGGCGTCGGGAGACGTCAGCCCCGAGGACGCACTGACCGCGGCACAGTGTGCCGACGTACTCGACGCGCTGGCACAGGCGTCGGTGGACGACGACCCGATGGCCGCCCACCTCACCGAACGCGGACGCTCCCTCTCCGGCGGCCAGCGCCAACGCCTCGCCCTGGCCCGCTCCCTGGTCACCGACCCGGACGTACTGGTGCTCGACGAACCGACGTCCGCCGTCGACTCGCACACCGAGGCCCGGGTCGCCGAGGGCGTCCGGCGGCTGCGCCGGGGCCGCACCACCGTGGTGCTCACCTCGTCACCGCTGCTCCTGGACCACGCCGAGCGCGTCGTCTTCCTGGCCGACGGCGAGGTCGCGGCGGTGGGCGAACACCGTGAACTGGTGCACAGCGAGCCGCGATACCGCGCGGTCGTCACCCGCGAGACCGACGACGAACGTCTCGCCGCACAAGCCCTGACAGGTTTCGACATCGAGGAGACGGCATGATCGGCCTGGCGCCCCCGGCATACGACCCGGCGGCCCCCACGACGGCGGAGACCCTGCCCGTCGGCTCGGCCGCGACCGTGCGCACCTACGTGCGTGAACTGTTCCGACGCCACCGCCGGTCGTTCCTGCTGCTCATCCTCGTGAACACGCTCGCCGTCGTCGCCTCGATGGCCGGCCCCTACCTGCTCGGCGACCTGGTCGAGAAGGTCTCGGACGACACCCGTGACCTTCATCTGGAGCTCACCATCGGCCTGTTCGCCCTCGCGCTCCTCGTGCAGGCCTACTTCGTGCGCGAGGTGCGGCTGCGCGGTGCCATGCTCGGCGAACGGATGCTCGCGGACCTGCGCGAGGACTTCCTCGTACGCTCCGTCGGGCTGCCGCCCGGCGTCCTGGAACGGGCCGGTACCGGCGATCTGCTCTCGCGGATCACCACGGACATCGACCGCCTGGCCAACGCCATGCGCGAGGCCGTGCCGCAGCTCGCCATCGGCGTGGTGTGGGTCGTGCTGCTGCTCGGCGGGCTCGCGGTGACCGCACCGCCGCTGGCCCCCGCCGTGCTCGTCGCCGTACCCCTCCTCGTCGTGGGCTGCCGCTGGTACTTCAAGCGGGCGCCGTCCGCCTACCGTTCGGAGGCCGCCGGATACGCCGCCGTGGCCGCCGCCCTCACCGAGACCGTCGACGCGGGACGCACGATCGAGGCCCACCGGCTCGGGCCCCGCCGCATCGAACTCTCGGAGCGGCGCATCAAGGAGTGGACCGCCTGGGAGCGGTACACCCTCTATCTGCGGTCGGTCCTCTTCCCGATCATCAACTTCACCCACACGACCGTGCTCTGTTCGACCTTGATGATCGGCGGTGTCTTCGTCCTCCAGGGCTGGATCGGCGTGGGCCAGCTGACCACGGGAGTCCTGATCGCGCAGATGCTCGTCGACCCGCTCGGGATCATTCTGCGCTGGTACGACGAGCTGCAGGTCGCCCAGGTCTCGCTGGCCCGGCTGGTCGGAGTGCGCGACATCGAACCGGACTCCGGGGACTCGTCCCTGGTTCCCGACGGGCGCCATGTCCTCGCCGACGACGTGCACTTCGGCTACCGCGCGGGCGTGGACGTGCTCCGCGAGGTGTCTCTCGCCGTCGAACCCGGCTCGCGGGTGGCCCTGGTCGGCCCGTCCGGAGCGGGTAAGTCGACCCTCGGCAGGCTGCTCGCCGGGATCTACGGACCACGCACCGGTCACATCACCTTGGGCGGCGCCGCCCTGTCGGCCATGCCCGCGGAAGAGGTGCGCACACACGTGGCTCTGGTCAACCAGGAACACCACGTCTTCGTGGGCTCCCTGCGCGACAATCTCCTCCTCGCAAGGACCGGGGCGCGGGACGCCGAACTCTGGGCGGCGCTCGGCGCGGTCGACGCGACCGACTGGGCACAGGGCCTCGACGACGGCCTGGACACCGAGGTCGGCTCGGGCGGCTTCGCACTGACGCCGGCCCAGGCCCAGCAGATCGCCTTGGCACGCCTGGTCCTCGCCGACCCGCACACCCTGGTCCTTGACGAGGCGACCTCGCTCCTCGACCCGCGTGCGGCACGGCACTTGGAACGCTCTCTCGCCCGAGTCCTGGCCGGTCGCACCGTCGTGGCCATCGCCCACCGACTCCACACGGCGCACGACGCGGATGTGATCGCGGTGGTCGAGAGCGGCCGGATCACCGAACTCGGCAGCCACGACCAACTGGTGGAGGCGGACGGCGCGTACGCGGCTCTGTGGCGGTCCTGGCACGGGTAGCGGGCATGCGGGTGGTTCGGCGGGCGGGTGGGGCCGGGTGGGTACGGGGTGCGAGTGGGCTCCGGCGTGATGGGGGTAGGAGTGGGGCCCGGTGTGCCAGGGGTGCGGGTGGACCCTGGCGTGCCAGAGGCGCGGGTATGCCCTGACGTTCCGGAGGCGCCGGTAAGTCCTGACGTTCCGGAGGCACGGGTATGCCCTGGCGTTCCAGGGGTGCTCTGTTACCGCCCATACAGGGGTAGTTAGGGTGCACGGATGGTTGCATCGCCCACCGATCCCGGCACTCCCGACCACCGCGGGCCTGCCCGCTACCTCTGGTGGGTGACAGTCAGCCAGCGCCAACGCGTCGCTCTCGGCGCACTGTTGGGCAGCGCATGGATGGTCTGTCTGACGCTCCCCCCGTACGTCCTGTCCCACGCCATCGACGACGGCCTGCGCCCCGGCGACCGGTCGGCGCTGTTCGGCTGGTCCGCGGCCTTGTTCGGCATCGGAGTCCTCAACGCCTGGCTGGCGATCATGCGGCACCGCACCATGACCCGGATCCGGCTCGACGCCTACTTCCGGACCGTGCGCGTCGTCGTCGGCCAGGCGACCCGGCTCGGCGCCGCGCTGCCCCGTCGGCTCTCGGCGGGCGAGGTCGTCACGATCGGCCACTCCGACGTGGGCGTGATCAGCCAGACCCTGACGGTGACGGGGCCCGGTGTAGGCGCGGTGGTCTCGTACTTCGTGGTGGCCGCGCTGCTGCTCTCCGTCTCCGTGTTGCTCGCCGTGGTCGTGCTGGTCGGGGTGCCGCTGCTCGCCGTGCTGGTCGGGCCGTTCCTCGGTCGGTTGCAGGGGGCCGAGACGGACTATCGGGAGCGCCAGGGCGCACTCGCCGCGATCCTCGGCGACCTCGCCGGCGGCCTCCGTGTCCTCAACGGGCTCGGTGGCAAGGGGGCGTTCGCCGCCCGCTATCGCGAAGGCTCCCGCAAACTGCAGGAGGAGGGCTACCGAGTCGGATCGAGCATGAGCTGGATCCAGGCCTTCGGCCTCGGCCTGCCGACCCTGTTCCTCGCCGCCGTGACATGGCTCGCCGCGCGCATGGCCGCTCAGGGCACCATCACGGTGGGCGAGCTGGTGGCTGTCTACGGCTACGTCGCCGTGCTCGTGGTTCCGGTGACCTTCTTCATCGAGGGCGGCTACGACATCGGCCGAGGTTTGGTCGCCGCGCGCCGGGTCGTGGACTTCTTGGACCTGGAGCCGGAAGGCTCGGACGTGGCTGGGGCGGGGGTCGGGGGCGGGGTCGAGTTCAGGGGTGGGTCCGGGGCCGGGACCGGGGGCAGGTCCGGGGCCGGGGACAAAATTGGGGCCGGGGACAAAATCGGGGGCAGGCTCGGGGCTAAGGGCAAGATCGAGGCCGGGGGCAGGGTCGAGGCCGAGCCGGTCGACAGGAGCACCGAACCCCTCCGGGCGCCCACGGCACCGTCCGTACTGCGCGACCCCCAGTCCGGCGTGGAGGTCGCGCCCGGGATCCTCACCGCGCTCGTCAGTGCGCACGGCTCGGACGCGACAGACGTCGTCGATCGCCTCGGACGGTTCGTCCCCTCCCCTGCCACCTGGGGTCCGGTCCGCCTCGACGCCGTCGCACTGCACGAGATCCGCGCGCGGATCCTGGTGGCCGACAACGATGCCGACCTCTTCGCCGGTACGCTGCGCGCGGCTGTCTCCGGGCGATGGACACCGGACGACGACGCCGTCGCACGTGCGGTGGACGCAGCCGCGGCCCGTGACATCGTCCTCGGGTTGCCGGACGGCCTCGACGCCGTTCTCGAGGCACACGGCCGCAACCTTTCCGGCGGGCAGCGTCAGCGCATCCGCCTGGCCCGCGCCCTCCTCGCAGGCCCCGAAGTCCTCCTCGCGGTCGACCCCACATCGGCGGTCGATGCCCACACCGCGGCGAACATGGCGGCCCGCCTCCGCGCCGCCCGTAAGGGCCTCACCACACTCGTCACCAGCACGTCCCCTCTTGTCCTCGACCAGGCCGACGCCGTGTACTACCTGGTCGACGGCCGTGTCGCCGCCGTCGGCCGCCACACCGAGCTGCTGGCCGAGCACCCGAGCTACCGGCGCCTGGTGTCGCCCGGCGTCGAGGAGGAGGCAGCGGCGAACGAGGCGGGTGAGGCGGGCGGGAACGCGGCAGAGCAGCACACCCCCCGTAGCCACGAGCTCTCCCACCGCCCCACCGGGCCGAGTCATGAGGCACTTCGATGACACCCGCGACGCCATCCCGCCAGAGCGACGCGGCCGAGGCCGAACCCGGGCACCTGCCCGTGGCCGATCGCCGTCAGGTCCGCCAGGCCGCTGTCCGCCTCATCCGTCAGGACACCGCCGCCTTCGTCACGATGATCGTCTTCAACGCACTCGCGGCGGTAGCGGGCCTCGTCGGCCCCTGGCTCCTCGGACGCATCATCAACACGGTCAAGGACGGCGGAGGCGTCGACGCTGTCGACCGTCTCGCGCTCGGCATCCTCGCCGGGGCCGTGGCCCAGCTCCTCCTGGCTCGCCACGCCCGCTACCTCGCCCATCGTTTCGGTGAGCGGACCCTGGCCCGCATCCGCGAACAGTTCGTCGACCGGGCGCTCGCGCTGCCCGCCTCGATCGTGGAGCGGGCCGGCGCGGGAGATCTGACGGCCCGCGGCACCACAGACGTGACGACCGCCGGGCAGACGCTGCGTGACACCGGCCCGGACGTCTTCGTCGCGGCCGTGCAGGCCCTGTTCATTCTCTGTGCCGTGTTCCTGCTCGACCCGCTGCTCGGTGCGTGCGGCGTGCTCGGCCTCACCGGTATCTGGTTCGCCACCCGCTGGTACCTGCGCCGGGCGCACTGCGCCTACCTCGAGCAGGGAGCGGCCCACTCCTCGCTGGCGGAGGTGCTCGCCGCCACCGCCTCCGGGGCGCGCACTGTTGAAGCCTTCGGTCTGAGCGATCGGCGTGTCGCGGACAGCGAGGAAGAGATCGGACGGTGCGTCGTCGCCCATGACCGGACGCTGTTCCTGCGCAGCGTCCTTTTCCCTGCCATCGACATTTCGTACGCCGTACCGGTCGTCGCCGTACTCCTCATCGGCGGGTTGCTGCACGAGCAGGGGTCCGTGAGCCTGGGCACGGTGGTGGCGTCGGCGCTGTACCTGCGCCAGCTTTCCCAGCCGCTTGGCACGATCCTGCAGCAGGTCGAACAGGTACAGAGCAGTGGTGCCTCCTTCGCCCGGGTCGAGGGCCTGGCTGCCGCCCCGACGGCGCCGACCGGACCCGCCACCCCGGCTCCCGCCCTTACCGTCCCCGGGCCTGGGGACGTATCCGACGCCGACCGCATCGAGATCCGCGGTGTGCACTTCGCCTACGGCGACGGCGCCGACGTCCTGCGCGGCCTTGACCTCTCCGTCCACCCTGGTGAGCGCCTCGCGATCGTCGGCCCCTCGGGAGCCGGCAAAAGCACCCTGAGCCGTCTCCTCGCCGGGATTGACGCTCCTGACGCGGGAACGGTGACCGTTGGCGGCCTCCCCGTCGTCGAACTGCCGCCCGAGCGGCTGCGCCGTCAGGTAGTCCTCGTCACCCAGGAGCACCACGTGTTCCTCGGCACGGTCCGTGACAACCTGCTCATCGCGGCGGAATCCGCCACGGACACCGAGCTGACCGCTGCTCTCACCGCGGTCGGCGCCGACTGGTCCAATGCTCTGCCGGACGGGCTGGACACCGAGCTGGGCCCCCGGGGCCACCAGTTGCATGGCGCGCAGGCCCAGCAATTGGCACTGGCCCGCGTAGTGCTCGCCGATCCGCACACGCTGATCCTCGACGAGGCCACCGCGCTCCTGGATCCGACGACGGCACGTCACACGGAACGGGCCCTGGCCGCCGTCCTCCGCGGGCGCACCGTCATCGCCATCGCCCACCGTCTGCAGACGGCGCACGACGCGGACCGCGTGGCGGTCATGGAGGGCGGCCGTCTGACCGAGCTCGGGCCCCACGACGAGCTCGTGGCCGCCGGTGGCACCTACGCCGCGCTGTGGCACTCCTGGCACGGCGAGCACCCGCCCGCCCTCTGAGCGGAGGTGGTCACGCCCTCCGGCCGGAAGGTCACCCCCACAAGGCGGGCCAGCCCTCCGGCGAAGGCGGGCCGACCTACCAAGATCATCTTCTGGTGCTCGCAGACGAGCCGTCAGATGAAGTTGAGCGCGGCCGCGCCGCCCACTCCCCCGAGCAGCATGAACACCGGCATAAGGACCTTCAGCTCGATCCAGCTTCCGGCCCGGAACCGCATCATCTTCGGCGGTCCGATCGGGTACCAGCGCTTGCGGCCGATGGGGATGGGCCACAAGATCGGGCACCCGGACACGGTCAGCGCATCCCCGACGTCGTGCACCAGCGCGCCGAGCACGATGGGCAGGCCCAGCCACAGGTACTCCTGGCCCGGCCCCGTGAACATCCAGTCCGCACCGTTGCCGGGCTTGTCCAGGACCCCCGCGAGGATCCAGGCACTCGTCGCGGCGAGCAGCCACACCAGCACATCGCTGCTCGACCCGCGGGCCGCCCGCCACAGCAGGCCTTCGATGGCGAGCACCATATGGACGAAGAGGATTCCGAGGACGGCCCACCGCCCACCGAAGATCGCCAGGGCCGACGCGCCCGCTCCTATCAGCACCGCCCACAGCCAGGTGTGAGTGAGGGTGCGGTGTCCACCCGAGCGCCGCGGGTCCCCCTGCTTTCGGGTCGCCTTGTAGACGGAGTACGAAAGCTTGTCGACGATCTCGCACAGGCCCCGCGAGAGAGGGCCGAAGGCGCGCGAGATGGTCGCCGACTTGTGGTCGAGATCGGGTGCGAGCGCCGCTCCGGCGCAGATCAGCGCTCCTACGAGGAGGACCGGCCAAGGCATGGTGTGCCCCGCGGCCGCCGCAGCGGCACCGACCCCCAGCCAGGCTGCTGCCCCCGACAGCGAGTGTGCCGGTCCCATCATTGCTGTTGCCCGCCCCATTTCCATTCTTCTGACGCCCCGTTGGCCACACAGCGTAGCGTTCGTGATCTTCGTGGAGACCTCCGGTTCCCTCATCGGGGTGGAAGGAAGGCAAGATGGGGGTGTGACCCTTATTGATCAGCTGCCGCCGGATGCCGACCCCGATGCCCTCTTCGAAGCCTTCTCGACGTGGGCCGAGGATCAGGGCATCACTCTCTACCCGGCCCAGGAGGAGGCGCTGATCGAGGTGGTCTCCGGGGCAAACGTGATCCTGTCCACGCCGACCGGCTCCGGCAAGAGCCTGGTCGCGGCGGGGGCCCACTTCACGGCTCTCGCCCAGGACAAGGTCACCTTCTACACAGCGCCGATCAAGGCTCTGGTGTCGGAAAAGTTCTTCGACCTGTGCAAGCTCTTCGGCACCGAGAACGTCGGCATGCTGACCGGCGACGCCTCGGTCAACGCCGACGCCCCCGTCATCTGCTGCACGGCCGAGGTGCTCGCCTCGATCGCCCTGCGGGACGGCAAGAACGCCGACGTCGGCCAGGTCGTCATGGACGAGTTCCACTTCTACGCCGAGCCGGACCGCGGCTGGGCCTGGCAGATCCCCCTGCTGGAACTTCCGCAGGCACAGTTCATCCTCATGTCTGCGACGCTCGGCGACGTCAGCATGTTCGAGAAGGACCTGACCCGCCGCACCGGCCGGCCCACGTCGGTCGTCCGCTCCGCGACGCGGCCGGTCCCGCTGTCGTACGAGTACCGTCTGACGCCGATCACCGAGACGCTCACCGAGCTTCTGGAGACCAAGCAGGCACCGGTCTACATCGTGCACTTCACCCAGGCCCAGGCGGTCGAGCGCGCGCAGTCGCTGATGAGCATCAACATGTGCACGCGGGAGGAGAAGGACAAGATCGCCGATCTCATCGGCAGCTTCCGCTTCACCACCAAGTTCGGCAAGAACCTCTCGCGTTACGTGCGCCATGGGATCGGCGTGCACCACGCCGGCATGCTGCCCAAGTACCGCCGTCTGGTGGAGAAGCTCGCGCAGGCCGGGCTCCTCAAGGTCATCTGCGGCACCGACACGCTGGGTGTCGGCGTCAACGTCCCGATCCGCACGGTGCTGTTCACTGCCCTCACCAAGTACGACGGCACCCGCGTCCGCACTCTGCGTGCGCGGGAGTTCCATCAGATCGCCGGGCGTGCCGGGCGTGCGGGCTTCGACACGGCGGGGTTGGTGGTCGCCCAGGCGCCTGAGCACGTCATCGAGAACGAGAAGGCTCTCGCCAAGGCCGGCGACGACGCGAAGAAGCGTCGCAAGGTGGTCCGCAAGAAGGCACCCGAGGGCTTCATCGCTTGGTCGGAGAGCACCTTCGAGAAGCTCATCGCTTCCGATCCGGAGCCGCTGACCTCCCGCTTCCGGGTCACGCACACCATGCTGCTGTCCGTGATCGCCCGGCCCGGCAACGCCTTCGAGGCGATGCGTCACCTCCTCGAGGACAACCACGAGCCGCGCAAGCAGCAACTGCGGCACATCCGCCGGGCCATCGCGATCTACCGCTCCCTCCTCGCCGGCGGTGTCGTGGAGAAGCTCGACGAGCCGGACGCCACGGGCCGCATCGTGCGCCTGACGGTCGATCTGCAGCAGGACTTCGCCCTCAACCAGCCCCTGTCGACGTTCGCCCTCGCGGCCTTCGAAGTCCTCGACCCCGAGTCCCCTTCGTACGCCCTGGACATGGTGTCCGTCGTCGAGTCCACTCTCGACGACCCGCGCCAGATCCTCGCCGCCCAGCAGAACAAGGCGCGGGGCGAAGCCGTGGCGCTCATGAAGGCGGACGGCGTCGAGTACGAGGACCGGATGGAGCGGCTCCAGGACATCACGTACCCGAAGCCCTTGGAGGAGCTCCTCTTCCACGCGTACAACACGTACCGCACCAGCCACCCATGGGTCGGCGACCATCCGCTGTCCCCGAAGTCCGTCATCCGGGACATGTACGAGCGGGCGCTGTCCTTCACGGAATTCACGTCGTTCTACGAACTCGCCCGCACCGAAGGCATCGTGCTGCGCTACCTCGCGAGCGCGTACAAGGCCTTGGAGCACACGATCCCGGACGACCTGAAGTCCGAGGACCTGGAGGACCTGATCGCCTGGCTCGGCGAGATGGTGCGCCAGGTCGACTCCAGCCTCCTCGACGAGTGGGAGCAGTTGGCCAACCCCGACGTCATGACCGCGGAAGAGGCGCAGGAGAAGGCCGATCAGGTCAAGCCGGTCACGGCCAACGCCCGCGCCTTCCGCGTCCTGGTCCGCAACGCGCTGTTCCGCAGGGTCGAGCTGGCCGCCCTCGACCACGTCGAGGAGCTGGGCGAGCTGGACGCAGAATCCGGCTGGGACGCGGATGCCTGGGGCGAGGCCATGGACAAGTACTGGGACGAGTACGAAGATCTCGGCACCGGTCCTGATGCACGCGGTCCCAAGCTGCTGCTCATCGAGGAGGATCCTGAGCACGATCTGTGGCGCGTCCGCCAGACGTTCGCCGACCCGAACGGCGACCATGACTGGGGCATCAGCGCGGAGGTCGATCTCGCGGCTTCCGACGAGGAGGGCCGTGCCATCGTCCGGGTCACGGACGTCGGCCAGCTCTGAGGGCCCCGAGGAGCCACGCGTCCCGGACAGGAGTCGAGGAACTGTCATGAACAATCCCGCCGACCGGCTGGTCGATCTGCTGGACCTGGAGCAGATCGAGGTCAACATCTTCCGGGGCCGCAGTCCGAACGAGTCCCTGCAGCGGGTGTTCGGCGGCCAGGTCGCCGGACAGGCCTTGGTGGCGGCGGGCCGGACCACCGAGGGTGACCGCCCGGTGCACTCGCTCCACGCGTACTTCCTGCGCCCGGGGCGCCCGGGCGTGCCCATCGTGTACCAGGTCGAACGGGTCAGGGACGGGCGCTCCTTCACCACGCGCCGCGTCACCGCCGTCCAGCAGGGTCGCACCATCTTCAACCTCACCGCCTCCTTCCATCAGCCCGAACAGGGCGCCTTCGAACACCAACTGCCGCCGCGCCTCACGGCCCCCGATCCGGAGACGCTGCCGACGGTCGCGGAAGAGATCAGGGAACACCTCGGCGCGCTCCCCGAGCAGTGGGAACGCATGGCCCGACGCCAGCCCTTCGACATCCGTTATGTCGAACGGCTGCGCTGGACCGCCGAGGAGATCAAGGACGCCGAGCCGCGCAGCGCGGTGTGGATGCGCGCCGTCGGCCCGCTGGGCGACGACCCGCTCGTGCACACCTGCGCACTCACGTACGCCAGCGACATGACACTGCTCGACGCGGTCCGCATCCCGGTGGAGCCGCTCTGGGGCCCTCGCGGCTTCGACATGGCATCGCTCGATCACGCCATGTGGTTCCACCGGCCCTTCCGCGCCGACGAGTGGTTCCTCTATGACCAGGAGTCCCCCATCGTCACGGGGGGCCGCGGCCTCGCCCGGGGCCGCATCTATGACACCGAGGGCCGGCTCCTGGTGTCGGTGGTACAAGAGGGGTTGTTCCGTCCGTACGGGGAGCGTCACATGGACAGTCCGACAACAGGCGCGTGACCGACGGAGATCCTGAGCTGGAGGCGTGGTGCGACGGATTGATGTGCTGGAGCGGCGGGCGAGGCTGGCGCTGCGCCACCGGTTGACCGCGGACACCAAGTCGAACGATCCGGTCGAGGTGGCCCGGTCGCTGCTGGCCCTGCACGGCACCGACCCGTCGTCGGTGTACATCGGCGCCTGGGCCCGGATGCGGGACGGCCGCCTGGCGGATGTGGAGCGCGCCCTTTATGAGGACCGGTTGCTGATCCGGTTGATGGGCATGCGGCGCACGGTCTTCGTCACGTCCCTGGACATCGCTCCGGTGTTGCAGGCCGCATGCTCGCGGGCGGTTGCCACGCGGGAGCGGCGTCTCGTTCTGGGGATGCTCGCGGAGTCCGGTGTCGCCGATGACGCGGCGGGTGTTCAGGCGTGGCTGGCGGAGGCCGAGGCAGTGGCGCTGAAGGCGCTCGAGGAACGGGGCGAGGCAACCGCGGCCGAGCTTGCGGGCGCCGACCCGAGACTGAGCACCGAGCTGGTCATGGCGCGCGGCAAGAGCTACGAGGGACGTCAGAAGCTGGCCAGTCGGCTCCTTCTGCTGCTCGCGGCCGAGGGCCACGTGGTGCGCGGGAGGCCGCGCGGCACGTGGGCTTCCCATCAGTACCGGTGGGCGCCGCTGACGGACTGGTTTCCCGGTGGCCTCGCCGACTGGGACACCCAGGATGCCGAGACGGAGCTTGCCCGGCGATGGCTGCGGGCTTTCGGTCCTGCCACCGCCGATGACCTGCGCTGGTGGGCCGGGTGGACCAAGACCCAGACGAAGCGGGCGCTGACCGAGCTGCGTCCCGTAGAAGTCGACTTGGACGGGGAGACCGGGCTGCTGCTGCCCGATGACACGGAAGAATCCCCTCGTCCCGAGCCGTGGGCCGCGCTGCTGCCGGCCCTCGATTCCACGCCGATGGGGTGGCAGCAGCGCGGCTGGTTCCTCGGGGAACACGGCCCGCGACTCTTCGACAAGAACGGAAACATCGGCCCGTCCTTGTGGTGGGACGGCCGCATCGTCGGAGGGTGGGCCCAGGACAGCAAGGGCGACGTCGTGTGCCGATTCCTCGAGGATGCCGGTGCTGACGCTCGGGACGCGGTGCAGGAGGAGGCTCAGCGCCTCACCTCTCGTCTGGCCGGCGTGCGGCTGGCCCCACGCACCCGTGGACGTACATGGCTTGAGGAGGAGCTGGCCGGATGACGGCCCCAGAGGGGGCCGACGACGGGACTCGACGGGCATGTGCGCTTCCGTTCGTCATAGTTCTCAGTCCTCGGCGTGGCCGAGGACTGACGGCATGAAGAGCAACGCTGCGAAAAGGGTGGGGAACTGAGCGGGAAGCCGAGTTAGGGCAGAGATCGGTTGTTGTCGGAGGCCGTGCCCCACTCTGGGCGTGCACCCACAATGGCCCGGGGGACACCGATCGCCGCGGCGCTCTTCTGGGCCCGGGCAGCACCTATCGAATTCTGGGGCGCTACGAGGCAACCGTCGCCACACTCCGTGTCGCGGCGGTCGAGTTCCCCGACGACGGCGCACCCGAGACGCTCCTGGCCATGGCGTTGTACAACACCGGCCGGCCCCACGACGCGATGCAGATGCTTCTGACGCTGCTCACCGCCACGAGCAACGATCCGGACGTCGCGGACTACCGCCGCCGTGCCATCGAGGAGTACGCCAAGGGCCTGGACGCCACGGTGGTAGGGATTCGTACGCGGCGCGGCTCAGGTCGTCCTATGCCCTCCTGCGGCGCAGCCACTTCATCAAGCTGCGCGGCGCCGGTGCCGAGCCCTCGGCCGCGGCTTCGCTCGACGGCACGAACGCCGCAGCAGGAACGGCCGGTTCCGACGTGATGCACGGAGCGGGCCGCGGTGCCGCGCGCTGAGCTCGGGCCTGCACGAGGCCGATCAGTAGGCTGGAGCGCAGCCATCGGATCTCGTCCGGGTCGTCCGCGGTCGTGATCTTCTCTACGATCCGCGCTCCGGGTGAGTCAGGCGCCCCATGGGTACGGGGCAGGGGCCGGAGCCGATGGAGATAGGCGCGTTCATAGGGGTCCCTGACGATCTCCGCGATCTGCACCGGGTCGAGCAACGAGGCCATGGCGGCGGCGCGCTCCCATGCGTCGCCCGACTGGCGCAGCAAGAATCCCGCGTGCCGCCCTCGCCAGTTGCGTGCTCGCAGGTCCTGGCCTGCGTCGAGCCGGTCGCGCATCGTTTCCGGCATACGGCCCGTGAGCAGCCTGGCGTTGATCCCGGATTCGGCGAAGTGCCGCAGCTCTTCGGCAAGATAGAGCCACACGACCGCCCGGTATCGATTGAGGTAGAACTTCACGGGCGTCAAGACGCCGGCGCGGGCGAGGCGGGTGAAACGTGCCGTGGTGATGTGCATGAGCTCCGCGCCCTCCGCGGTTCCCACGACTCTGACGCTTTCCCTCAGCGCCTCGGGAGACCCGTCGCCGCCGCGCACGCGATCGATCTCCTCGCGAGTGACCCGTCGCTGTCCGCTCACGGCCTCCTCGACGGTGCGAATACGGCCCAGCATTACCGCCAGATCGAACTCGCCCCGTTTCAAACCCAGTTCCTTCGCCGCCCGGGTCGGCGTGACGGCCGATGGAAGGCTCGTTGCGCGGGTGGGCTGCGTGACGGTGTCACCGGTCATGGTGGATCTCCCCCGTGAGATGAACTTGCTCTCGGGAAAAACCGTAGCCCGATCACCGCGAACCTCGCTGAGCCTGTGGATAACCCTTGTCGTGGCAGCGTCAGAGCAGGTCAGAGGTCCACGACGGGCGCGCGCTCCGGCTGCCGTGCGCCCACGCCCAAGTGTTCCCCGACCCGATTGACGAGCAGCGTCATCTCGTAGGCGACCTGGCCCATGTCGGCCTCCGCCGAGCTCAGCACACAGAGACAACTGCCGTCACCCGCCGCCGTGACGAACAGGACCGCATCGTCGAACTCAATCATCGTCTGACGCACGTTGCCTGCCTGGAAGTGGCGCCCCGACCCCTTGGCGAGGCTGTGCAGTCCTGAGGCGACTGCGGCCAGATGTTCCGCGTCCTCCCGCTTCAGATCCGAGCTCGCTCCGGTCACCAGACCGTCGTTGGACAGCACCAGCGCATGCCGTACGTGCTCCATCCGCTGCGTCAGATCGTCGAGCAGCCAACCGAGCCCCATGCTCTGCCCCATGTTCCTGTCTCCCCGTGTCCGCTCCCCCTGGCTGGAGGACCTGACCTGCCAGCCTTCACCACGACCGGCGCCCCGGCAAGCATGATGGGGCCATGGCACAGAAGATGACCGATCACGAGTGGCGGGCCTTCGTCTCACACGGCACCCGGACCGCCAAGCTCTCGACCGTCAGAGCGGACGGCAGCCCGCACATCGCGCCGATCTGGTTTCTGCTCGATGGGGACGACCTCCTGTTCAACACTGGCAAGGAAACCGTCAAGGGTCGAAACCTCGCACGGGACGGACGCGTGGCCGTGTGCGTCGACGACGACCAGCCGCCCTTCGCCTTCGTCGTTCTGCAGGGTCGCGCCGAACTGAGTGAGGACCTCGACCAGCTCCGGCACTGGGCGAACCGGATCGGCGCACGCTACATGGGCGAGGACCGAGCCGAGGAGTTCGGCAAGCGCAACGGCGTACCGGGGGAACTCCTCGTGCGCATGCGAATCGACAAGGCCCTGGCGTACGCCGGAGTCGCCGACTGACCGGCTCTCAGACGACTCCTAGGGGCGCCTGACAGCACAGGGAACCCACTGACACCACAGGGAATCCACCGAGAGGGTGCCCCGCCGAGCGCCTACTGAGTGTTCGCAGCAGGCTCAGCCCACCGAATCGAGCAGCCGGGCGGTATGGACCCGCCCGGCGTACTCGACCAGACGGATCAGCACCTCTTTCCCCGAATCGCGGTCCCGGGCGTCGCACAGCACCACGGGTGTCCCACGGTCGAGGTCCAAGGCTCGCGACACATCGTGTGCCCCATACGTGCGCGTGTTCGCAAAGCAGTTGACCGCCACGACGAACGGAATGCGACGGTGCTCGAAATAGTCCACGGCGGGGAAGCAGTCCTCGAGCCGGCGGGTGTCCGCGAGTACCACGGCGCCGAGGGCTCCTTGGGACAGCTCGTCCCACAGGAACCAGAAACGGTCCTGGCCCGGAGTGCCGAACAGGTACAGCGACAGGCCCGACCGAATGGTGATACGGCCGAAGTCCATGGCCACCGTCGTCGTGGTCTTCCGGTCGACGCCTTCGGTGTCGTCCACCGACTGCCCCACCTCGCTCAGCAGTTCTTCGGTACGAAGCGGGCGGATCTCGCTGACCGCGCCCACCAAGGTGGTCTTGCCCACCCCGAAACCGCCCGCGACCAGGATCTTCAGCGCCATGGCGGTGCTCTCGGCGGCCATGGCGTCAGAGCGCTCGGAGCCCATCGATCACCTCTCGGAGGATCTTTTCGTCGGGAAGCTGTGCGGGTGGTACCGGGCGGCTTACCTTCACACAGCCCATCTCCAGCAGATCGCCGAGAAGTACTCTGACCACCCCCACGGGCAGATCGGCGTCGGCGGCAAGCTCGGCGACGGACTGTGTTTCGGAGCGGCACAGTTCGATGAGTGCCCGGTGTTCGGGGCCGAGCGCGGTGTGTTCGCCGGGCGCAGGTGCACTGGGGGCGAGCGTCACGAGAGCGATCAGGTCGAAGCGGACTCCACGCGGCCCCGGCCTGGTCCGTCCGCCCGTCATCGCGTAGGGGCGCACGAGGGGCCCGGCTTCGTTGTCGTACCACTGGCTGCCGGGCCGGGCCGACCCGTCGCTGGTCTCCTCGGTCATGGGTTCCGACCGTCCTCGGTCATGAGGGCTTCGACCGTCCTCGGTCATCCGGCGACCGGTGGCCGCTCTGCGCCGCGCGCCGGGGTATCGAGGTGCTCACCCACACGCTTGACCATGCGCGCCATCTCGTACGCGACGAGACCGATGTCGGCCGTCACCGAGGTGAGCACGGCAAGGCAGGAGCCGTCACCCGCGGCAGCAACGAACAAGAAGGCGTCGTCCATCTCCACCATGGTCTGGCGCACTCCACCGGCTCCGAAGTGCCGCCCCGCGCCTTTGGCGAGGCTGTGGAATCCCGAGGCCACGGCAGCGAGGTGTTCGGCGTCCTCGCGGGCGAGCCCGGTGGAGGCGCCGACCGGTAGTCCGTCGTTGGACAGCACCACCACGTGCCGCACCTCGCCCACGCGCAGTACCAAGTCGTCCAGCAGCCAGTCGAGTTCTCCGGTCCGGCCGCCGGGGATGCGCTGATCCTGGATCATGCGGGGTCTCCTTCACTGCTGTCAGTGCCCGGTACAGGACCCGGGTCTGCCGGGGCGGTACGTCCGGTACCGGGAAGCGGGCCCCCGCCGCGCGCCCAGCCCTCGCGGTATGCGGTCATGCGGGCGCGCACCTCCTCAGGGCTGCGCTCGTCCTGTGTACGGGTCCCTGCCATGCCGCCTCCGTCCGCAGGGCGGGGTTCGCGCAGCTGAGGGGCGAGACTCGCCTGGCGTACGCGGCGCGGGAGGTCACCCGACGAGTCCTCGGCGTCGGCGACGTCAAGCGAGCCGCTGCCGTTGTCGGCTGAAGCAGTTGGAGGGGTGTCGGCGGCCTCGTGCCTGGCTCGGCCCTGGTGCAGACGCAGTGTGGTGGCCCCGGCCGGGGCACCCGCCTCGATCGCCGCAGCCAGCGCGGGGCGGGGCGCAGAGGCAGAAACGGAGTTGGTGTCGTGGTGCTGGTGCGATGCTCCCTGCACGCGCGCGTGCCCCTTGTCCAAGTCGCCTCCGCGAGCGGCGAGGTGGGCCTCCGTGCTTCCCACTGTGCCGCCGTGCAGGAGCGCGGTGGGAAGCAGTACCACCGCTGTGGTGCCGCCGTACGGTGACGTGCGCAGGTGCACCTTGATGCTGTGGTGAGCCGCAAGCCTGCTGACCACGAAGAGGCCGAGCTGATCGCTGTCGAACAGATCGAGCGCCTCGGACTGCTCGACACGCCGGTTGGCCTCGGCGAGCGTCTCCTTGCCCATGCCGAGCCCTCGGTCCTCGATCTCCAGGGCATAGCCATTGCCCACCGGTTCGCCACTGATCCGCACCTTGGTGTGCGGCGGCGAGAACTGGGCGGCATTCTCGACGAGTTCGGCCACGAGGTGGGTGAGGTCGGCCACGGCGGTCCCGATGACTGATGCCGCGGGGAGCTGGCGTACCTCCACGCGCGCGTAGTCCTCGACTTCGGAGACCGCCGCACGCACCACGTTCGTCAGCGAGACGGGCATCCGCCAGGCCCGACCTGGTGCTGCACCGGAGAGGATGATCAAGCTCTCCGCATGGCGCCTCATCCGGGTCGTCAAGTGGTCGAGCCGGAAAAGGTCACTGAGCTCGTTCGGATCTTCTGCTCTGCGCTCCATGCTGTCGAGGAGACTGAGCTGCCGGTGGACAAGAACCTGCGTTCTGCGGGCCAGGTTGACGAAGACTCCGGAGATGCCGCTGGCCAGCTCCGCGCGCTCGATCGCCGCATGCAACGCCGCCCGGTGGACGGTGCCGAGCGCTTCGGAGACCTGCCCCGTCTCGTCCTCCGCGGGTGGTCCGGGAGGCGCCTCGGTGTGGATGTCGATCTCTTCTCCGGCTCTCAGCCGCCGCATGGCCTGGGGCAGTTTGCGCCGAGCGATCTCCAAGGCTCCGTTGCGCAGGCTGACGAGTTCGATGACGAGGCCCCGACCGATGCGTACGGAGATGACGAGTGAGGCGGCAACGGCCACCAGCCCGAGGAGGACCGCGGCGCCCGCCGGGGTGAGCACCCCGTGGGTGAGCGGATCGGCCCGGTCCGCAGCACTGTCGTCCGCCTTCTCCTCGATCGCGTGCAGCTCTTCCCTCACGTCCGCGTAGGCCTTGTCCCAGGCTCCTGAGGGGGCCGCGGCGAGTGCCTTGCGGCCGGGCTGGGCCAGCGTCACCTTGTCCTCGGCGGCGCGTACGACGCCGTAGGCTCTTGCGGCCTCGACACCGCGCCAGGCAGCCTGATCCGGTCCGCGGAGGTCCGCTACCGCCGCTTCGGTCAGTGTCCGGCGGGTGTCGACGGCCCCGGTGAACAGCCGGAGACCCGCTCCTTCGAAGGCTCCGTCCAGCCGGGCCGCGGCGAGCAAGACGTCCTCGCGAGCCAGCATCTCCCCTGCCCTGGAGAATTCGAGCAGTACGCGCGCGTGGGAGCCCTCCGCGGTGTCCTGCATGCCGGTGAGCGCCCCGTCCACTGCGAAGGCCTGCGAGATCGTCTTCGTGTACTGGCCGTACGTCGCGTCCCATCCCATGCGACGGTCCAGCACTTCGGCCCGAGTGGAGCGGAGGTCCTGGACACCCGACACGAAAGATTCGAGCCGGTCCGCCGCACCTTCGGGAAGTCCCGCTCCGTCAGCGACGGTTCGGTCATCTCCCAAGCGCAGTTCGGCCACGGCGCGGTCGGTGCGCGTCGCCCGCCTCTGCAGGGTGCCGCCGCGCTCGGCATCCGGGTCTGCCGCGTAGCGCACGGCGGCGACGCGTTCGGCCTGGAGCGCGGTGACGGTGGCCTCGACCGGCGTGCGTACGTCGGCGTCGACACGCTGCAGCTGACGCAGGCGTGCCACGTCCTGTGCCGTGCTGACGGTCGCGTACCCCCACAGGGCGAGCAGCGAGACGACGGGCACCATCAACAGGCACACGATCTTGGCGCGCACGGTGCGTGGTCGCACCCGCCACCATCCCGCGCGCGTGGAGGCCCTGTAGGTCGTCTGGTCGGTGAATCGGCCTTCTGCGTGCGGGTGTTCATCTGCGGGCGGGCCCGCGTGCGCGCGGCGACCGCGCGTTGGAGGCTCCGCCGGCAGAGGTGCCGTGTCTGTGAGCGGTTCGGGGGTGCTTGGGGCGGTGTCCATGGCCTCCTCGCTGGGGTGGATGCGCTGTCCTGTGGCGCCCTACCGGCCCACGACCGTCATCGGCGGGCGGCGTCCTCAACCGGTCGCTGGGCCGAAACTGAGGCCTCGCGCTCCCCGGTGGTCGGGGACAGCGCGACGAATGCCGAGGTCAGAAAGAGGTAGGAGCCGAGGCCGACGGCAAGGGGGAAGATGAACTGCATCGTCGTGGCACCGGGGAGGGCGGCTTCGGATGGGACGACCCGCACGCTCACCGCGAGCATTCCGGTGTAGTGCATACTGCTCACCGCCCCGCCCATGACCAGCGACGCCACCGCGACCGCGAGGGGCGACTTGATGTTGATAGCGGCCCACAGGGCTGCGGTCGCAGCGACGACGGCGATGACTACGGAGAGGCCAACGAGCACTGGGTCGTACCGCACGTCGCCGTGCAGACGCAGGGCCGCCATGCCGAGGTAGTGCATGCTCGCGACACCCAGTCCCGTGGTGAGTCCACCGAGCGCCAGTGCTCGTCCGCGGTCACGGCCGTATCCCACGGCGAAGACCCCGGCGCCCACCACTGCCATCGCGACCAGGAGACTCAGGATGGTGAGGGGCACGTTGTAGCGGATCTCTGTGCCGGTGACTCCGAAGCCGAGCATGGCGACGAAGTGCATCGTCCAGATTCCGGTGCCGACGGCGGAGGCGGCGGTGATGAGCCAGTTCCGGCGTGAGCGGCCCGAGGCGCCCAGCGCACGGACGGTGCAGCGCAGCCCGAGGGCGGCGCCGATACAAGCCATCGCGTACGACAGCGCGGGGGTCAGCCAGCCGAAGGTGGCGTGGTCCAGGTGTCCCATGGCCCCGGGACGCTAGTCCGACCCGGGGCGCACAACGGGGGCGCAGTTCGAAAGCTGCCGGAATATGACAGAGAGAGGACCCTGAACGACCGCGTCACGCTCGAACGAGTGCACCCAACGCACGTGCGCCTGCTTGCGGGATCATGGGTCACATGAGCGACGACCACACGAAGGTCCAAGAGTTCTTCACCGCCCGCGCAGCCGACTGGGACGCCCGTTTCCCCGACGACGGGCCCGCCTATCGGGCCGCCGTCGACGAGCTGTCACTTCGCCCGGGCTCGTCCGTGCTCGACGCCGGGTGCGGGACCGGGCGCGCCCTGCCGGCCCTCAGGAACGCCGTGGGGCCTTCCGGGGTGGTGCTGGGCGCGGACCTGACGCCGGCCATGCTCGAGGCCGCGACACGCGCGGGCAGGCACCACGACGGGCAGCTTCTGCGCGCCGACGTGGCGCGCCTGCCGCTGCGCGCTCAGAGCCTCGACGCCGTCTTCGGCGCCGGACTCATCGCCCATCTGGCCGATCCCGCCGAGAATCTCAGGGAGTTGCGACGCGTGGTACGTCCTGGCGGGCTGCTTGCCCTCTTCCACCCCATCGGCAGAGCAGCGCTCGCGGCGCGACAGGGACGGCAGATCACTCCGGAAGATCTGCGGGCTGAGGCCAATCTCGGTCCGCTGCTGGCGGGGTCCGGCTGGCTCATGACGTCGTACGTCGACGAGGATGCCCGGTTCCTCGCGCTGGCGGTACGTCAGGACTGAGCGGACCGCCGCGGAAACGGGCAACCGCGGACACCGGGGACGGGGAACGAACCGAGCTCGGCAACCTCGTACCCGTCGGGGTAGCCCTTGACCTCGCGGTTCTGTCGCGCGTAGTGCGGCGTGCTGCGCGGCGGCATGAGGCGCACCGCGCGCCCTCTCAGCCGTACCGCGCCCCTGACCACCGAGCGGGCGATCACACCTGGCTGTTCGTACCGGAACGCTCGCAGCAGCGGCTCGTCGAGCAACGCCAGAGTCGACCTGCGCAGCAGGGGCGCCAAGGCGTTGGGGTACCACGAGGCCATCAGGTCCAGGGTCGCGTCGGACACCTCCCGCGCCCCTTGGTCCCAGCCGAAGTGTGCCTCTTCGTAGTCGTCGAGGCACTGTTCGAACTCTTCGTAGGAGCCAGGAATCTCTCTGATGCCGAAGTGCTGCCCGAGGGTGCGGTAGTACGCGGCAGCCGCGGCCATCTCGTGATGGGAGAGCCTGCGCCAGCCGTAGGCATTGATCCATCGCTTCGGCACCACCACGAACGTACACAGTACGTAGCGCATGTCGTCGTTGCTGATGTCATAGCTGCGGTGCATCTGGTTGATGCGGCGGATGGCCGTGCGGCCGGTTTCGCTCGTGAAGCCGTGTTCCAGGATGGAGTCGAGGAGGAGCGCTGTGTCGTCGTATCTCTTCTGCGTACGCCCCGTCAGCTCGGCTGTCTGTGCAAGCAGTCGGCCGATGCTGGGAACCGCGTACGTGCGGTATAGCGCGAGTTCGAGTGCGCGTGTGTAGTCCCACGGAAACTCGAAGGTCGTGGTGAGTCGGTAGATCTCGAGGAAGTCCCGCTCCGGATCGAGGCGCCGGATCTGCTGGAGCCGTTCGAAACGCTTCACCGTGTGGTCCCCCTTATGCCACCGGAACACTAACCCTACGTTGATGGGCAGTAGGCAAGCGTGCGGCTGTACCAACCGCATCGGGGGAAGGTAGACCACATGATCGATGGACTGCGCAAGTTATGGCGCGCCAAGAAGCCGGCGCGGGACGAGAACGATCGCATCCAAGGGCACAGCAGCCCCAGGCGCGCACACAACCTCTTCGAAGCTGCCGCCGTCTACGTGGCGGCGAGCGCCGAGGACGATCAGGACGAGATGGACGAAGCCGCGGGCTGGGTCTCTCCCGAAGCACTGTCGTTCGGCGTCAGCGAACTGGCCTGCCGAGCTGTCATCGCTCTCGCGCGCGAACGCGACGAGTCCCCGCGGGACGTCGCCCGTTCGCTCCTCGGGTTGCCCGCCGCTTGAGTCCGCGTCCGCACCACTACCGTCGAGCGAAGCGATGTCCTGGTGAATTTCCTGGTCATCCACCCTCGACGATCTCTGGGGCAAGTGGTTAGGGTGCGCCGACAGGTGAAGCGATGGGGAGGCAGGCATGGCCGGAACGGACGACGCTGTCGCCGCCGAAGACGACGCGCTGTACGTGCTGACGGCGGTGCTCCTGACACCCGCGAAATTCCCCAGCGTGCTGGGCGACGACTATCCGGAGGCGTGCGCGGCGCTCGGCCTCGCACCGCTCACCGCGGGGTACGGACTGGTGCTCGGCCAGGACGGGGAGGGCGCGCGCTGGACGGTGGTCGTCGATGACGTCTCCCTCGTGGCCGTGGCGATCGCTTCCTGGGACTGCGGCATGGAGTACGACCTGTCCCCCGACGACCGCACAGTGGTCACCGCACTGCCCGGCTGGCCTCTCGCCGTCGCCGTTGCAGCCCCGGGAGTGCCGGCTCCGCACGACCCGGAGCCCGACCCCGAGGACACCGAGCGGCCACCGCTCGCGCCACCGACATCCAAGACGTGGGGTCCGGCTCAGCGGCGGCTGGGGGCCGACGAGATAGCGCTGCAGTGGGCAGCTTGGCGGGGACAGATCGACGACGCCGACTTCGCTGCGGACGGAGTACCGGAGGATGCCCCGGACAACTCCGAAGCCGCGCCTCTGACCGGTGTCCGGCGTGTCCTGGCGGAAGCCCGGGCCTACGTGGACACTCCCCCGCCCCTGGGCCGAGTGCGGTCGTCCTTCGCCTCGGGTGACGCACGCACGCTGCGGGCCGACGGCCCCGGCTGGTCCATGGTCGCCAGGACCGACGACATCGCGTTCGTACTGCTGGACGAGGAACCGGGAGAGGTGTTGCCGGTGGGCCGGGGTCCCGAGCTTCCCGCGTTGCTGGAGGCCCTCGACAAGATGGCGGTCCGCCCTTCCTGACTACGGTCGTCAGCGCACGCACGCGACCGCTCGGTCACACGCTTCAGCAGGGGGAACGCAGTCCAGAGCTGGCTGCCTCACGGCGCGGCCCGCGCGGCCTCAGTGGCCTATCTCCTTACGCGTGACGCGCCGCAGCCTGCGCCGCTGACCGGGATCGAGGGTCAGGTAGGCGGCCGCGGGGACCCCGAGCACGATCAGGAGTGCGGCCCACCACGGCAGCCAGATCAGCAGAATGATTCCGGCCGCCACGCCTCCCGCGGCGATTTTCGCGTTCTTCGACATGTGTGTTGCCTCCTCCGCGGCTCTCGCCGCTCTCTGTCTTGGAGAACGGGATCGGCCCTCCCCCAGTTCCGAACCGCACCCCTGAGAGAACCCTGAGCTGTGGCCCCTACTGGTCACCGAGCTGCTTGCTTCCGGCCTTCGGCCCGCACGAGCACCGTATCCGCCCTACTCGACGCGGAGAGGCTCGCCGACTTCGTACATGTGGCGCAGCACCTGCCGGTAGGAGTCGGCGAATCCGGCCTCTGTGTAGGACATGCTCACGGCGGCGCAGTGGGCGCGCACGACGGGTTGGGCGAGCCGGAGGTGCGGGCGGGGCATGCTGGGGAACAGGTGATGCTCGATCTGGTAGTTGAGGCCGCCGAGGAACCAGTCAGTCGCCAGGCCGCCTCGGATGTTGCGCGAAGTGAGCACCTGGCGACGCAGGTGCCCCCACCGTTCGCCATCGGGATCCGGCATTTCCATGCCCTTGTGGTTGGGCGCGAAGGCCAGCCCGAGATGCAGGCCGAACAACGCCTGATGGACGGCAGCGAAGGCGATGGCCTGGCCGATGGGCATGGCGGCGAGCAGCAGCGTCACGTAGCCGACGAGGTGGGCGACGAGCAGGATGCCTTCCACCACACGCTCGCGCGCGTCCTGCCGACGCAGGTCCTTGAAGCCGTAGATCTTCATGGCGACGCCCTGGAGGAGCGTCAGTGGGAAGAACAGCCAGGCCTGGTTGCGGGTGAGCCAACGCCGGAATCCCACCCGGACCTTGGCCTGCCTGCTGGTCCACACGAGGACGTCCGCGGCGACATCGGGGTCCTTCTCGATGTGGTTGGGGTTGGCGTGGTGCCTGTTGTGCTTGTCGTTCCACCAGGCCGAGCTCATCCCGAGCAGGAGGTTGCCGTGCACGAGGCCGATGGCACGACTGACGGACCGGCTTCCGGATATCTGCGAATGACCCGCGTCATGGCCGATGAACGCCGTCCGGGCGCACAGGACGGACAGTACGGGGGCGAGCAGCAGCACCCACCACGAGGATCCGAGGAGGAACATCCCGACGCCCACAGCCACCAAGGCGAGGCCGTTGACCGCGATGGTGCGCGCATACCAGCCCACGCGGCGGTCCAAGAGGCCCTGCTCCTTGACCGTGCGCAAGAGAGGCGCGAAATCACTTCCGGTGCTCTTCCTGCCAAGGTCGGCTGGGGAGCGTTCCGCGACTGCCGCGGCCTGGGACATGGTGGGTCTCCGGTCTTCGTGACGACGGGCTGACCTCATAGAACGTACGGACCGGTAACCCTCGGCAGCCATGGCGGCACCACCCGTGTGCGACCGGGGGTCAGCACCGCTCAACAGGGGGGCTGGCTACACCCCGCGCCGGGAAGTGACCTGAATCACCGACATCCTGCTGCACCCAAGCTGTCGTCCTGCTGTACTCTCGGGCGCTCTGGTCGGTAGTCAAATTTGAGGAATGCGTCTCGCTGTGCACAGGCCCCCTGTCGTGTCCCCCTCCGAGATCCCCGAACTGTCCCGCTGTTCCATCCTTTTCGTGCCTGCCGACCCTCCCCGCGACGGACGCGTCGCCTTCTGGCGCCCTGACGGCACGGGCCCCCCGGACACCTCCGTCGGCTCTGTCGAAGAACTGACGGTCGCCGTACCGGGGGACGAAGGCATCGAGCTCGTCACCGTGTCCGCGGTACTGCTGCCTGTCCGCGCCGCATTGCCGGTCCTCACGCGCGCGCGTGTCGCGACCGAGACGCATCCGACAGGTGCCTTCTGGGGTACGGCGGGCGTGCTGGCACTGCAGCTGGCCGCTCGAGGATTGCTGTTGCCTGGTCTGACCGCCGGCGATCACGACGCTTGGCGTACGGGACCGTTGGGCGCCGAGGGCCTCCAGCGGCTGCGTGAGCTGGCCGCAGCGATGCCACCGGCCGCCCACGCGCTGCCGTTGGACGACAGTGTTCCGCTGCGGCTGCCCGAGCCGGAGCGCCTGCTGCGCCAGTTTCTCGATGCCGTGGCCGACACCCTTCCGCGCTCCCCCGCGGCGCCTCTGGCGTCGGGCGGCCCCGTCTTCGCCGCGCCGGAGCCCCAGCGTGTCCCCGAACAGCGCGCCTGGGCCCTGGATGTGGCGGCCGGACACGACGCCGGTGTCCGCATCTCGTTGCGCGTGGAGATTCCCGGCCTCGCCTCGGCAGCCGAGGACGGCACCCGTCTGCCGTTCCGCGCCGTCCCGCAGCTCCACAGTGTCAGCGACCCCTCTCTCGTCGCGGACGCCGCCGAGGTCTGGGCCGACTCCGGGGCCTTGGGACAAGCCTTCGGGCCACGTTCACGCATGGATGCCCTGCTCGCTCTGCGTCGTGCCACGCGTGCGTGGCCGCCGCTCGCCCCGCTGCTCTCGGCCACCGTGCCCGACGCGATCGAGCTGGCCGACGAGGATGTCACGGCACTCCTGGGCGAAGGCACCCGTGCGCTGGCCGTCGCCGGCGTCGACGTGCACTGGCCCAAGGAACTGGCACGCAGCCTTACGGCGCGCGCGGTCATCGGCCCTTCGGACGAGGAGGGCGACGGCCACGACAAGGGCCCGCACAAGCTCTCCTCGGACACACCGTCCTTCCTGTCCGCCGATGCGCTGCTCGCCTTCAACTGGCGCTTCGCTCTGGGCGGTCAGCAGCTGACACGTGCAGAGCTGGACCGCCTCGCCGAGGCCAACCGTCCGGTGGTCCGCCTGCGCGACCAGTGGGTGCTCATCGACCCCGAAGAGGCGCGTCGCGCCCGCGACCGGCACGACCACAAGGTCACCCCGATCGATGCCCTCAGCGCCGCACTGACCGGCTCGGCCGAGATCGGCGGAGAGCGCGTCGACGTGCAGCCGACGGGCTGGCTCGCCACGCTGCGCGAACGACTCGCCGACCCGGAGGGCATGGACCCCGTCGGCCAACCGCAGGCGCTCTCCGCCGAACTGCGGGACTACCAGTTGCGCGGTCTGAACTGGCTGGCGCGGATGACCTCCCTCGGTCTCGGCGCCTGCCTCGCCGACGACATGGGCCTCGGCAAGACGATCACTCTGATCTCGTTGCATCTGCATCGTCAGACGCAGGAGCAGTCAACGGGACCCACGCTGGTGGTCTGTCCGACGTCGCTGATGGGCAACTGGCAGCGCGAGATCGAGAAGTTCGCGCCCGGCACACCGGTCCGCCGCTTCCACGGCGGCCAACGCAGCCTGGAAGGCCTGGCAGACGGCGAGTTCGTGCTCACCACCTACGGCACGATGCGGCTCGACACCGAGAAGCTCGGGCAGACCTCCTGGGGCATGGTCGTCGCTGACGAGGCCCAGCACGTCAAGAACCCTTACTCGGCCACGGCCAAGCAGCTGCGCACGATCGGGACACGGGCGCGTGTGGCACTGACCGGCACCCCGGTAGAGAACAACCTCTCCGAGCTGTGGGCCATCCTGGACTGGACGACACCGGGCCTGCTGGGCAAGCTCGGGACCTTCCGCACGCGTTACGCCCAGGCCGTGGAGGGCGGCACAGACCCGACCGCCGCCGAGCGGCTCGGACAGCTCGTACGCCCGTTCCTCCTGCGCCGCCGCAAATCGGATCCGGGGATCGCACCCGAACTCCCACCGAAGACGGAGACCGATCGCGCCGTCTCACTCAGCACGGAACAAGCGGGCCTCTACGAAGCCGTGGTGCGGGAGACGCTCGCGGACATCTCCGGTGCCGACGGCATCGCCCGCAGAGGGCTGATCGTCAAGCTCCTCACAGGTCTCAAGCAGATCTGCAACCACCCCGCGCAGTACCTCAAGGAGGACCGGCCCCGGATTGCCGGACGCTCCGGAAAGCTCGAACTGCTCGACGAGTTGCTCGACACGATCCTCGCCGGAGGCGCGAGTGTGCTCGTCTTCACTCAGTACGTGCAGATGGCGCGGCTCATCGAGCGGCACCTGTCGACCCGCGGTGTTCCCTCGCAGTTCCTGCACGGCGGCACGTCGGTCGCGCAGCGGGAAGCGATGGTGCAACGCTTCCAGGACGGTGCCGTACCGGTGTTCCTGCTGTCTCTGAAGGCGGCGGGAACGGGCTTGAACCTGACACGCGCGGAACACGTCGTGCACTACGACCGCTGGTGGAACCCCGCAGTCGAGGCTCAGGCCACCGACCGCGCGTACCGCATCGGGCAGACACAGCCGGTGCAGGTACACCGGCTGATCGCGGAAGGAACCATCGAGGACCGCATCGCCGACATGCTGCTGCGCAAGCGGGAGTTGGCGGACGCCGTCCTCGGGTCCGGCGAGTCCGCTCTGACCGAGCTGACCGACGCCGAACTGTCGGATCTGGTGGAGCTGCGAGGGGGCACGCGATGAGTGACATCCATGACGAGTTGTTCGGTACCGCGGACGACGACCCGCGCGCGGGCATGCAGGCCGAAGAGCGCACGTTCGCGGCGTTGCCACCAGCGCACGGCAAGGGCTTCGCGCAGAGCTGGTGGGGCCAGGCCTGGCTGAAGGCCCTGGAAGACACGGCACTCGACCTGCAGCAACTCAAAGCGGGCCGCAGGCTGGCGCGCGCGGGTGCCGTGGGGGCGGTCTCGGTGCGACCCGGCCGGATCACGGCGGTCGTCAAGGACCCTGACGGCACACCGCACCGCTCCGATGTCCTGCTGCAGGAGCTGAGCTCCGAGGAGTGGGACCGCTTCCTGTCCATGGCGGTCGAACGGGCCGGGCACATCGCGGCGCTCCTCGACCGCGAAATGCCACCCCATCTGGTGGAGGACTCCGCGGCGGCCGGCGTCGAACTCCTGCCGGCCATCGGCGACCTGGAGCCGGAGTGCGACTGCGACGCGTGGGACCACTGCGGGCACACGGCAGCACTCTGCTATCAGGTGGCACGCCTCCTCGACGAAGACCCTTTCGTGCTGCTGCTGATGCGAGGGCGTGGAGAGCGGATACTCCTCGACGAGCTGCAGGTGCGGAGCATCACCTCGGCTGACGCGCCGGAGCACGAGGACGGTGCCCAGGAGGCCGTCCCAGAGGGTGTCAGCGCCGCGGAGGCCTACGCGGACGGCGCCGTCCTCCCCCCGTTGCCCGCGCTGCCGCCGCTGCCCGCGGAGCCGGGTCTGCCGCCGGCACTCGACACGGAGGCGGAGCCCGCGCCAGGTCTCGACGTGTCGGCGGTCGAGTTCCTGGCCGCGCAGGCGGCTGTCGAGGCGTACAGGATGCTGGCGGACGCACTTACTGCCGGGCACGAAGACCTGCCTGTCGAGAACGAGTTGACTTGCGGTGAGGACGCCGTGCGGTTGGCAGCCGGCGAGCCCGGCAGTGTGATCGAGGCTCGGCTCGCGGAGGCATTCGGACGCGGCCGAGATGGCCTCGCACTCGCCGTGCGGGCGTGGAGGTACGGGGGACGCGCGGCACTCCATGTCCTCGAAGAACAATGGGCACCGCGGGATGAGGCACTGGCACGCGCGCGTGCCGCGCTGGACGCTGCCTGGGAAGAGGACGAACGCCCCCGGCTGCGCGCGGCCGACAACCGGTGGACTGTGGTCGGCACGGACGCACAACTCCGTCACGGACGCGACGGCCGCTGGTGGCCCTACCGCAAGGAGCGGGGCCGTTGGACGCCCGCGGGCCCGGCTGCCAACGACCCGGCGACGGCGCTGGCCGTGGCCACCGGACGAGAGTGACGCGAGGGACCGGCCCATGAACCGGGTGCGTCATGCGGAAGATGACGGATGGTGGGTGATGGATGGCCGAAACACGTGGGTCGTTCACCGGCGCGTTTCCGCCAGGCATCCGTACGCCGGGAACACCGGCGCACGCGCTCACCCTGCCCAGCGATTGAGCGCGGCCATGTCATCAGCGAGCGTGGATCACGTCGGCTCGGGAAGGTCTGGCCGCAAGAACCTTCCCAGGCTCGACAGCGGGGCATCGGATACGTCAGCTCTGTCCGCACGACCTATCTGAAGGGGGTTGACCGGGCGCCGCGCCCCTCGGGTGCTGATCGGACCGGTGGTTGACGGCGGCGCTTCCTGCCCCTCGCAGGAGGCGCCGCCGGCGCGCCCGCTGGTGTTCACCGGCACGCTGCCGATGAACACCGGGGGGCACCGGCGGAGCACTCAGTTCCGGGCCGCCAGAAGGTGGTCCATGGCCAGCTGGTCGAGGCGCTCGAAGGCCATGCCGCGCGTTGCGGCCGCCTCTACATCGAATGCCTCGTAGGCGTTCCTGTCGGCGAGTAGGCCGGAGAGCCCGTCGTCGGCTGTGGGGACCGCCAGTTCGTCCAGGCGGGCGGCGCGCAGCGCCTCACGAACTTCAGGGTCGGCTCGGAAGGCAGCCGAACGTTCGCGGAGGATCAGGTAGTTGCGCATGCAGCCTGCGGCCGAAGCCCACACTCCTTCGTAGTCCTCCGTGCGCGGCGGCTTGAAGTCGAAGTGTCGCGGCCCGTCGTATCTGCTCCGTTCCAGAAGGTCCACCAACCAGAAGGCGCTGCGCAGATCGCCGGCACCGAACCGCAGGTCCTGGTCGTACTTGATGCCGGTCTGGCCGTTGAGGTCGATGTGGAAGAGCTTGTCCGCCCACAGCGCCTGGGCGATGGAGTGCGGGAAGTTCAGGCCCGCCATCTGTTCGTGGCCCACTTCAGGGTTGACGCCGAACAGTTCCGGCCGCTCCAGGCGCTCGATGAACGCTAGGGCGTGGCCGACGGTGGGCAGCAGAATGTCACCGCGCGGCTCGTTCGGCTTCGGTTCGATCGCGAACCTCAGGTCGTAGCCCTGGGTGGTCACGTACTCGCCGAGCAGGTCGAAAGCCTCCTTCATACGGTCGAGTGCGTTGCCCACGTCCTTTGCGGCGCCAGATTCCGCTCCCTCCCTGCCGCCCCACGCGACATAGGTGTGTGCACCCAGCTCCACCGCGAGGTCGATGTTGCGGATCGTCTTGCGCAGGGCGTACCGCCGTACGTCGCGGTCGTTGGCAGTGAACGCGCCGTCCTTGAAGACGGGGTGGGTGAAGAGGTTCGTGGTGGCCATCGGGACGACGAGGCCCGTCGCGTCGAGCGCCTGCCGGAAACGCTTGATGTGCCCTTCGCGCTCCGTTTCGGACGACCCGAACGGGATGAGGTCGTCGTCATGGAACGTCACTCCGTAGGCACCCAGTTCGGCGAGGTGGCGCACCGAGTCGGCCGGGTCGAGCGCGGCCCTCGTGGCGTCCCCGAACGGATCCCTGCCCTGGCAGCCAACGGTCCACAGGCCGAAGCTGAACTTGTCCTCGGGAATGGGCTGGTAGTTCATGTGCGGCTCCCTCACCTATTTCGTCATGGCCGTTTACAAATTAGTATCCGAGGGCGCCGCTGGGAAGAGGAGGCGACTGCGGGGCATACCCGGGGAAGTCGCAGAAACGGAGACCGTCATGTCATCAGCGCCCACGGCCCAGGGCCCGCTCGTCGTCGGGGTGGACAGCTCCACGCAGTCCACCAAGGCCCTTGTCGTCGACTCGGCCACCGGCCGGGTCGTCGCGAGCGGACAGGCCTCGCACCGCGTCAGCACGGGCGAACACCGCGAGAGCGACCCGCAGGAGTGGTGGGACGCGCTGTGCACGGCGCTTCACCAGTGCGGGCGAGCGGCTCGGGAGGCCGCGGCGATCTCGATCGGCGGCCAACAGCACGGGCTCGTCACGCTCGACAAGGACGGCAACGCCGTGCGGCCGGCCTTGCTCTGGAACGATGTACGGTCCGCCCCCCAGGCGCGGAGCCTCGTCGAGCGTCTCGGTGGTCCCAAGGTATGGGCCGATCGGGTCGGCAGCGTCCCGGGGCCGTCCTTCACCATCACGAAGTGGGCCTGGCTCACCGAGCACGAACCCGCCGTGGCCCGCGCCACCGCTGCCGTACGCCTGCCCCACGACTACCTCACGGAGCGCCTCACCGGGCTCGGCACGACGGACCGCGGCGACGTCTCCGGAACCGGGTGGTGGGCTTCGGGCACAGAGCAGTACGACGAGGGCATCCTCGACATGGTGGGCCTTGATCCGGCGTTGCTGCCCCGTGTCGCCCGCCCGGGCGAGGTCGTCGGTACAGTCCGCGACAGCGGTGACGACCTGCCCTTCTCCAGAGGCACCCTGATCGCACCCGGCACCGGCGACAACGCGGCAGCCGCCCTGGGGCTCGGGCTGCATCCCGGGACACCGGTAGTGAGCCTCGGCACTTCGGGCACCGTGTACGCGGTCTCGGAGAACCGTCCCGCGGACCCGACCGGCACGGTCGCGGGCTTCGCCGACGCACGCGGCGCGTGGCTGCCGCTGGCCTGCACGCTCAATTGCACGCTGGCCGTGGACCGGGTCGCCGAGCTGCTGCATATGGACCGCGAGGCGGTGGAGCCGGACGGTTCGGTGACCCTCCTGCCCTATCTGGACGGCGAGCGCACGCCGAATCTGCCCCACTCCTCAGGAGTGCTGCACGGCCTGCGGCACGACACGACGCCCGGACAGCTGTTGCAGGCCGCATACGACGGGGCCGTGCACTCACTGCTCGGGGCGCTCGACCTGGTCCTGGCCCCGGACGCCGACCGCTCGTCCCCGCTGCTGCTCATCGGCGGCGGGGCACGCGGGGCGGCCTGGCAGCACACCGTACGTCGTCTCTCCGGACGCCCCGTCCAGGTCCCCGAGGCCCAGGAGTTGGTCGCGCTCGGCGCGGCGGCGCAGGCGGCGGGCCTGCTGACCGGCGAGGACCCGGGCGCGATCGCGCGGCGCTGGGACACCGCCCGGGGCCCCGTGCTCGACCCCGTGGAGCGGGACGAAACGACGCTGTCCCGGATCTCCGGGGTACTCTCCGACGCGGCGCCGCTCCTGGACAGGGTGCCCCACGGGGAGTGAGGAATGACCGAGGCATGACCGCACCACTGCACGACGAGCGCCGCGCCACGTCCGGCGCGCGGTTGCCCGACACCCAGCAGGCGATGCGCCGTCGCAACCTCTCGCGGGTGATGCACGCCGTGGCCGCTCACGGACCGCTGTCCCGTGCTGCCGTGGCCTCACACATCGGCCTCACGCGTGCCGCCATCTCCACCCTCGTGGATGAATTGATCCGCGCGGGTTTCCTGGACGAGCTCGGCCCGGAGCGTCCGGCGCGGGTAGGGCGCCCGGGATCCGCCCTCGCGGTCAGCGCGCGGGGGCCCGTCGGCATCGGCGCCGAAGTGGGTGTCGACCATCTCGCCGCGTGCGCAGTCGACCTGAGGGGCGAAACCCGCGCACGCGTCGTGCGGCCGGCCCGGAATCGCGGGCGATCCCCCGTGCCGGTGCTGGAGGAACTCTCCATCCTGGTGGAGCAGGTGAACGCCGAGGCCCGGCAGGCCGGCCTGTCCCCCGCGGGCCTCGCGGTGGCCGTTCCCGGTCTGGTGGCGCGCGACGCACGAACGGTCGTGCGCGCACCCAACCTCGGCTGGCACGACATCGACCTGGGCAGGCTTCTGCCCACCGAACTGCCGTTGACCGTGGACAACGAAGCCAACTTCGGCGCACTCGCGGAGTTGTGGCTCGGCGAGGAATCGTCCGAGAACTTCCTCCATGTCTCGGCGGAGATCGGCATTGGCGCCGCGCTCGTCGTCGACGGGCAGCTGCTGCGCGGCACGCACGGCTTCGCCGGCGAAGTGGGCCACGTGCCCGTACAACCCGATGGACCTGCGTGCCCTTGCGGAGGACGGGGCTGCCTGGAGCAGTACGCGGGCGAGGAGGCCGTGCTGCGCGCCGCGGGCCTGGAGCCCGGCGCTGAGCGGAGCGAACTTCTCGCCGAGCGCGCCTCCGCTGGCGACGCGGCAGTGCGGCGGGCGCTGCACGACGCCGGGACGGCACTCGGCATCGCTCTCACCGGCGCCGTCAACCTGCTGGACCCGCAGGCGGTGACGCTCGGCGGCGCGCTGTCTCGTCTCGCACCATGGCTGTTGCCCGCTGTCGAGCGGGAGCTGGCAGCGAGGACGGCAGGCCGGGCCTGCGGGGTGACGGTCTCCGGTCTCGGCCCTGACGGGCCTCTGCTCGGCGCGGCGCACTCGGTGGCGCGGGCAGTACTGGATGATCCGGTGGGTTTGAGCGTGAGCTCGGGCTCGGGCTCAGCGTCGGGTGCGGGCGTGCCGGGCGGGCGTGCCGGGCGGGCGCGAGCCCCGCTGACGTCCGCCGGTGACCCGAACGGGTGACCGGGATATCCACAATCACGCTGCTGTACACAGATCCGAGCTACGCCCTTTCGCCTCAACCAGCAGGCGCCGTACCGTAATTCACGCGAGGCGCAGCTGCCCTGGTGGCAGGGACAGCGAGGCGGTGCCGACGCAGATCGGGGGATTCGATGTCGGGGGAAACCAGCGCTGGGCACGAGTGCGAGCTGCGAGCTGTCAGGCTTCGCGAGAACCTGTTTCGCGGCCCGTCCGGCCGGACCGACGAGCGATCCGGCCGGAGTGGAGCGAGGCACCGATGAGTGATTCCCGGGTCTTGACCGTGCGACAGTCCGACACGGACATCATCTCGACCGGTTCGGCGCGCCCTCTTGAGGACGCTTTCCGAATATCCCAGCTCGACCTGGTGCAGTGGCTCGCCCGTGACTACGGCTTGAGCGAGCTGGACGCCTATCAGTTCGCGACCCAGACCGTCGAGTCCCCGCTCGCCAACATCTGCGACACCAACTACACCTGCGCGGCCAAGATCCGCAAGGAATGGCTTCCCGCGCGTGAGACTCACCGTGGACTGCACACGCAGCTGCGCGAGACAGCCGTCTCGTTGCGGAACGTGGCGGTTCACCGCCCCTCCTAGCACCCAGCGTCTGTCGGCAGGGCAGCTCCTCCCGCCCGGTGTCCGGCGCTGCGGCTACTCCAATGCGGTGGTCCCTCCAAGCCAGGGGGCACCACCAATGCAGTGGGCTTCTGAAGTACAGCGCCAGTCCAGCCGTTCCCCCCACCGAGAGGCAGGCCAGTCATGGATCGAGAAAGACGCTCCCCGAGCAGACGTCGGCTGTTGCAGGGCGCGGTCGCCGCCGCCGTACCCGCAGCGCTCCTGCCCGCCACCCGGGCCGGCGCCCAGGCCCGAGCGGTCGACTATCCCCTGGCCGAATCGGTTCCGGCCAGCAGTTCCAACTACACGGCCGCCAGCCGGCCCAGCACCTATCCCATCGACTACGTGGTCATCCACGTCACTCAGGAGACGTACGCGGACACACTCGCCATCTTCAAGAACCCGGCGAAACAGGTCTCGGCCCACTATGTGGTGCGCTCCCAGGACGGCCACATCGCCCAATGCGTCCGCGAGCGCAACGTGGCCTGGCACGCGGGGAACTGGAGCTACAACACGCGCAGCATCGGCATCGAGCACGAAGGGTGGGTCGACAAACCCGAATACTTCACCAACGCGATGTACGAGCAATCCGCCGCTCTGACCGCGGCTGTCTGCTCCAAGTACGGCATCCCCAAGGACCGTGAGCACATCATCGGCCACCATGAGGTTCCCGGCTCGGACCACACGGACCCCGGCCCGTACTGGGACTGGTCGCGGTACCTACGCCTCGTCAATTTCGCCTGAAGAACCCGGACGCCCGGGATGGGATTGCCTCCTCCGCGTCCCGGATAGCAACTCCCCGCACTGCCCGGCTTCAGGACGTGTCCCGTGCCGTGTCCTTGTCGGCTCTCCTCTCCGGGGCGACGATGGCTGCACCGCATCGCCGTCCCGGGAGGCCAAGTTGACCGATCCATGGGTGGCCTTGGAGCCAGGTGCTGATCCCGACGAGCGGGTGAGGATGCTGCGCCGGGCCCATGAAAGGTTCACCGACATGGGGACGGTTTCCCGGCCGGTGCGCTCGGTGGTGGCCGACTCATGGCGACGGTCGGCCAAGGCGCGAGTGTGCCCCGAAGGCACCGGCGCGGCGGTGGAGCTGACCGACGGTGATCTGGGCGCGTATCGGGCGGAGCATCCGCTGGCACGGGTGATGCCGCTGTTCCGGGAGTTGATGGGTACCTTCGCGGCCGATGGGGAGCATCTGCTGGCCGTGTGCGACGCGCAGGGCAGGCTGTTGTGGGTCGAGGGTCACCCGCAGACGCGGCAGCGTGCCGGGCGGATGAACTTCGTGCCGGGGGCGCGGTGGGCGGAGTCCGCCATGGGGACGAACGCGCCGGGGACTGCGGTCGCCGAGGACCGGCCGGTCCAGGTGTTCGCCACCGAGCACTTCATGCGGCGCGTTCAACCGTGGACGTGCGCGGCGGCTCCCGTGCACGACCCGCGGACGGGACGGCTCATCGGCGCGGTCGACATCACCGGTGGGGACGGCCTCGCGCACCCGCACAGCCTCGCCTTCGTGCAGGCGGTCGCACGGGCGGCGGAATGCCAGCTGGCCCTGATCACCCCATCGATGGGCACTGGCGAAACCGTAGAGCTGGCCGCTCTGGGCCGGGACGAGGCACTGCTCGTCGTGGGTGGGCGCAAGGTGCGGCTCAGCCGTAGGCACAGCGAGATCGTCGTGCTGCTGGCCCGCCATCCGGAGGGGCTGACCGGGGACGAGTTGCTGTGTGCGCTGTACGAGGACGAGTCGGTGCCGCCGGTGACGTTGCGGGCCGAGCTGGCGCGGCTGCGCCGGGTTCTCGGGGCCGAGTTGCTCCGGTCGCGGCCGTACCGGCTGGCGGCCCCCGTCGAGTGCGACGTCGACACCGTCGAGCGTCGTCTGGGGGCGGGGGCGGTGACCGCGGCCGCGGCGGCGTACGCCGGGCCACTGTTGCCCCAGTCGCAGGCGCCTGCCCTGGTCCGGCTCCGCCGCAGACTCGCCGACCAGCTGCGGTCGGCCCTCGTCGACCGCAACGACCCCGACCTGCTCGCGGACTGGGCTCACGCACCGTGGGGAGAAGACGACCTGATGGTGTGGCGGGCGCTGGCATCGCTGCGTCCGTCAGCGCCGGTGCTGGCTCGCTTGAGGGAGCTCGACACGGAGCTGGCCTCATCGGAATCGGACGTGTCCGGTCGGTGGCCGGGGAGGGGGCTCAGGTAAACGGCACGCCGTTCACCGCCGCTCCTGCAACTCGGTGGTCGCGCCATTGGCGGCCCTTCGGCCCTTCATCAGCGAGACCGCTCCAGCCCTCTACGAACCGTTCGAAAGTTCGAAACGGGAAGCCCGTAAGCCAGTACACGTCCTTGCTGAGGTCTCGGGTGTCTCTCCTCCGAGCGGAAGGCATCGCAACGTCGGCGCAACGTCCGTACTCCTAGCCTCCGAGTGAGAGCTGCCCGAGGGCGGGCAGCCTTCCCCGGGAGGCCAGCCAAGATGACCCGTTACGCAGCGCCCGGTACCGAGGGCGCGATCGTCTCCTACCAGTCGCGTTACGACCACTTCATCGGCGGCGAGTATGTGGCGCCAGCCCGTGGCCAGTACTTCGAGAACCCGAGCCCGGTCAATGGCCGGACCTTCACAGAGATCGCCCGAGGCACCGCCGAGGACGTCGAGCGGGCCCTCGACGCGGCGCACGCGGCGGCGCCCGCGTGGGGGCGCACCTCCGTGACCGAGCGCGCCGACGTCCTTCGAAAGGTCGCCGACCGGATGGAGGCCCACCTCGAGGAGCTCGCGGTCGCTGAGAGCTGGGAGAACGGCAAACCGATCCGCGAGACGCTGGCCGCCGACATACCGCTCGCCATCGACCACTTCCGGTACTTCGCGGGCGTCATCCGCGCACAGGAAGGGTCGCTGAGCGAGGTCGACGAGGACACCATCGCGTACCACTTCCATGAGCCGCTCGGTGTCGTCGCGCAGATCATCCCGTGGAACTTTCCGATCCTCATGGCCACGTGGAAGCTGGCGCCGGCGCTCGCCGCGGGGAACGCCGTCATACTCAAGCCCGCCGAGCAGACCCCGGCCTCCATCCACTACTGGATGAGCCTGGTCGCCGACCTGTTGCCGCCGGGGGTGGTCAACATCGTCAACGGGTTCGGGGTCGAGGCGGGCAAGCCGCTGGCCTCGAGCGCGCGCGTCGCCAAGGTGGCCTTCACCGGGGAGACCACCACGGGGCGGTTGATCATGCAGTACGCCTCCGAGAACATCAAACCGGTGACGCTGGAGCTGGGCGGCAAGTCGCCGAACATCTTCTTCGACGACGTGTGGGCCGCCGACGACGACTTCCGGGACAAGGCGTTGGAGGGGTTCACCATGTTCGCCCTCAATCAGGGCGAGGTGTGTACCTGTCCGTCACGGGCCCTGGTGCAGCGCGGGCACTACGGCGAGTTCCTCGAGGCCGCCGTCGCGCGCACCGAGCAGATCAAGGCCGGGCACCCACTCGACACCGACACCATGATCGGCGCGCAGGCCTCCAACGATCAGCTGGAGAAGATCCTCTCCTATCTGGACATCGGCCAGCAGGAGGGCGCCAAGGTGCTGACCGGTGGTCAGCGCGTGGACTACGACGGCGAGTTGGCCGGTGGGTACTACGTCCAGCCGACGATCTTCGAGGGTGACAACCGCATGCGGATCTTCCAGGAGGAGATCTTCGGCCCTGTCGTGTCGGTCGCTTCGTTCAACGACTTCGACGACGCCATCAAGATCGCCAACGACACGCTCTACGGGCTCGGGGCGGGGGTGTGGACGCGCGACATCAACACCGCCTATCGGGCGGGCCGCTCGATCCAGGCAGGCCGCGTCTGGACGAACTGTTACCACGCGTATCCGGCCCATGCGGCGTTCGGTGGCTATAAGCAGTCCGGCATCGGCCGCGAGACGCACAAGATGATGCTGGAGCACTATCAGCAAACCAAGAACCTCCTGGTGTCGTACTCACCGAAGAAGCTCGGCTTCTTCTAGACGCACGAAAAAAGGCGCCTGACCTGGGCTTTTGTCGGTCAGGCGCCTTCCGCTCGGCCCGCTCAGAGGAGGGCCCGATTTACGTCGTAACTCCCATTTTCTCCCACCGCTATCCCACTCCTGACCAGCTCTTCCGGTCTATTTCCGGTCCAAGTCCCGACTCACCCCGCAGGTGCCGAGCCCTGGCTGACGCGGTCCCACTCCTGCATGGACTGCTCAATCAGCCGGTTGGCCTGCTCCCGGACGCCGTCCAGGAACTTTGCGTAGTGCCGGAAGAGG
>NZ_JBHVZA010000040.1:0-53892 GCF_042880275.1 Streptomyces sp. NPDC058308
GCCCGGTTACATTCCGAACCCGGAAGCTAAGCCTCACAGCGCCGATGGTACTGCAGGGGGGACCCTGTGGGAGAGTAGGACGCCGCCGAACTAATCTTGATAAGAGCTGGTCCCTGAACTTCGGTTCAGGGACCAGCTCTTTTTTGTTTTGCGTCACTTGCCGTTCACGTTGTGCAGCCAACATCCGAAGGCATGGGGACAGTTGGAATGTTGCGCGCCGCGGGTGTCGGTGCCGGTGACGAGGTCGTCGTGCCGGCCTATGGGAACGCCGAGGTGGCCGAGGACGTGGTCCTCGCCGGTGCGGTGCCCGTCTTCGCGGACATAGATCCGGCCTCGTACTGCCTCGACCCGCAGGCCGTTGCCGCCGTGGTGAGTCCGCGTACGGCCGCCGTCGTCGTCGTGCACCGCTTCGGGATCCAGGCCGATGTGCGCCGCCTGCGGGAGCTGGGGCAACGTCACGGACTGCTCGTCCTGGAGCAGGCCGAGTCGGAGACTTCCCCGCTGGACGGGCCGCTGGACGGACTGACGCTCCGGCGGGCCCATGCCGCGTATCTCAGCGGTCGTCTCAGCGGCGTCGTGACGCCGGACGGCGGCGAGGGGCACAGCTACGAGCAGTACGTAGTGCGGGTGCCCGGGAACGGGCGGCCCGACCGGGACGCCTTCGCGCGCGCCGTACGGGCCAAGGGAGTTGACTGCCGGGTGCCGGTGAAGACGCCTGTGCACCGCATGCCGCGGTTCTGGCGGGACATACAGCTGCCCGAGACCGAGCGGGCCGCGGACGAGACGCTGGCGCTGCCGGCGGGCGCGGCGATGTCGCGGCGCGATCTGCAGCGCGTCGTCTCCGCGTGCAACGCGCTCGGCGGACTTCTCCAGCCGGCGTTCTGATACCTACGGCGCCTTCCTGGTGTGGGACTTGAAGAATTCCCACATGGCGTCCGTCGCATTGATGCCTGCCGTCGGGTCCGACATTCCACCGCCCGCGCCGTTCGGCCAGGAATGGCCCATGTGGGCCAGCCGGTAGACGACCACGTCCGAACCGTCGCGGCAGGTCGAGGTGGTCTTCTTGATGTCGTTCTTGAGCCTTGCGGTCCCTCCTGCCTTGCAGGACAGCCGCTGTTGCCATGTCTTGACGCCTTCATCCAGCGCGGTGTGGTGTTCGTCGAGGGCGCCCAGGAATGTGATCACCGAGACCGGGGTCTTCGGTATGTAGGAGGGGTCTTCCGCGGCGGTGCCGAGATAGCCGCCGCTGACCGGTGCGATGGCCGCGAAGGTGCCCGGGAGTTCCACGGCGAGTTTGTACGACATGTCGGCGCCGTTGGAGATGCCGGTGGCGTAGACGCGGTTCCGGTCGGCGTTCCATGTGCCGGTGAGCCGCTTCGTGATCGTACGCATGAAGCCCACGTCGTCCTCGGTGCCGCAGCAGAGCAGGGCGTTGAAGCCTTTGTCGAGTCCGTCGGGATAGGCGACGAGGAAGTTCTCCTCGTCGGCCTTCGTGTCGAGGCCGCTGATGGCGGCCGCGGCTTTGCCGTCGCCGGGGTAGGGGTGCAGGGCGATGACGAGGGGGAGTTTGTCGGCGGGGGTGAATCCAGGTGGGGCGTGGACGGTGTAGACGCGTTTCTCGCCTTTCCAGGGGATCGTGATCCGCTGATTTCCGGGGTGTGGGGCCTCTGTGGCTGTGGGCTTCCTGGTGGGTGTCCGGTGCTCGGTGCCTTCGTCGGAACCGCAGGCCGCCAGGGGGAGAAGGAGGGCGGCGACGGTCAGGGGAAGGGCATACCGCGTAGGCGTACCGGGGCTGGTCGGCATGGGCGCAGCGTGGCAGTGCGTGCGAGGGCGGTCCAGAGGGCGGGGCGGTTCGAGGCACCTTCGATTTCGGGTATGATCTATTCCGTTGCCGCGGGGAAAACCCCCGAAGGGCAGCAGGCCCCTATAGCTCAGTCGGTAGAGCGTCTCCATGGTAAGGAGAAGGTCAGCGGTTCGATTCCGCTTGGGGGCTCAAGTAATGAAGGCCTCCGCCCAGTTGGGCGGAGGCCTTTGTCGTTGTGAGGTGAAGTCCGGGGCACCGAGTGGTGCCCCGGGACTTTTCAGTCCTTCTGCAGGCCGGGCACGCGCATCGCCAGGATCGCCATGTCGTCGGAGGGCGCGTCCGTCGCGAAGCGCTCCACCGCGCGCATGATGCGCGCCGCGACCGCGCCCGCCGTGAGGCCGGTGCAGGTGGTGAGGACGTCCGCGAGGCCGTCGTCGCCGAGCATGCGGGTGCCTTCGCGGCGCTCGGTGACTCCGTCGGTCACGCAGAGCAGGACGTCGCCCGGGTCGAGCGTCATCGTCTGCTCGTACAGTTCGAGGTCGTCCATGACGCCGAGCAGCGGCTGCGGTTCCGCGTACGGCTCGACCGTGCCGTCCTGGCGCAGGCGCAGCGGCAGCGGGTGGCCGGCGCAGACGACCTTCAGGACCGCCGAGCCGTCTTCCTGGGGCCACAGCTCGCCGTACAGGAGCGTCAGGAAGCGGCTGCGGGCGCCCTCGTCGAGGATCGCGGCGTTGAGGCGCTCCAGGACCGCGGGGCCGCCGAAGCCCTCGCGGGCAAGGAGACGCAGGGCGTGGCGGGCGAGGCCCGTGACGGCCGCGGCCTCCGGGCCCGTGCCGCAGACGTCGCCGATCGCGAAGCCGTACGCGCCGTCGCGGATCGGGAAGAGGTCGTAGAAGTCACCGCCGACTTCGTTGCCCTCGCCGGCCGCGCGGTAGATGACGTCGACCTCGACGCCCGGGATCTGCGGGAGCCCCGGCGGCAGCAGGCTGCGCTGCAGGGACTGGCTGATCGCCATGCGCTCGGAGTAGAGGCGGGCGTTGTCGAGGGCCAGGGCCGCTCGGCGGGATAGATCTTCGGCCAATTCCAGGATCTCTTGGCGGAAGTGTTCATCGGCGGGCTTACCGAGCGTGAGCATGCCGATGACGCGGTTGCGGGCGACCAGGGGGAGGACGACGGTCTCGCCGCCCACCGCGGAGGCGGTGGAGAGTGTCGTGCCGATGCCCGAGCCGAGGGTCATGGGCTCGCCGAGGCCCAGGCTGCGCATGGAGGTGCGCAGGGCGGCCTGGTGCGCGGCTTCGGAGGGGGCCGCCCAGATGCGGGCGCCCGGAGTGGGGACCGGGTCCGGCGGGGCGATCTTGGAGAGCAGGGCCTTGAGGCCGTCGATACGCTCCTCGTCCTCGTGCAGGACGTACGAGAGGTAGGGCTCGGCCGACTGGTCCGCGATCGTGTAGACGGCGCACCAGGTGGCGAGCGTCGGGACCGTCATCTGGGCCATGAGGGCCAGGGTCTGGTCGCGGTCGAGGGTGCCCGCGAGAAGGTCGGAGGCCTCGACGAGGAAGGAGAGCGAGCCGCGGCGGAGCCGTTCCAGCTCTCCGAGGCGCGCGGACTCCACGGCGAGGGCGATGCGGTCGGCGGCGAACTGGAGGCGCAGGGCTTCTTCGTTCGAGTACCGCCCGGAGGCCTCGGCGGCGACGCCCAGGGAGCCGGTGAGGCGGCCCTCCACCTTCAGCGGCACCGTGACGACGGAGCGCATGCCCGTGCCGGCGAGCAGGGGGACCGCGCCGGGGACGACCGTGAGGTCCTCGTGCACGGCCGGCATGCGTGCGGAGCCGTAGCGTCCGGGGGCCGACTCGACCTGGACGCGGGCGAAGCGCTGGCGGGCCGACGGCAGGCCCGTGGAGGCGCGGACTTCCAGTTCCGTCTCGTCGTCGGTGGCCAGGAGCAGGAAGGCCGCGTCGCCGTCGAGCATGTCGCGGGCGCGCTCGACGGTGCGCTGGAGCAGGCCGTCGAGGTCGTCCGGGGCGGGGGAGCCGATGAACACCTCGAAGGGGTCCGTGGCGTGCGGCTCGCTGCGGGTGCCCGGCTCGGGGGGTGCGCCGCGCAGCGGGGTCTGCAGCACGGCGCGCTCGTCGTCGCGTACGAGCAGGCAGACCGTGGAGGGTTCACCCTCGGCGTCGCGGACACGCAGGTGGGAGGCGTAGACGGGGGTCACGCGGCCGTTGGCGCCGCGGACGCCGTAGCTGCCTTCCCAGCGGGAGAGCTGGAGCGCCTCGGCGATGCCGGTGCTGGTGCCCGGGGTGTGCGGCCAGGCGGCGAGGTCGTTGAGAGGCTTGCCCATGACCTGCTCGGCGACGTACCCGAAGAGGTCCTCGGCGTCCTCGTTCCAGGCGGAGATGGCGCCCAGGCGGTCGATCTGGATGACGGCGACGCGGACTCTGCCGTCGGCGATGGGCAGGAGGGCGGCGGGCAGCGAGGGGCCCGCGGTGCGGGTGCCGACGGGGCGGTGGGGCAGGTCGAGCTGGAACCAGACCTGCTTGTGGGTGGGGGTGTAGTCGACGCCCCAGCGGGTGGCGAGTGCCGCGCAGAGCTGGAGTCCGCGGCCGCCCTCGCGGTCGGGGCTGCCCATGTTGACCGAGGACTGCTGGAGCGGGATCTCGCGCTCCGGGTAGTGGTCGGAGACTTCGATGCGTACGGCGTCGTCGCTGCGCAGACACTCGACGTCGGCGGCCGTGCCGGCGTGCACCACGGCGTTGGTGACCAGCTCGCTGGTGAGGACGACGGCGTCGTCGACGATGTCCGAGAAGCCCCAGCCCTGCAGGGTGTCGCGTACGAAGGAGCGGGCCGTCGCGACGGAACGCCCGACGGGTTCGAAGGTCGCAGCCGCGCGCGCGGTGATCACAGCACTCCTCGTACGAGTATCGACAGTGTCGACTGTATCGACGCCCAGTTCTCCCGAACCCATGGTGACGGCCGCCCCTCCGATGCCCGCTTGTTCGTGTACCACCGCCCTGGCCGGGCAGGACCGGGGTGGTTGGACAGCCGGATGCAAGGTTACTTACCTTCGCCGTCCATGCTGATGCCGGTCGTCAGTGTTTCCGCCCGGAGGGTGTGCGGACGGTGTGCGAAGCTGCCGAACTGTTATGGCCTGGTTCGGCCATGGTGAAACACTGGGCAAGCTTCATGGGGACAGCCCAGAGAAACCCGAGCAGTACCGGTCGACCCTTGCGGGAGGGACACAGTGGAGTCTGGCGCAGCGACGCGGGGCACTAAAACGCGCGCGAAAGACGGACAGTCCCTGAACAAACAGCGCAAACCGCGCAACGGGACGACGGCTTCAGTGGATGCGGCGGCTCTGAACAGGCTGCTCGCAGCCCTGGTGGCGATGCGGGACGGCAACTTCCGCAAGCGGCTCACGGTCTCCGGTGACGACGTGATGTCGGAGATCGCGGCTGTTTTCAATGAGGTGGCCGACCGGAATCTGCACCTGACCGGTGAGCTTTCGCGGGTGCGGCGGATGGTCGGACGTGAGGGAAAACTCACGGAGCGCCTTGAGGCGGGAGCGAGCGAGGGCTCGTGGGCCGCGGCGATCGACGCGTCGAACGCGCTCGTCGACGATCTCGTGCGCCCCGTGTCCGAGGTCGGCCGGGTTCTCTCCGCGGTGGCGGAGGGCGACCTGCAGCAGCGGATGGAGCTGCGGGCGCAGGGGATGGACGGGAACGGCCATCCGCTGCGCGGGGAGTTCCTGAAGGTCGGGCGGACGGTCAACAACCTCGTCGACCAGCTCTCCACCTTCACGGACGAGGTCACGCGGGTGGCCAGCGAGGTCGGCACCGAGGGCAAGCTCGGCGGGCAGGCCAGGGTGCGCGGGATGTCCGGGTCGTGGAAGGACCTCACGGACTCCGTGAACACGATGGCGTACCGCCTGACCGCTCAGGTGCGGGACATCGCGCTGGTGACGACGGCGGTCGCCAAGGGCGATCTGTCGCGGAAGGTCACCGTCCACGTCGCGGGTGAGATGCTGGAGTTGAAGAACACCGTCAACACGATGGTGGACCAGCTCTCGTCGTTCTCCTCCGAAGTGACGCGCGTGGCCCGCGAGGTCGGTACGGAGGGTGAGCTCGGCGGCCAGGCGCAGGTGCCGGGTGTGGCCGGCGTGTGGAAGGACCTCACCGATTCGGTGAACCTGATGGCGGGCAATCTCACCGCCCAGGTGCGCGGGATCGCCCAGGTCACGACGGCGGTCGCGAACGGCGACCTGTCCCAGAAGGTGACGGTGAGCGCGCGCGGCGAGGTCGCCCAGCTCGCCGAGACGATCAACCAGATGACCGAGACGCTGCGTACGTTCGCGGACGAGGTCACACGGGTGGCGAACGAGGTCGGTGCCGAGGGGCAGCTCGGCGGCCAGGCCAATGTGCCGGGCGCGGCGGGCACCTGGAAGGACCTCACGGACTCGGTCAACACGGTCTTCCGGAACCTCACCACGCAGGTGCGGGACATCGCGCAGGTGACGACGGCGGTGGCCAACGGTGACCTGTCGCAGAAGGTCACCGTGGACGTCGCGGGCGAGATGCTGGAGCTGAAGAACACCACGAACACGATGGTCGACCAGCTCTCCGCCTTCGGTTCCGAAGTGACGCGGGTGGCGCGGGAGATCGGTGTCGAGGGTGAGCTCGGCGGTCAGGCGCAGGTGCAGGGCGCGGCCGGTACGTGGAAGGACCTCACCGACTCGGTGAACACCGCGTTCCGCAACCTCACGGGGCAGGTCCGCAACATCGCGCAGGTGACGACGGCGGTGGCCAACGGTGACCTGTCGCAGAAGGTCACCGTGGACGTCTCCGGCGAGATGCTCCAGCTGAAGAACACCGTGAACACGATGGTCGACCAGCTGTCGTCCTTCGCCGACCAGGTCACGCGGATGGCGCGCGACGTGGGCACCGAGGGCCGGCTGGGCGGTCAGGCGCGGGTGGACGGCGTGAGCGGTACGTGGAAGGACCTCACCGACTCCGTCAACTTCATGGCGGGCAACCTGACGTCGCAGGTGCGCCAGATCGCGCAGGTCACCACGGCGGTGGCGCGCGGTGACCTGTCGCAGAAGATCGAGGTCGACGCGCGGGGCGAGATCCTCGAACTGAAGAACACCATCAACACGATGGTCGACCAGCTCTCCGCCTTCGCGGACCAGGTGACCCGGGTGGCCCGCGAGGTGGGCACGGAGGGGCGCCTGGGCGGTCAGGCACAGGTGCCCGGGGTGGCCGGTGTGTGGCGCGATCTGACGGACTCCGTGAACGGCATGGCCGGGAACCTCACCGCGCAGGTCCGCAACATCGCGCAGGTGGCGACGGCGGTGGCCCGCGGTGACCTGTCGCAGAAGATCGACGTGGACGCGCGGGGCGAGATCCTCGAACTGAAGAACACCCTGAACACGATGGTCGACCAGCTCTCGGCCTTCGCGGAGCAGGTCACGCGGGTGGCCCGCGAGGTGGGTACGGACGGCATCCTGGGCGGCCAGGCCGAGGTCCAGGGCGTCTCGGGCACCTGGAAGGACCTCACGCAGTCCGTGAACGGCATGGCGAACAACCTCACCCTGCAGGTGCGGAACATCGCCGAGGTCACGACGGCCGTCGCCATGGGCGACCTCTCCAAGAAGATCACCGTCGACGCGAAGGGCGAGATCCTCGAACTCGTCACGACCGTCAACACGATGGTCGATCAGCTGTCGTCGTTCGCCGAGCAGGTCACGCGCGTGGCCCGCGAGGTGGGCACCGAGGGCCAGTTGGGTGGTCAGGCGCGCGTGCCGGGTGTCACCGGCATCTGGAAGGACCTCAGCGACAACGTCAACCTGATGGCCAACAACCTGACCAGCCAGGTGCGGAACATCTCCCAGGTCTCGGCCGCGGTCGCCAACGGCGACCTCACCAAGAAGGTCACGGTCGAGGCGCGCGGCGAGGTCGCGCAGCTCGCCGACACGGTCAACACCATGGTGACGACGCTGAGTTCGTTCGCCGACGAGGTCACTCGGGTGGCCCGTGAGGTGGGCACGGACGGCATCCTCGGCGGTCAGGCGCGCGTGCCAGGTGTCTCCGGTACGTGGAAGGACCTCACCGAGTCCGTGAACTCGATGGCGTCCAACCTGACCGGTCAGGTCCGCAACATCGCGATGGTCACCACGGCGATCGCCAAGGGTGATCTCACCAAGAAGATCGACATCGACGCCCGGGGCGAGATCCTGGAGCTCAAGACCACCATCAACACGATGGTCGACCAGCTGTCGTCGTTCGCCGAGCAGGTCACCCGGGTCGCCCGCGAGGTGGGTACGGAAGGCCAGTTGGGCGGCCAGGCACGCGTGCGTGACGTCGACGGCACGTGGCGGGACCTCACGGAGTCCGTGAACGAGATGGCCGGAAACCTCACCCGGCAGGTGCGCGCCATCGCCAAGGTCGCCACCGCGGTGACCCGCGGAGACCTCAACCTGAAGATCGAGGTCGACGCGGCGGGCGAGATCCAGGTCCTGCAGGACAACATCAACACCATGATCGCGAACCTGCGCGACACGACCCTCGCCAACAAGGAACAGGACTGGCTCAAGGGCAACCTGGCGCGGATCTCCGGTCTGATGCAGGGCCGCCGCGATCTGGAGGACGTCGCCTCGCTGATCATGAGCGAGCTGACGCCGGTCGTCTCCGCGCAGCACGGGGCCTTCTTCCTGGCGCTGCCCACGGACGACGGCCAGGACCTCGGGGGCGATCACGAGGACGCGTACGAACTGCGCATGCTCGGCAGTTACGGCTACTCCATGGGGTCCATGCCGACGTCCTTCCGGCCCGGCGAGACCCTCATCGGGACGGCTGCCAAGGAGCGGCGCACGATCCTCGTGGAGAACGCGCCCTCCGGCTACCTGCGGATCGCGTCCGGGCTCGGTGAGGCTCCGCCGGCGCAGGTCATCGTGCTCCCGGTGCTCTTCGAGGGGACCGTGCTCGGTGTGATCGAGCTGGCCGCCTTCCAGCCCTTCACGCAGATCCAGAAGGACTTCCTCAGCCAGATCGCCGAGATGATCGCCACGAGCGTCAACACGATCAGCGTCAATACGAAGACCGAGGTGCTGCTGAAGCAGTCGCAGGAGCTGACCGAGCAACTGCGGGAGCGTTCGGCCGAGTTGGAGAACCGGCAGAAGGCGCTTCAGGACTCGAACGCGGAGCTGGAGGAGAAGGCGGAGCTGCTCGCCCAGCAGAACCGTGACATCGAGGTCAAGAACACCGAGATCGAAGAGGCCAGGCAGGTCCTGGAGGAGCGCGCCGAGCAGCTCGCGGTCTCGATGCGCTACAAGTCGGAGTTCCTCGCGAACATGTCGCACGAGCTGCGCACGCCGCTCAACTCCCTGCTGATCCTCGCCAAGTTGCTCGCCGACAACGCCGACGCGAACCTCACCCCGAAGCAGGTCGAGTTCGCCGAGACGATCCACGGCGCGGGCTCGGACCTGTTGCAGCTGATCAACGACATCCTCGACCTGTCGAAGGTCGAGGCGGGCAAGATGGACGTCTCCCCGACGCGCATCGCCCTGGTCCAGCTCGTCGACTACGTAGAGGCCACTTTCCGCCCGCTGACCGCGGAGAAGGGGCTCGATTTCTCCGTACGGGTGTCTCCGGAACTGCCCGCGACGCTGCACACGGACGAGCAGCGGCTCCTCCAGGTGCTGCGCAACCTCCTGTCGAACGCGGTGAAGTTCACCGACTCCGGAGCGGTCGAGCTGGTGATCCGGCACGCCAACAACGACGTGCCCAACGCCATCCGCGAACAGCTCCTGGAGGCGGGCTCGCTGCGGGACGCGGACGCCGACTTGATCGCCTTCTCGGTGACGGACACCGGCATCGGCATCGCGGCCAGCAAGATGCGGGTCATCTTCGAGGCGTTCAAGCAGGCCGACGGCACGACGAGCAGGAAGTACGGCGGCACCGGTCTCGGGCTCTCGATCAGCCGGGAGATCGCGCGGCTGCTCGGCGGTGAGATCCACGCCCAGAGCGAGCCGGGCCGCGGCTCCACCTTCACGCTCTATTTGCCGCTGCACCCGAGCGAACTGCCGCCCCAGGGCTACACGCAGCTGGCGCCCGCACCCCAGCCGCGCGAACTGCCCGCCCTGGAGGAGGCGCCCGCGTCCGACGGCACGGCGCAGCAGGAGGCCGCACCGGCGCGCCACGAGGCGTCCGCGGGGCCTGCCGCGCTCTTCCGCAGGCGGCGCCGTTCCGCGCCCGCGCAGGAGCCCACGGGCCTGCCGGGGCAGTCGCCCGCCGGGTCCGCGGAGCAGCGCACCCAGGAGCAGCGGCCGCCGGAGCAGTGGCCGTCCCTGGGGCAGGAGACGCCGGCCGCGGCGCGGCCCGGATTCCACTTCGGCGGCGAGAAGGTCCTGATCGTCGACGACGACATCCGCAACGTCTTCGCGCTCACCAGCGTCCTGGAGCAGCACGGCCTCGCGGTGCTGTACGCGGAGAACGGCCGGGAAGGCATCGAAGTGCTGGAGCAGCACGACGACGTGACGGTCGTTCTGATGGACATCATGATGCCCGAGATGGACGGGTACGCGACGACGACGGCGATCCGCAGGATGCCGCAGTTCGCCGGGCTGCCCATCATCGCTCTCACCGCGAAGGCGATGAAGGGCGACCGGGAGAAGGCGATCGACTCCGGAGCGTCCGACTACGTCACGAAGCCGGTCGACCCGGATCACCTGTTGTCGGTGATGGAGCAGTGGATGCGCGCTCAGTGACCGAGAACCGGCTTCGTCACACGCAGTTGCTGACAGAGTGTGGCCGAGGTCGTGTAGAACGGCGGTATTCGGGGAACCTTCTGGTCTCCCACCGCGTTTCTGCTACGTGCACAGTGACATCGCGGTGACAGGGTGTGGCGACAGGCGGGGTGCGGCTACCATGACCGGCACAAGGACGGGCGACGCTAGGGAGTCGTCCTCTGGGGCGGCGCCCGGTGTTTCGCCGGGGCGAGGAGGGCGGGCCATGGTGCAGAAGGCCAAGATCCTCCTGGTCGATGACCGGCCGGAGAATCTGCTGGCGCTGGAGGCCATCCTCTCTGCGCTCGATCAGACACTGGTACGGGCATCGTCCGGGGAGGAAGCGCTCAAAGCACTACTCACGGACGACTTCGCGGTGATTCTGCTGGACGTCCAGATGCCGGGAATGGACGGTTTCGAGACCGCCGCGCATATCAAGCGGCGGGAGCGGACACGGGACATCCCGATCATCTTCCTCACCGCCATCAACCACGGGCCGCATCACACCTTCCGCGGCTATGCCGCGGGCGCGGTGGACTACATCTCCAAGCCTTTCGACCCGTGGGTGCTGCGCGCGAAGGTCTCGGTGTTCGTCGAGCTGTACATGAAGAACTGCCAACTGCGTGAGCAGGCGGCTCTGCTGCGCCTTCAGCTCGAAGGCGGCGGCAAGGCCGCGGCCGGCGACGCGAAGGAGCCCGCAGGACTCCTTGCCGAGCTCTCGGCGCGGCTCGCGGCGGTCGAGGAACAGGCCGAGGCGCTGTCCAAGCAGCTGGACGACGAGTCGGCGGACGCGGCGGCGGTCGCCACCGCCGCCCATCTCGAACGCAAACTGACCGGCCTGCGCCGGGCCCTTGACGCCCTGGAGCCGGGCACCGGCACCGGAGCTCCCTCGGTCCCCTCGCAGAACTGACGCGGCACGGAGCCTCACTGACGAGGTTTCGTGTCGCGTGAGCGCGGTGAACCCCCGTCAGTTACGCGCCACCGCAAGGGCGACACAAACGGGTGAAGCAGTGGGCACACGTGTCCGCAGAGGTCGACAACGGTAACCTCACACCCATGGCCTCACGTCAGTCCGCAGCCAAGAAGACGCCCGCGAAGAAGGCGGTCGCGCCGGCGAAGGCTCCGGCGAAGAAGGCCGTTGCCAAGCCGCCCGCGAAGAAAGCCGTGGCAAAGAAGGCGCCCGCGAAGAAGGCGCCCGTCAAAAAGGCCGCGGCGAAAAAGCCCGCGCCCAAGCCGGCGCCCAGCCCCACGGGGGGCCTGTACCGGCTCGTTCGCGCGCTCTGGCTGGGCGTCGCGCACGGCGTCGGCGCGATGTTCCGCGGCATAGGGCGCGGCGCCAAGGGCCTCGACCCGGCGCACCGCAAGGACGGCCTGGCGCTGCTGCTGCTCGGTCTGGCGCTGATCGTCGCCGCGGGCACCTGGTCGAACCTGCGCGGCCCCGTCGGCGACCTCGTCGAGGTCCTGGTCACCGGCGCCTTCGGGCGCCTCGACCTGCTGGTGCCGCTGCTGCTCGGCGCCATCGCCGTACGCCTCATCCGCCATCCGGAGAAGCCCGAGGCGAACGGCCGGATCGTGATCGGCCTGTCCGCCCTGGTCATCGGGGTCCTCGGACAGGTCCACATCGCGTGCGGCTCGCCCGCCCGCAGCTCCGGCATGCAGGCGATAAGGGACGCGGGCGGACTGATCGGCTGGGGCTCCTCCACACCGCTGATCTTCACCATGGGCGAGATCCTCGCGGTTCCGCTCCTGGTGCTCCTCACCGTCTTCGGGCTGCTCGTCGTCACGGCGACGCCCGTCAATGCCATTCCGCAGCGGCTGCGGCTGCTCGGCACCCGGCTCGGACTGCTCCAGCCGGAGCCCGAGGCCGACGCGTACCCGCACGACGACGAGCGCTACGACGAGCAGTGGCGCGAGGCGCTGCCCGCGCGCCCCGTGCGCCGGCGCACCCCCGCCCCCGACGCCTACGGCCCCGACGCGTACGGCTCCGACCAGGCGGAGGATGACGCGCTCTCCAAGCGTCGCAGGCCCCGCAGGACGCCGGTGCAGCCGGACATGGACCGGCCGATGGACGCCGTGGACGTGGCGGCCGCCGCGGCCGCCGCCCTGGACGGCGCCGTACTGCACGGCATGCCGCCCTCGCCCCTGGTCGCCGATCTGACGCAGGGCGTCTCGGGGGAGCGGGAGGAGCGCGGACAGCGCGAGGAGCAGGGGCACGCGGCGCCTGTACCGCCCGCGCGCGCCACGGACGCCCCGGTGCCCGGCAAGCTCAGGAAGAAGCCGCAGGAGCCTGCTCAGAGCGTCGTGCAGGACCTCACCAAGCCCGCTCCCGAGCCCGCGCGCGAGCTGCCGCCCCGCGCCGAGCAGCTGCAGCTCTCGGGGGACATCACGTACGCGCTGCCCTCGCTCGACCTCCTGGAGCGCGGCGGGCCGGGCAAGTCCCGCAGCGCTGCCAACGACGCGGTCGTGGACTCGCTGACGAACGTGTTCACCGAGTTCAAGGTCGACGCATCCGTCACCGGCTTCACGCGCGGCCCGACGGTCACGCGGTACGAGATCGAGCTCGGCCCCGCCGTGAAGGTCGAGAAGATCACGGCGCTGGCCAAGAACATCGCGTACGCGGTGGCGTCCCCGGACGTCCGGATCATCTCGCCCATCCCCGGCAAGTCCGCGGTCGGCATCGAGATCCCGAACACCGACCGCGAGATGGTCAACGTCGGTGACGTGCTGCGCCTCGCGGACGCGGCCGAGGACGACCACCCCATGCTGGTCGCGCTCGGCAAGGACGTCGAGGGCGGTTACGTCATGGCCAACATGGCGAAGATGCCGCACATCCTGGTCGCCGGAGCCACCGGCTCCGGCAAGTCGTCGTGCATCAATTGCCTGATCACTTCGATCATGATAAGAGCGACGCCCGAGGACGTCCGGATGGTCCTCGTCGACCCCAAGCGCGTCGAGCTCACCGCGTACGAGGGCATCCCGCACCTGATCACGCCGATCATCACCAACCCGAAGAAGGCCGCCGAAGCGCTCCAGTGGGTCGTCCGCGAGATGGACCTGCGCTACGACGACCTCGCCGCCTTCGGCTACCGGCACATCGACGACTTCAACCAGGCCGTCCGCGAGGGCAAGCTCAAGACGCCCGAGGGCAGTGAGCGGGAGCTGCAGGCGTATCCGTATCTGCTGGTGATCGTCGACGAGCTCGCGGACCTGATGATGGTCGCGCCGCGCGACGTCGAGGACTCGATCGTGCGCATCACCCAGCTCGCCCGCGCGGCCGGCATCCACCTGGTGCTCGCCACCCAGCGTCCCTCCGTGGACGTCGTGACCGGCCTCATCAAGGCGAACGTGCCCTCGCGGCTCGCCTTCGCGACCTCCTCGCTCGCCGACAGCCGCGTCATCCTCGACCAGCCCGGCGCGGAGAAGCTCATCGGGAAGGGTGACGGACTGTTCCTGCCGATGGGCGCGAACAAACCCACCCGTATGCAGGGCGCCTTCGTCACCGAGGACGAGATCCACGCGGTGGTCCAGCACTGCAAGGACCAGATGGCGCCCGTCTTCCGCGACGACGTCACCGTCGGCACCAAGCAGAAGAAGGAGATCGACGAGGACATCGGCGACGACCTCGATCTGCTGTGCCAGGCCGCTGAACTGGTGGTTTCCACCCAGTTCGGGTCCACCTCCATGCTGCAGCGCAAGCTGCGCGTCGGGTTCGCGAAGGCCGGCCGGCTGATGGACCTGATGGAGTCGCGCTCGATCGTCGGGCCCAGCGAGGGCTCCAAGGCTCGTGACGTTCTTGTGAAACCTGATGAGCTGGACGGCGTGCTCGCCGTGATCCGCGGGGAGGCTCACCCATAAGGCCGGACCAGGCTCACCCGTAAGGGATCGGCGGGCAACCGTTTCCCCTCGACACACGTCAAGTTGAGGGAGAGAAGAGCACGATGTCCCACCATCAGGATGTCCGGCCATTCTGATGGCGTACAAAGTCCGTCCGTCCGGTTGCCCCACCCTTTCAAGACCCCCCTAAACTGAACCTCCGGCAGGTGGCTACACGCTCGAAAGGCGCCCCCGTGTCCATCGGCAACTCCCCTGAAGACGACCGAGCTTCAGACGACCGCCTCGACCGCCCCGACCGCGTCGCCGACGAGAGCCCGGCAGACGAGACGCAGGCCGCCGACCGCCAGGCCGACGCCCGGCTCCCGATCGGCCGTGTCCTGCGGCAGGCCCGCATCGACGCCGGCCTGACCGTCGACGAGATCAGCACCTCCACGCGAGTGCGCATCCCGATCGTGCACGCGATCGAACAAGACGACTTCTCCCGGTGCGGCGGTGACGTGTACGCCCGCGGCCACATCAGGACCCTGGCGCGCGCCGTCGGTGTCGATCCGGCCCCGCTGCTCGCGCAGTACGACGAGGGACACGGCGGACGCCCGCCCGCGCCCACCCCGGCGGCGCCCCTCTTCGAGGCCGAGCGCATCCGCTCCGAGCCGCGCCGGCCGAACTGGACCGCCGCCATGGTCGCCGCGATCGTCGCGGTGATCGGCTTCGTCGGTTTCACCGCGTTCAGCGGCGGCGACGACAGCGACAGCTCGAAGTCCGTCGCCGAAGGCTCCACCCCGGCCAACACCAAGCCCGCCGAGAAGCCGAAGCCCACCAAGCCCGCCGACCCCAAGCCCGACCCGTCGGACAGCGCCATCGCGGGCGTCCCGCGCGACAAGGTCACGGTCAAGGTCGTCGCCCCGGACGGCCGCAGCTGGATCTCCGCCAAGGACCACAGCGGCCGCACCCTCTTCGACGGCGTCCTCGAACAGGGCCAGGACAAGACCTTCCAGGACAAGCAGAAGATCGATCTGGTCCTCGGAGACGCGGGCGCGATCGAGCTGTACGTGAACGGCAAGCAGGTCGACAACGAATTCGAGCCCGGCCAGGTGGAACGCCTCACGTACACGAAGGGCGACCCACAGGCCGGCTGACCGACCCCCTACGGGGCGCCTGACCAGCGACGCTCCGCGGGGCGCGGGGTCGGCCTGGTGACGGGCCGGCGACCGTGGGCCGACCGCGCGGTAACCCTGGCGGCCGGTGCCGGGACGGGGACGAAGTAGTCTTGAGACCATGCCCGAACGCCGCACCGTCGCCCTTGTCACTCTTGGCTGCGCCCGTAACGAGGTGGACTCGGAGGAGCTCGCAGGCCGCTTGGAGGCGGACGGCTGGGAGCTCGTCGAGGACGCCGAGGACGCGGACGTCGCCGTCGTCAACACCTGTGGCTTCGTCGAAGCCGCCAAGAAGGACTCTGTCGACGCCCTCCTCGAAGCCAATGACCTGAAGGGTCACGGCAAGACCCAGGCCGTCGTCGCGGTCGGCTGCATGGCCGAGCGCTACGGCAAGGAGCTCGCCGAGGCGCTGCCCGAGGCCGACGGCGTACTCGGCTTCGACGACTACGCCGACATCTCAGGCCGCCTGCAGACCATCCTCAGCGGTGGCAGCGTCGAGGCCCACACCCCCCGCGACCGGCGCAAGCTGCTGCCGATCAGCCCGGCCGAGCGGCAGGACGCCCAGGCGGCCGTCGCGCTCCCGGGCCACGCTGCCGCAGCGCCCGCCGTGATCCCGCAGGACCTGCCCGAGGGTGTGGCGCCCGCCTCCGGACCGCGCGCGCCGCTGCGCCGCCGCCTGGGCTCCAGCCCGGTCGCCTCGGTGAAGCTGGCCTCCGGCTGTGACCGGCGCTGCTCGTTCTGCGCCATCCCGTCCTTCCGCGGCTCCTTCATCTCGCGCCGCCCCTCCGACGTCCTCGGTGAGACCCGCTGGCTCGCCGAGCAGGGCGTCAAGGAGGTCATGCTCGTCTCCGAGAACAACACCTCGTACGGCAAGGACCTCGGTGACATCCGTCTCCTGGAGACGCTGCTTCCCGAGCTGGCCGCCGTCGACGGGATCGAGCGGGTGCGCGTCAGCTACCTGCAGCCCGCCGAGATGCGACCCGGCCTCATCGACGTACTCACGTCGACGGAGAAGGTCGCCCCGTACTTCGACCTGTCCTTCCAGCACTCCGCGCCCGGCGTCCTGCGCGCCATGCGGCGCTTCGGCGACACCGACCGCTTCCTTGAGCTCCTGGACACCATCCGGTCCAAGGCGCCGCAGGCCGGTGTGCGGTCCAACTTCATCGTGGGCTTCCCCGGCGAGAGCGCCTCGGACGTCGACGAGCTCGAACGGTTCCTGACGGGCGCCCGCCTGGACGCCATCGGCGTCTTCGGCTACTCCGACGAGGAGGGCACCGAAGCGGCGACCTACGACGCGAAGCTGGACCAGGACGTCGTCGACGAGCGCCTCGCGCGCATCTCCCGGCTGGCCGAGGAGCTCACCTCGCAGCGCGCCGACGAGCGGCTCGGCGAGACCGTCGAGGTCCTCGTCGAGTCCCTGGACGACGAGGAGGGCCCGCTCGGCCGGGCCGCGCACCAGGCCCCCGAGACCGACGGCCAGATCCGCCTGACAGGCGACATCGGTGGGGACGGCCTGCAGGTCGGCCGTATGGTCGTGGCGAAGGTGGTCGGCACGGAAGGCGTCGACCTGGTGGCTGAGTGTCTCGAGGAGGCCGGCAGATGACAGGAGTCCCGGCACCCGCGGGCGGCTCCGGCGCGCAGGGCGCTTCGAGCGCCAAGCCGGTGCGCGGCGGGAAGCTGGGCGCCGCGGCGGTGAATCAGGCCAGCCTGTGGAACGTCGCGAACCTGCTGACCATGATCCGGCTGCTGCTCGTGCCGGGCTTCGTGATGCTGCTCCTCGGCAACGGCGGGTACGACCCGGCCTGGCGCTCGTTCGCCTGGGCCGCCTTCGCCGTCGCGATGATCACCGACCTCTTCGACGGGCACCTCGCCCGCACGTACAACCTGGTCACGGACTTCGGCAAGATCGCCGACCCGATCGCCGACAAGGCGATCATGGGGGCCGCGCTGATCTGTCTGTCCTGGCTCGGTGACCTGCCCTGGTGGGTGACCGGGGTGATTCTCGGGCGTGAGCTGGGGATCACTCTGCTGCGGTTCTGGGTGATCCGCTATGGCGTCATTCCGGCCAGCCGCGGCGGGAAGATGAAGACGCTCGCGCAGGGCACGGCCGTCGGGATGTACGTTCTGGCACTGACCGGACCGCTCGCGACGCTGCGGTTCTGGGTGATGGCCCTCGCCGTGGTGCTGACCGTCGTGACCGGGCTCGACTATGTGAAGCAGGCCATCGTGCTGCGCAGGCAGGGCATGGCCGAGGCGCGTGCGGCGGCGGAGTCCGCTCGGGAGGCGGCGAAGTGACGTCCCCCGGGCTCTCGGCCGGCGAGGCACCGGTGAGCGGGCTGCTGCGGATCCTGTCCGCGCGCGGCGAGACGCTCGCCGTCGCCGAGTCGCTGACCGGGGGCCTGGTGGCCGCCGAGATCACGGCGACGCCCGGGGCCTCGAAGGTCTTCCGGGGCTCCGTGACCGCGTACGCCACCGAGCTGAAGCGGGACGTGCTCGGGGTCGACGGCACTCTGCTGGACGAGCGCGGGGCCGTGGATCCCGAGGTCGCGCGGCAGATGGCGGCCGGAGTGCGCGAGACGCTCGGCGCGGACTGGGGGATCGCGACCACCGGGGTCGCGGGGCCCGACGCCCAGGACGGGCAGCCTGTGGGGACCGTGTACGTGGCGGTCTCGGGGCCGGATTTCGAAAGCATGCGCGGTTACGCCGATGGCGGAGCCCATGGGAAAGTGGCCGCCCTGCGGTTGAACGGTAGCCGTTCGGAAATCCGTAGGGAGAGTGTACGGAGCGTGCTCGCGCTGCTCCTCGAGCAGCTCTCCGGAGAACGTGCCGAGAATGGGCGGGCACAGGATACGGAACACAACGGGGGGAATTGATGTTTGCAGCCCTGAGTGAACACGACATCGCTCCCCGCACGGCCGCCGCGCGAGGCGGTACGGTGGGGCGTGAAGGATGCGGCTACGCGGTCCGAGGAGGGAGCCACCGATGATTCTGCTCCGTCGCCTGCTGGGTGACGTGCTGCGTCGCCAGCGCCAGCGCCAGGGCCGTACTCTGCGCGAAGTCTCCTCGTCCGCCCGAGTCTCGCTCGGCTATCTCTCCGAGGTGGAGCGGGGGCAGAAGGAGGCGTCCTCCGAGCTGCTTTCCGCGATCTGCGACGCGCTTGACGTACGGATGTCCGAGCTCATGCGTGAAGTCAGCGACGAGCTGTCGCTCGCCGAGCTGGCTGAGTCCGCGGCAGTCCCCGAGCCGGTGCGTGCACCGGTTCGCTCGATGCTCAATTCCGTCTCCGTGGCCGGTGTGCCACCGGAACGGGTCACGATCAAGGCGCCCGCGGAGGCGGTCGACGTCGTCGCGGCGTGACGCTGCGCTGTTCCAGCAGCAGCCCCCAGAAGTGTGTGGAAGCCCCGGCCGGGTACCCGGTCGGGGCTTCTGTGTTGTCCGAGGTGAGCCCCACATGACCGCGCATTCGCGAATCGACCTATTTGGCGCTTGTATGACATGGTTGGTGGGGATTTACCTCATTCGCTCGTGAGTTGGAGGAGACAGATGTACGTCGTGAAGAGCCCGCTGTCCGATGCGGATCTGAAGACGGTCTCGGAGGCCCTGCAGGGCGCGCTCGTGGACCTGGTCGACCTGTCGCTGGTGGCCAAGCAGATTCACTGGAATGTGGTCGGCCCGCGCTTCCGCTCCGTGCACCTGCAGCTGGACGAGGTCGTGGACACGGCCAGGCAGCACTCCGACACCGTGGCGGAGCGCGCCTCCACGCTCGGCGTCTCGCCCGACGGGCGCGCGGCGACCGTGGCGCAGCAGACCGGGATCGGGGCGGTCCCCGACGGCTGGGTCAAGGACGTGGACGCCGTGGGGGCGCTCGTGGACGCGCTCGGCGCGGTGATCACCCGGATGCGTGCACGTGTCGAGTCGACCGGTGAGGCGGACCCGGTCAGCCAGGACATCTTCATCGGGATCACGGCCGACCTCGAGAAGCACCACTGGATGTTCCAGGCGGAGAACGGCTGACCGGCCGATACGTCCGGGCGCCCGGACGTCCCGGCCGAAGGTGGCCGAGGCGCACCGAGGGGCGCTGCCCACGGGTCGGTGTCACTGTCCGTGCGCCGTGCTGCTTCCGGTGACGACGGTGCGCCCTCCCGTGGGGTGAACCCCGGCGCTTAGCGTCGGCCTCGCGTTGGGCGGGAGGTGGCATCGATGGCAGCCGTGAGCGGGTCGGTCGTGCCGTGGCGGTACATACGCTGGGCGCCCGCCCTGGCCTTCGGGGCGCTGTGGTGGTGGGGCGTGCTGCGCCTCGCCCTCGCGCCCGACGCGGGGGCCTTCGAGGGGGCGGTCGCCGCCGGAGGGTGGGGACTGAGCGTGCTGCCCGTGCACTGCGTGTCGAAGGCGCGGGCGCAGGGTGTGGCGGGAGCGGGGGCCGGGGGGCCTCGGCGGGCGGGGAAGCGTACGGGGCCGGTGCGGTGGGGGCGTGGCGCGGCCGTGATGCCGGGGCGGGCACGGGGGCCAGAATTCAAGGCGCGGGCTACCACGGCATGGCGACGCCGCCGTTCGGGCGGAGGATCTGGCCCGTCGTGAAGGACGCGGCGTCGGACGCCAGGTGCAGCACGGCGTGAGCGATGTCGTCCGCTTCGCCGACGCGGCCGAGGGGTGACATGCGCACCATGATCTTCTCCGTGTGGGCCTGGGTCTCCGCGTCGTGCCGGGTCGTCATGGGGGTGCGGATCCAGCCCGGTGCGACGGCGTTGACGCGTATGCCGTGCGGCCCGACCTCCGTCGCCAGGGTCTTGGTGAGCTGGACGACGGCCGCCTTGGCCGCGCCGTAGCAGAGGAGCCCCGGGCCGCCGGTGTCGACGGCGCCCGATGCCATCGTGACGATGCTGCCGCCGGAGCCCGCGTCGATCATGGTGCGGGCCGCGGCCTGGCACGCGTACAGCACGCCCTTGAAGTTGATGTTCAGGACGCGGTCAAGGTCCTCGTCGCGGGTCTCCAGGACCGGGCTGCTGTGCATGACGCCGGCGATGGCGGCCGTGATGTCGAGGCGGGGGTGGGGGCGGGTGCCTGCCGCCGAAGGCCTCGGTGCTGGTGCTGGTGGGGGTGCGGGTGCGGGTGCCGGTGTCTTTGTCGTTGCGGCTGTCGTTGCCGCTGCCGTTACGGCCCGGTCCACCTGTGCTCTGTCGGCCACGTCCAGGGTGTACGTGTGCGCGGTGCCGCCGACCGCCTTGATGAGGGTGGCGGTCTCATGGAGTCCCTGTTCGTCGCGGTCGGCACAGTGGACGGCGGCGCCCGCCTCGGCGAGGAGCAGAGCCGAAGCGCGGCCGATGCCGCTGGCGGCGCCGGTGACGAATGCGGTGCGTCCGGTGAGGTCGTACGCCTTGACGGGCATGACGGGACGGTACGACCGGAACTGACGGGGCGTCAACTGGGCGGGTACGGGGCGGAGTCAGGGTGTTGGGCCCTGTTGGCAGCTGGGGCACCAGTAGGTGGGGCGGCTTCGTGAGCCGTCGCCCTGCTCGCCGCGGCGGACGGGGGTGCCGCAGCGCAGGCAGGGGCGGGGTGCGCGGCCGTAGACGAAGAGGCGCTGGCCGGTGAGGTCACGGCCGGTGGTGGTGCGGTCGGACCGGTGACGGTTGGCTTCCAGGAGCTTCTTCGAGAGGGCAGGGAGGCGGGCCGCGGTCTCCTCGGAGAGCTCGCCGATGGGGAGCCATGGGGTGACGCCCAGGATGAAGCAGACCTCGCTCTTGAAGACGTTGCCGATGCCCGCGAGATTGCGCTGGTCGAGGAGGGCTTCGCCGAGGGGGCGCTCAGGTGCTGCCAGGAGGTTGTTCAGGGCGCGCTCCGGGTCCCAGTCGGGGCCGAGGAGGTCGGGCCCCAGGTGCCCCACGGCCTTTTCCTCGTCGGTGGTGCGGAGCAGTTCGAGGACGGGCAGGCGGTAGCCGACGGCGGTGCGCTCGGTGTTCCCGAGGATCGCCCGGATCTGATGCCCGGGGCCGCCCCGCCAGCGCTCGTCGGGGCCGTAGATCCGCCAGGAGCCGTCCATCCGCAGGTGGGAGTGGAGGGTGAGACCGCCCTCGATGCGGGTGAGGAGGTGCTTCCCGCGCGCGGTGACGTCCAGGACGGTGCGTCCGGTGAGATCGGCCGTCGCGAACTTGGGCACGCGGAGGTCGGAGCGCGTGAGGGTGTGTCCGGCGAGGGCGGCATGCAGGCGCTGGGCTGCTTGGTAGACGGTGTCACCTTCGGGCATGGGTCCAGGGTGGCACGGAGAGGGGTGGGGAGACGGGTGGGCGGGCGCGGGGGCTCGGCCGTAGGGGGCGTGGAGCGCGGACGGCGTGGGTGTCCGTGGCGCGACAGGCGTACGTCGCGCCGGTGCCGGTGGCCGGTACCTGGTGGTCGGTACGCGGTGGCCGATGCCCGGTGCCCGGTGCCCGGTGCCCGGTGATCGGTGATCGGTTCATGGCGCCCGGTACCTGGCGCCCGGTGCCTGGTGATCGGTGCCGTCATGCGCGAAGGCGCAGGCCGCGCGGGGTGGCGTGGAAGCCGGCTCCTTCCAGGAGAGGGGCGAAGGGGGAGGTCAGGGCGGCGGTGCCGTTGACCCGCTCCACTGTGACCGTGCCGAGGGAGCCCGCTCGGGCTGCGCCGGCCAGGGCCTCGGCGGCGGCGTGCAGGCGCGGGTCCTCGCTGACCGGGTCCTCCGGAGAGGCGGGCCACGCCAGGAGGGTCTTGCCGCCGCGCTCCATGTAGAGCGTCAGTTCGCCGTCGACGAGGACGACGAGGGAGCCCGCCTTGCGGCCTGGCTTGTGCGTCGTGTCGTTCGGCGGCTCGGGCCAGGGCAGCGCGGCCCCGTACGCGTTGGCGGGGTCGGCGGCGGCGAGGACGACTGGGGCCTGCGCGTCGGAGGGGCGCGAACCTTCCGTGCGCTCCCGGGTGTTCGCGGTGGCGCGCAGTCGGTCCACCGCGCCGTCCATCGCGAACTGGGCGGCGCCCAGCCCCTCGACCACATAGCCGCGGCGGGCCTGGCCGCTGTCCTCGAAGGCCGACAGGATGCGGTACGTCGCCGAGAAGCCGCCCTCGACCCCCTCGGCCGCCACCGCGCCGCGGGTCACCACGCCGTGCCGGTCCAGGAGGGTGCGGGCCAGCGCGTGGGCGCGCAGGGTCGGGTCGGGCTCGCGGTCGGGGAGCAGTGACCAGCGGCCCGCGACCGTCGGGGGGCCGGTGCGGGACGCCGTACGGGCTGCCGCGGTCAGGGTGCCGTACCGCCCGCGCGGCATGTTGCGCTTGGCGCGGTGGGCCGTGGCTCCGGCGGTGCGGCCCGAGCCGAGGAGCGAGCGCATCGGGGTGAGCGTGTCGTTGGTCAGCCGGCCCGACCAGGCCAGTTCCCAGATGGCGTCGGCCAGTTGAGGGTCCAGGGCCTCCGGGTGGGTGGTGGCGCGGACCTGGTCGGCGATCTGGCGGAAGAAGAGTCCGTACCCTCCGGAGAGGGTGTCCAGGACGGACTGGTGCAGGGCGGTCAGCTCCAGCGGGTGCGCGGGAGGCAGGAGCAGGGGTGCGGCATCGGCCAGGTAGAGGGATACCCAGCCGTCCTTGCCCGGCAGGGACCCGGCGCCGGCCCAGATCACCTCGCCGGCCGCGGTCAGTTCGTCGAGCATGGCCGGGTTGTAGCCCGCGACGCGCGACGGCAGGACGAGCTTCTCGAGCGCGGAGGCGGGGACGGTGGCGCCCTGCAGCTGCTCGACGGCGCGCACCAGACCGTCGATGCCTCGCAGGCCGTGTCCGCTCAAGTTCTGCCACTGGGGCAGGAACTGGGCGAGGGCGGCCGGAGGAACTGGCTCCAGTTCGTGCCGCAGGGCCGCGAGGGAGCGGCGCCGCAGGCGGCGCAGGACCGCTGCGTCGCACCACTCCTGGCCGATGCCCGCCGGATGGAACTCTCCCTGCACCACGCGGCCGTTCGCCGCGAGCCGCTGCAGCGCGCCCTCGGTGACCGCCGCTCCGAGGCCGAAGCGGGCGGCTGCCGTGGCGGACGTGAACGGGCCGTGCGTGCGCGCGAAACGGGCCAGCAGGTCACCGAGCGGGTCCTTGACCGGCTCCATGAACGCCTCGGGGACGCCGACCGGCAGGGCGGTGCCGAGGGCGTCGCGCAGGCGGCCCGCGTCCTCGATGGCCGCCCAGTGCTCCGCGCCCGCGACGCGGACCCGGATCACGCGGCGGGCGGCGGCGAGCTCCTCGGCCCACTCCGGCTCGGCGCCGCGCTCCGTCAACTCGGCCGTGGTGAGCGGGCCGAGGAGCCGCAGCAGGTCGGCGACGCCTTCGGCGTCCTTGACGCGGCGGTCCTCCGTACGCCACTGAAGCTCCTGCTCCAGTTCCGTCAGGACGTCCGCGTCGAGCAGCTCGCGCAGCTCCGCCTGGCCGAGGAGCTCGGCGAGGAGCCGGGAGTCCAGGGAGAGGGCCGCCGCGCGCCGCTCGGCGAGGGGGGAGTCGCCCTCGTACAGGAACTGGGCCACGTACCCGAACAGGAGGGAGCGGGCGAAGGGGGAGGGCTCGGGGGTGGTGACCTCGACGAGGCGGACGCGGCGGGACTCGATGTCGCCCATCAGCTCGGTGAGCCCCGGCACGTCGAAGACGTCCTGGAGGCACTCCCTGACCGCTTCCAGGACGATCGGGAAGGAGCCGAACTCGCTGGCGACCTGGAGCAGCTGGGCGGCGCGCTGGCGCTGCTGCCACAGGGGCGTGCGCTTGCCGGGGCTGCGGCGCGGCAGCAGCAGCGCGCGGGCGGCGCACTCGCGGAACCGTGAGGCGAACAGCGCCGAGCCGCCCACCTCGTCGGTGACGATCTGATTGACCTCGGCCTTCTCGAAGGTGACGTCGCCCGCGCCCACCGGGGCCTTCTCGGCGTCGTACTCCACGGGGGGAGCGGTGGGCTCCTGGTCGAGCAGGTCAAGGCCCATCAGGTCGGCGTCGGGCAGCCGCAGCACGATGCCGTCGTCCGCGTGCATGACCTGGGCGTCCATGCCGTACCGCTGGGTCAGGCGGGCGCCGAGAGCGAGGGCCCACGGAGCGTGCACCTGGGCTCCGAAGGGGGAGTGCACGACGACCCGCCAGTCGCCCAGCTCGTCACGGAACCGCTCGACGACGATCGTACGGTCGTCCGGGATGTGCCCGCAGGCCTCGCGCTGTTCGGCGAGGTACGCCAGGACGTTGTCGGCCGCCCAGGCGTCGAGTCCCGTGGCGAGCAGACGCCCGCGCGCGTCCTTCGGCGAGAGCGCGCCGACCTCCCGGAGGAACGCGCCCAGCGCGCGGCCCAGTTCGAGCGGGCGCCCCAGCTGGTCGCCTTTCCAGAAGGGCAGACGCCCCGGGACGCCGGGGGCGGGGGAGACGAGGACACGGTCGCGTGTGATGTCCTCGATGCGCCAGGAGCTCGTGCCCAGCGTGAAGACGTCGCCCACCCGGGACTCGTACACCATCTCTTCGTCGAGCTCACCGACGCGGCCGCCGCCCTTCTTGGGGTCGGCGCCCGCGAGGAAGACTCCGAAGAGGCCGCGGTCGGGGATCGTGCCTCCCGAAGTGACCGCGAGACGCTGGGCGCCCGGGCGCCCGGTGACCGTGCCCGCGACGCGGTCCCAGACCACGCGGGGGCGCAACTCCGCGAAGGCGTCGGAGGGATAGCGCCCGGCGAGCATGTCCAGGACGGCTGTGAACGCCGACTCCGGGAGGGACGCGAAGGAGGCCGCCCGCCGGACCACCGTCAGCAGGTCGTCGACCTGCCAGGTGTCGAGCGCGACCATCGCCACCAGCTGCTGGGCCAGTACGTCCAGGGGGTTGGCCGGGACGCGCAGGGACTCGATGGCGCCGGTCCGCATCCGCTCCGTGACGACAGCGGCCTGGACGAGGTCTCCCCGGTACTTGGGGAACACGACACCCGTGGAGACAGCGCCCACCTGGTGGCCCGCACGGCCCACGCGCTGCAGCCCGGAGGCCACGGACGGCGGCGACTCCACCTGGATGACCAGGTCGACCGCTCCCATGTCGATGCCGAGCTCCAGGCTGGACGTGGCGACGACGGCCGGCAGCCTGCCCGCCTTCAGGTCCTCCTCGACCTGGGCGCGCTGCTCCTTGGAGACCGAGCCGTGGTGGGCGCGGGCCAGGACCGGCGGGGCACCCTTGGCGGCGCCCGACTCGGCCATCAGCTCCGCGGGGGAGTGGTCCTCGGGGAGCGCCTCGCCGGTCGCTCTCTCGTACGCGATCTCGTTGAGGCGATTGCACAGGCGCTCGGCCAGACGGCGGGAGTTGGCGAACACGATCGTCGAGCGGTGCGCCTGGACGAGGTCGGTGATGCGCTCCTCGACGTGCGGCCAGATCGACGGGCGCTCCGCCTCGGCCCCCGGCCCGTCACCGGAATCACTGACCGGGGAGCCGCCCAGCTCGCCGAGGTCCTCCACCGGGACGACCACGGAGAGGTCGAACTCCTTGCCGGAGGGCGGCTGGACGATCTCGACCTTGCGCTTGGGGGAGAGATAGCGGGCCACCTCGTCCACCGGGCGCACCGTCGCCGACAGGCCGATGCGGCGGGCGGGCTTCGGCAGCAGCTCGTCGAGCCGCTCCAGGGAGAGGGCGAGATGGGCGCCGCGCTTGGTGCCCGCGACCGCGTGCACCTCGTCGAGGATCACCGTCTCGATGCCGGTGAGTGCCTCGCGCGTCGCGGAGGTGAGCATCAAGAACAGGGACTCGGGTGTGGTGATCAGGATGTCCGGCGGCCGGGTCGACAGGGCCCGGCGCTCGGCGGGCGGGGTGTCGCCCGAGCGGATGCCGACCCGCACCTCCGGCTCGGGATGGCCGAGGCGCACCGACTCCTGGCGGATGCCGGTCAGAGGGCTGCGCAGATTGCGCTCGACGTCGACCGCGAGGGCCTTCAGGGGCGACACGTACAGCACCCTGCAGCGCTTCTTCGGGTCGGCGGGCGGTGGTGTCGAGGCCAGCTGGTCGAGCGCCGCGAGGAAGGCGGCCAGGGTCTTTCCGGAGCCGGTGGGCGCGACGACCAGCACGTCGGAACCCTCGGAAATCGCCTGCCACGCGCCGGCCTGGGCGGAAGTGGGCGCGGAGAAGGCCCCCGTGAACCAGCCGCGGGTCGCGGGGGAGAATCCGTCTAGGGCGCTGCGGGCGCCGTGGGCACTGGACGCGGAGCTGACCATGCCCCCATCGTGCACCCCGCCACTGACAACGGCGCCGACCTGCGCGTTCGGGGTTTCGCGCCGGTCGTGGGCGGGGGTGTGGCACGCACCGGGGCTGTAGCGGGGAGTGCGGCTTGCGGGGGCGCGTGGCGTGGGCTGAGCCCGACGCGGCACCAGGAGCCAGGCCCACATCCTGCGCTGCCGCCCCGCCCCGACGCCAGGCCCACATCCTGTGCCATCGCCCCGACCTAACGCGGGCCCACATCCCGTGCCGTCGCCCCGACCCAACGCAGGCCCACATCCCGTGCCGTCGCCCCGACCCAACGCAGGCCCCGCTCAGTGCATGAGCGGAACCCGCGCCGCCGGTGCCTCCGCCACCCCCAGTCGGCGCGCTGTCGCCTCCGGGCGGCAGAACACCGCCGCGAGCGTGCCCGCGCTCACCAGCAGGCCCGCGGTCAGCAGCCAACCGCGCTCGTAGCCCGCCGGCACGGTGGCCGCCCGGTCCACCATGCCGCCGAGGACCAGCGGCGAGAGGATGCCGCCGAGTGCGTAGACGAAGGTCAGCACGCCCAGGACCACGCCCCGCTGGGCGGGCGGCGCCATGCGCGCGCAGGCCGTCGTGGCGACGGTGAGCGAGACCATGGCCAGGGCGATGGGACCCATCATCAGCGGCACCTTGACCCAGACGGAGCCCGTCGTGCCGAACACGGTGACGGCACAGCCCGAGACCACCATGAGCAGCCCCGCGCCCGCTCCCACGGGCAGCTTCGCGGGATCGGTGCGCCGGGCGGAGCGCTGGGCGAGCAGGCCGTGGGCGAGCAGCACCGCGCCGTTGGCCAGGGCTCCCACGCCCACCAGCGTGCCCGCCCGGTGGAGGTCCCAGCCGACGACGCTCTCCAGGTAGTCGGGCATCCACGTGAGCATGGTGCTCATCAGCCAGTACGCCGCGAAGGCGCCGAAGGCGGCGGTCGCGAAGGAGCCCGAGAGCAGGATGGCGCGCAGGGGCACCCCTTCCGATGCCGGACGGTCGTCCATCGGCACTGCGGGCGCTGCGTTGCCGCCCAGGGGCGGTGCGTGCGGCCCCTCCGCCCCCCAGATCCGCCAGGCCACCGCCCATGCCAGGCCCGCCAGACCCACCACACCGAACGACCAGCGCCACCCCCAGACGGTGATCACCCAGCTCAGCACAGGGGACGCCACAGCCACCCCGGCCGCCGCCCCGACCAGCAGGATCGCCGTCGGCAGGGCCCGCTCCCGCTGCGCGAACCAGCCGTGGACGTGGTGCATGGCCACGGGCGCCGATGGCCCCTCGGCCGCGCCCAGCAGCACCCGCGTGGCCAGGAGCGTGCCGAACCCGGCCGCGCCCCACACCATCGGCAGCTGAGCGGCCGTCCACAACAGCGCGAGGACGAGGAGCAGCGGGGTCGTGCGCACCCTCCGGGTCAGCACGGAGATGCCGAGCGCCGCCACGGAGAACAGCGCGAAGAACGCCGCCTGGGCGATGCCGAACTCCTGACGGGTGAGGCCGAGATCGGCTCGGATCTCCGGACCCGCGAGTCCGAGAACGGCCTTGTCGGCGAAGTTCACCACCATGAAGGCGAGCAGCAGCCAGGTGGTGCGCCAGGCCCCGGTCATCAGCAGCAACCGTCCTCGTCGTCGACCACGCCCACGCTGATCGCCCCGTCGGCACGCCGTCGCCCTTCGGGAGTGCGCGTCAGCTCCGTGGCCACATCGGTCCCCCGCGCGAGCGCCGCCGATTCGGCGGACGCCCAGTTGAAGACGCCGCGTGCCATGGTCGACGTCTCCTTGAGCGCACGGTGGGCGTACACCTCGGCACGCACGCGTGCCACCTCGGTATCGGTGGGAGCCGCCAGGGCCGCCGTCTCCGCGAGGTGCGCGGCCAGCCGCAGCTTTCCCTCGGCCAGCAGTTCCGTGGCCCGTCGGGCGAGCTTGAGAGCGCCGCCCGCCTGCCCGGCGAACTCGGCGGCGACCGCCGCCTCCGGCGCGGGCTTCAGGTTCGCCGGGTTCTGGTCGTACCAGCCGCCCCACAAGCGCCAGAGGTTGCGCACGACGAACTCCGGCTCGTCGTAGGCGGGATGCAGGTAGGGCTTGGCGAGGAGGTCCTGGGGGACCTCCACTCCGTGGATGACGGCGTCGAGGCGGTGGCCCGCGTTCATCAGCGCCCTGGTCTGCTCGCACAGGGTCTCCAGGAGCCGCGCGGTGTCGTCGAGCGCCTGGTGCACGCGTTCCTTGCCCACGATGGGGACGCCGTGCCCGGGGAGCAGCAGTTCGGCGCCGAGTTCCTGCATGGCACGCAGGGCCCGAGCCCACTCCTCGGGATAGCGCTGCGCCTTCTGGGGGTTGCCCGCGTTCGGTGTGTTCCAGATGAAGAGATCGCCCGTGCACAGGGTCTTGAGCTCCGGTATCCACACGTAGGCGTGGTCGTCGGTCTCCCCGCGCGCGTGGATCAGCTCAAAGGTCAGGGTGCCGCGGCGCACGGTGAGGCGGTCACGGTAGACGGTGTCCGGGTAGCGGTACGTGGTGGGCCACTCCAGGGAGGGCACGCCGAACTGCTTGCGGTTGATCCAGGAGTTGTACCCGGCGGTCCGGACGTAGCGGTCGAAGCGTGCGGTGACGGCCTCGTGCGCGATCACCTCGGGCCGGTCGGTGCCCGTCGCCGCCGCCTCCTGGTCGAAGGGGAAGACTCCGAAGACGTGGTCCACGTGCCCGTGGGTGTACACCAGGGACCGCACCGGGCCGGCGCCGAATCGTTTCACCGCGGTGTGCAGTTGCTGAGCCGTACGGAAGTCGCCTGAGTCAACGAGGACCACGCCGTCGTCCCCCGTGTCGAACACCGCGACGTTCGAGAAGGCGGGGAAGAAGCCCACGCGGTCGCGCAGCCGCACGAGGTCGTCGCCGGTGTACGCGCCGGAGAGGTGGGCGAGCAGTGTCTCCTCGCCCCGCCAGACCCGGTCGATGTAGCTCGGATAGTCCACTGCCTTGTGCTCGGTCATCGCGGCGGCTCCTCGAATGCGACGGGGTGTTGCGCGGTACGGCTTGTTCCACCACGAGTTTCGGCCGTGACACGGCACCGGAACACCGCCCCGCGTCACACCTCGGACGCATGAGTAATGTGACGCGTCACAGTCGCGGTCCTCCCGGAGTGCCGTGGATGAGGCCCGCCCTCCGAGAGGACAAGCCGTCATGTTGTCGCCCGAAGCCAGGTCGCTGGCGGCCCGCTGCGAGCCTCGGGTCAACGAACTCGCGCGCCGGATGGCCCGCGAGTCTTTCGAACAGGCGCCCGGCTATGCCGAACTGCCCGACGAGATGAAGGACCTGGAGGTGGCGGCGACCGTACGCCACGGTGTGCGCCTGTTCCTGCGGCGCGTCACGGATCAGCCCGGGGGGCACCGGTTCTTCCGCGAGCGGGCCGCACAGCGGGCGGAAGAGGGCATGCCGCTGCACCTGCTCCTGCGCACCCACGCCCTCGGCCTCTACGTCCTCTGGCAGGCGCTGCGCGAGGAGACCCGGCCCGGCGAGGAAGCGGCCCTCGCCGAAGTCGTGGACGTCCTGCTCCAGTCGCACCCGGGTGTCATCGGCGCGGTGACGGAGACCTACCTGGACGAACGCTCCGCGCTGGAGGCCGAACGGCAGTCCGGGCACGGCTCCCTGGTGCGCGCGCTGCTCGACGGGATGGTGCCGCCCGGCCACGCCCTGTGGGACCAGCTCGGACTCGTGGGCCCGACCCTGGTCCTCGCGGTCGGCTTCGACGAAGTGCCCGCCGACAGCACGGTGGCGGTACGGCGTCGGCTGCGCCGCGTACAGACCACGCTGGACCACGCCTTCGAAGGGGACATGTTCGCCCTCCTCGAGGCCGACGGCGGCCGGGTCGTGGTCCCGGGGGGACGGCGGCCTCCGGAAGACCTGCCCGGCCGTCTGAGCAAGGCGGCGAACCTCCCCGCGCGCGTGGCGGTGGTCGACGCCGCGGCGCCCGAAGCCGTGACCGACGCGGCGCGGACCGCCCTCGAAATCGTGCGCATCACGCGCGCGTGCGGCATACCCCCGGGGCTGCACCGCATGGATGACGTCCTGCTTGAGTACCACCTCTCGCGCCGCAACGAGAGCAGCCACCGCATCGCCGCACTGCTCGACCCGGTCGCCGACCGCCCCGAACTCATCGAGACGCTCCGTACGCACCTGGCGCGGCAGCAGGAGCGCAGGGCGACCGCCGCGGCCCTGGGGCTGCACCCCAACACCGTGGACAACCGGCTTGCCAAGATCGTCGAGCGGACCGGCATCGACCTGGCGACGCCCCGCGGCACGGCCCTGGCCATCGCGGCCCTCCTCCTGCGGGACGCCGAGAACGCTCCGTCAGCCGATGGGCCGCCCGTACGCCCGTAGCGTGCGCAGCGCCTCGATGGTGACGATCGGGCGTGCCTCCAGAGCCGTGCCCGGCGCCCACTGCCGCCACCGGAGCGGCCAGCCGCCGTCCCGCTGCTGCTCCCGCTCCAGGAAGTCCAGCGAGCGCTGCATCTCGGCGTCCGTGAACCACGCGCGTGCCAGCGATTCGGGCGTCTTCGCGAAGTCGTGCGCGAAGTGGTGTTCCCCCGGCGCGTATCCGGGCGACACCGGATACGCGCCCAGGTCCTGCGGATCCAGCGCGGCGATCCGCTGCTCGCGCACGAGGCGCCCGAGGCGGTCGGCGGCGGCCTGCGCGCGGCGGCGGTCGGGAGCGCCGTCCAGGAAGGCGACGGCCGCTTGGACCTCGTACGGATGGGACTTCTCCAGCGATTCGACGGCCGCCCAGCAGAAGTCCGTGGCCCGGAAGAGCCAGGCGTGCCACACCTCGTTGCGGTGCAGCAGGCCCACTACGGGTCCGGTGGCGAGCAGCTCGCTGGGCGGGTCGTCCACGATCGGCACGAACGGCGCCGAGGGGTAGCCCCGCTGGCTGGGATGGATCGCAGGGAGCGCCCCCTCGGGTGTCGACACGGAGGTCAGATACCGGCATACGCGCTCCACCCGCTGCCCGCCGCAGCGGTGGATCGCGTCCAGCACGCGCAGCGCGTGCCCGGCGTGCAGCGGCTGGCTGACGGGGCCGCGCAGATCGGGTTCGAGCGCGTAGCCGTAGCCGCCGTCCCCGGTGGCGTACGAGGTCAGGGCGGCCTCGACGGCGTCCGCTGCCGGGTCGCCGCCCGCGCCGTCGAGGAAGTGGTACGCGAACCGACGCTGCTCGAGGACGCGCGCGGTGAGCCAGACGAAGTGCTCGGCGCGGGTCACCGGGGAGGGCGCCGCGCCGGGGGAGGGTGCCGCGCCGGGGGAGGGCACTGGGTCGGGGGATGCTCCGGTTTCGGCCATGCTCCGACCGTAGGCCGCAAAGCGTCGTCCGTGAGGCCCCTCTGCCCGGCTGCACTCTCAGGGGCGTGATGCTGGAGGCATGCGGTTGACGGTCTTCTGCGACCTGACGGCCCGTGACGCGGGCCACTGCCGGGGCAGAGGTCGATCGCGGCCGGCTGGTCGACGACGACCGGACGGTGCCGGACTTCTCGCGGAGCTTGGTGAAGAGCTGCCTCGGCTCCGCGGGCGCGCATGCGCGGTCGGCAAGCGAGCGCGGCCTGCTCCCGAACGCCGCACGAGGCGTGCCGGGTTGGGGCATGCTGGGATACGCCCAGGCGCTCTACTTCGGTGGCAGGAGGCCGGTCGGTGTTACGCATTCACTTCACGCCGGAAGACCTTGCCCGGACACGGGTGGCCCCGACGGTCGGCGTCGCAGCGGAGGTCTACTTCAGCCTCGAACTGCTGAGGGAGAACCGGGAGCGTCAGCACTTCCGCTCGTGGCGGTCAGCGGTCGCGGGCCGGATGGGAGCCGACACGCGTCCCTTGACGTCCCTGGTTCCGGTGCGTGGTCCCGGGCTTGACCTGCTGGCCCTGATGGGCGATGTGCCCTCTCTGGACCACGCCGTGGACAACCTGCTGCACGCCCCGGTGTCCCGGATGCGACGAGAGTTCGAGGGTCTCGACTTCCACCCCGGACACCTGCCATGGGCCCGACGGGTGTCCGAGGGTGACCGCGAAGCGCGGCGCGAGCTCGCCGAGGCCGTGCGCGCCTGCCATCGGGCGACCGTGGAGCCCTACTGGCATCGAGGGCGTTCCGAACTGGTCGCGCTGTCCACCCGTTGCGCGAACCTGGTGTTGGAGGGAGGTGTCGATCTGCTGCTGCGGTCGGTCTGCGCGCCACTGGTCCGCTGGCGTCCGCCGGTGCTCGAAGCTCCCTACCCGCGCCGGGTCGAGGTGCGTCTCCAGGGAAGGGGACTGATCATCACGCCCACGGTCTTCGCGAAGCGCCCGGTGAGCTTTCTGTGGGACCCGCTCGATACCGCCCTGCCACCCCGGCTGACCGTGCCGGCGCTCCGCCGGCCGCTTGCCGGTACCGGTCCTGCGGAAGCGGACGGCTGCGCCGTGCGGAACCTGGAGTCGCTGCTCGGCCGCACGCGGGCTGCCGCTCTGCGGGTGACAGCGGAAGGCTGCACGACGAGCGAACTGGCCCGCCGCCTCAACGTCACTGCCGCGGCGGCCAGTCAGCACGCGACCGTACTGCGGAACACGGACCTCATCACCACCAGCCGCCGAGGCGGGTCCGTGCTGCACCTCATCACCCCCCTCGGACTGGCCCTGCTGCGGACCGGTGTCCCGACGGAACCGTGAGGCCCGGGGGCGCGGTGACGTCGGACCGGTGAGCGCGGTGCCGACCTGCGTGGGTGCCACCGGCCACTCGCGCCGAGCTGGTGAGGCTCGCCGCGCCTGCCGTCCCTCCCCTTTAAGCCGTGACTTAAGAGGTGGGCCACAGGTGGCCGTCCGGCCCAGGATGTGAAGCCGCAACCGACTCATCCCATCCTGGAGATCGCATGAAGACTCACCTCGCCGCCGCGCTCGGTTCCGTCGTGCTGACCGCGGGCGCCTTGCTGGGCGCTCCGGCCGCCGGCGCCCAGACCGCGCCCGCCTATCCTCCCCCCAGTGAGTTCACCATCAATTTCGGTGCCACGTGGACCAAGGGAACCGTCACTTGGTACAACCGGTCGGTCCGACTCGTCGGGCAGCACAGGTCCGCGGTGGCGGACAGTGCGCTCACGTGCCGGACCACGTGGGCCTACACCCTCCAAGGGGACCGTGGTGTGATCGGCCGGGGCGGCGGCTTCCCGATCGCCTGCGGCACCATCGAGTCCTACGACTTCGTCGTTCCCGCGGACCAGCCCGGCGGCGCCGCATACGTCAGGGTGTGTCTCGATGACGGGAACCTCAAGGACCTCGAGTGCCTGCGCATCCCCAGGCCGCTTTCGTAGGCCGCTTCCGTAGGCGAGCTGAGGCCGGCTGGAACGAACCGGCTCATCCCCTCCTGGAGACCACATGAACACTCATCTCGCCGCCGCGCTCGGTTCGGTCGCGCTGACCGCGGGCGCCTTGCTGGGCGCTCCCGCCGCCGGCGCGCAGACCGCCGCCTACCCGGTCACCCCTTTCGACGTGACATCCGGTGGCGGCCACCTCCGTGGCACCCTGACGTGGTACGACCGGTCCGTAGGAGTCGATGGAACACTCCGGGCCGTCGGCTGCCACAGCGCGTGGTTCGGCGCGTACGGTGCCTCTGGCCAGGAGCTCGGCTCCTGGGGCACCGGCACTCAGTGCGACGTGACCTTTCCGTTCAAGGCCGCAATTCCTGCGAATGCGCCCGGCGGAGCCGCGTACGTCAGGGTCTGTATCGCCGATGTGAACGTGAATTCGAGCAAGTGCGTACGGTACAACCGGCCCTGACCCACCGACTCCGACCTGCCGGAAAGTGGCGTAGCCACACCAGTTCCGGGGCGGAACACCACGTGACGCCCCGGAAGCTCACCTTGCCGTCCCACGAGGCAACCTGCCCGGTGGACGACCGCTACCGGGGTCCTTTACAGGAACGGCAGGACGAAGTCGTAGCCGGCCATGTAGTGCGCGGCGCCCGCCGGGCAGACGCCGTTGGTGGGGTAGCCGTAGAAGAAGAGCCCGTAGCACTTGTTGCAGAAGCGCCAGTTCCGCTGGGAGTTGGCAGTCGGCGGGATGTCGTGCGGCAGGACGAAGTCGTAGTCGCCCGCGGCCTTCCCGTGGGCGTCGCCCGTGGGGCAGCGGCCATTGGTCGGGTATCCGTAGAAGTACATGCCGTAGCACTTGGGGCAGAAGCGCCAGTTCCGCTGTGCGGTGGGGGTCTCCGGGACGTCGTGCGGCAGATTGAAGTTGTACCCGGCTGAATCGTGACCGCTGCCCGCCGGGCAGGCGCCATCCGCGGGGTAGCCCCGGAAGAACAGGCCGTAACACTTGGTGCAGAAACGCCAATCCGACTGACTGGCGCGGATCGCCTTGGACGTCCGGGTGGCCGCGTGCGCTTCTGCCTGGCCCGCGGTCACAGCCGCGCAGGCCACGCCGACAGTGGCGCCGACCGCCCTGACCAGCCAAGCCCGACGGCCCGGGTCGTCCACCGCACTCCGTCGCGGCCTGCCTTCTGGCGCCTGCGGTACGTCCATGTACTGCTCCTCTCCGATGGCGAGCCCTGCAGCAGGACTCCCGCCGAAATTGCGCGCGTACCACGCCAAGTGTTCAATTGATCGCCGTCTGCAACAACAATTGTGCAGAAATAGGCCGAATCAGGCCGGTGCCCGGCAGATTCAGCAAGTCAGCGGGCTGTGAGCCCACCAGCCAGCGCTGATGGGGGCCGATGCTTCACCCGTCGTGCCGGGTGAGGAGCGCGGCATCGACCGTGCCCTGCAAGACCTGGCGAGCGATCTCGGTGAGCCGTGTCTGGTGATCGCGTGCGTAGCGGCGCATGAGGGTGAACGCCTCTTCCACGTCGAGGTCGTGACGGTTCGCCAGGTAGCCCTTGGCCTGCTCGATGATGATGCGGCTGTCCAGGGCGGTCTGCAGTTGTGCGGTCACCGCCATCTGCTCACTCACCGCCCGCTGTTGCAGGACACCGATGGTGGCCGTGTCCGCCAGCGCCTGCCCCAGCCGCACATGGGAGCCGTCCAGTGGCCCTGGCTGGTCCTGGAAGAGGTTCAGGGCCCCGATCACCTGGTTGTTCAGCCGGAGCGGGGCCGCCACGACCGAGGTGAAGCCGGCTTCCACGGCCCGCGGCGCGAACAGGGGCCAGCGCGTCCTGGCGGCTTGCGTCGCCAGAGGTACGTCGGGAACCTGCTCCTTGGTCCGGAAGCAGTCCTGGCAGGGGCCCTCGTCCCACTCGACGCTGGCCAGTACAAGACGGCGGGTGCGCTCGTCCGAGGCCGCGGCGTCCACCAGCCGGCCGTCCGCAGAGGCGAGCAGGACCCCGGCTGCTGCCACATCCAGCAACTTCACGCAGTGCTCGGCCAGCGAATACAGGAAGCCGACGACGCCGAAGTCCTGCACCAAGGTGTCGGCGAGATCGACGAATGCGGCCGCCAACTGCTCCTCACGCGGAAGCTCAGGCATGACCCTTCACCTCCAAGGGATGATCCGGGAACAGGTTCCCACGGGATGCCGTCTCCCGCTGCCACTCGGACGCAAGTGCCCCGCCGCCGCGCCCCCTTGTCCTCCCGGCCCGACTCGGCCTCACTCCGTACACGTCGTGGCGGTGGCCATCAGCCGCATGGCTTCGGCTTCGTCGGTCCCGGGCGGTACGACCACCAAGTCCCACCTGCCCCTGCCGGGCGCGAGCAGACAGACCGTGGCAGGGGCGTGCAGGCCGGTGGCGCGGTGCAGGTGCAGCACGTGGTTGGCGATGAGCATCCGCCCCGGGAAGTCGGACCACAGGGCGCCGTTCACAGTGACGTGAATGATCCGCGACCAGCTGTGCGGCAACGCGCGGAGCAGGACGGGCAGTTCGGCGACCAGTTCATTGGTGCGGGGCCACCAGGCGCCGTCGATGCGATGAGGTCCGCCTTGCGGCGGCGTCAGACGCAGACGGACGAGGGGCAGGAGTGGGGAAGGCGAGGGGGGCGAAGGGGGCGGAGGAAGAAGCGTGGTCATGTCGTTCTCCTGGGCGATCTCCTGCGAAGGAGTGGGGATGCCGATGGGTCAGGTGCGTCGGGCGGCGATGCGGTCGGGAGCGGGCCAGCGCACGTCGCGTACCAAGCCGAGGCGTTCGAGAAGGCGGATGAGGGCGGCGGAGGGGTCGATCTGGCCGCGGTCCACGCCGTGACGGGCGCTGGTGGGGTCGGCGTGGTGGAGGTTGTGCCAGCTCTCTCCGAACGAGATCAGGGCCAGGGGCCACAGGTTGGTGGCCCGGTCGTGACGCCGGGTGCGGAAAGGGCGCTGTCCGATCACGTGGCACAGGGAGTTGACGCTCCAGGTCACGTGGTGGAGCAGCGCGATGCGCACAAGGCCCGCCCACAGCAGAGCCGTGACGGCGTGGACCCAGGTGCCGCCGATCGCCCAGCCGAGCGCGAAGGGCAGGGCCAGGGTGAGGACGCACAGGGCGGGGAAGGCCCGGGAGACGGCGCGGATGTCGCGGTCGGCGAGCAGGTCGGGTGCGTAACGCTCGGCGGGAGTGGGGTCGTTGCGGAACAGCCAGCCGACATGGGCGTGGGCGAGGCCGCGCAACTGGCCGCGCAGGTGGGTGCCGTAGCGGTAGGGGGAGTGCGGGTCGCCGGGGCGGTCGGTGAAGGCGTGGTGGCGGCGGTGGGTGGCGACCCAGCCGATGACGTCGCCCTGAAAGCTCATCGACCCGGCCACCGCGAGCACGATCCGCACGGGGCGAGCGGCCCGGTACCCGCCATGGGTCAGGCCGCGGTGGAAGCCGACCGTGACGCCGAACCCCGTGACCGCGTAGAGCGCGAGGGCGAGCAGGACGTCAGTGGGATGGATGAGGCGTCCCCACAGCAGCCAGCCGGCCAGGCCGAGTGCGAGGAAGGGCAGGGTGACGATCAGGGCCGTCACTGTCACGTACAGCCGCTCGGCGCCGCTACGGGTCGGCTCCCGGCAGTCGTCGTCGGGAAAGGGCGCCGTCCCGTCGTATTTCTGGGATGTGGCCACGTCCTGGGATGTGGCCACGTCGTGCGGCGGGGCCAGGGCTTCGGAAAGGGCGGAACTGGCGGAACTGGGGGGCATGCAGACTCCTTGACCTCGGTCCGGAGGGGGAGGCCGGGGTCCGGGGCCAGGGATTCCGTGCTGGGCGGCCTGAGGGTCAGGCCATTGCGTCGATGTGGGCGCGCCGTGCCTGCGCGCGGCTGTTGGGTGCGGCCATGGCGCCGCCCTCCGCCTCCCACGCCTCTGATTGAGAGCGAGCCGTAGAGCCTGTCTCGGCCGGGGCTGTGGGGTGCCGGTCCCGCTCGTCGGCGATGAGCGCGCTGCCCGTTCGGACGGTCAGAGGATCACAGGCTGCGGCCATGAGCCGTGCGGCGGCTGCCGCACCGGTCTCCGGCGGGATGATCAGCAGGTCCCAGCGCCCGACGTGGTAGGAGAGCAGCAGGAGCTGGTGCGGGTCCTGCTCGGCGCGGAACCAGCCCACGTTGACCACATGGCCGTTGACCGGAACCTTGCGCGGTACGGTCGGCCAGTACGTCGGATTGACCGTGACGCGCGTGATGCGTCCCCACAGCGGGTCCAACAGGTCGGTCAGAGCGGGAAGTTCACGAGCGAGGTCCCGGGAGCGCGGCCACCAGGCGCCGTCGAGCAGCCCGGAGGGCAGGCCCGGAGGCCTGACGGACAGCCGCAACGGCGAGTAGTCCGAAGACTCGGCGATCGGCGTGGTGGGCGGGGGTCGTGCGGTGAGCACCGTCATGGTGTCGACCTGTCCCCGGACCCTGGCGTGCCAGGGCCCGTGTTGTCGCCCCGAGAGAGATACCGACATGGAAGCCGGTCAGGGAATGCCCTCGGTACTGCCGAGGGTACTCCTGCGGCAGCCCTGACCACGACTGTCCGGAGCGAGTGGAACAGGCCATCCCGACGGGGCGCCCGACGGGGCGATGGTGGGCGCGGTGCCGTCACGTAGCGCTGAACCCGGCCGACGTCCTTTGAGACGCTGGACCCGGCCGCCGTCCTTTGAGACCGGGCGGCTTCCGGCCGCCTTCGGCCGCGCGATGGGGACTACCCTGGAGTAAGGACGTCCTGGACCCCGGCGGACCTGTCGCTCGACCCAGATGGCTGCGGGGACCGGACCCTTCGTCCGACTCACCTGGCGCATCCCCTGGAGGGAACGGGGCGGGCCCTCTGTCCCCCTGGACAGATCGCCGGACCGTCCGTTCGCGGCCTCCGCCGAATGAATTCCACTGTCGGCAGCACCCGTGGACGAGCCGGTGGTCCGGCCACATCTCATGGCTCTGCCCGGCAGGTCTCTGGAACGAGGCGTCATGCCCCTGCCCCCGTTGAACATCTACCGGCACGACAGAAGGACCCGGGCCCTGATCACCCTCGTCGGCGAGATCGACCTGGAGACGGTGCCACCGATGCGCACGACCCTGGAGCGGTGCCTGCGCGAGGGCATGCGCACCATCGACGTCGACCTCACCCCCGTCACCTTCTGCGACTGCAGCGGTCTCAGCGCCTTCATCGACGCGTTCCTGCGCACCGCCGCGGCCGGCGGGACGCTGTGCCTGCACCATCCGCCGCCCATGCTGGCCTGGATGATCGAGCTCACCGGTGCCGACTTCTTGCTCCTGGGGCCGTCGGCCGTTCCGGGCCCGGGTTCTCGCCCTGCCGTCCCCCTCGCCACCGCACCGGACCCGCTTCCCACGGGCTTCGAGATGTCGCACCGGCTGGTAGCGGCCCTCCCCGCTGTGGCGGGCGGTGTGCTGTGACGGCCTGGCTCCGGCGGGATCCTCCGCGGGTGCCCGTCGGCGGCGAGTCGTCCGACCTGGCCGGGGTGCGGCTGCGGCGGGTGAACCGCTGGCTGGCGGAGGACATGCGCCAGGATCTGGCGGATCTGTACGTGGCTTTCTGCGAGACCGAGCCCGAGGAGGCGTACCGCAACCGCGGTCGGGAGGAGTTCCTGGGCCGTCTGGCCGGTGACATCCGCCGACCGGGGTTCGCCATGGTGGTCGCCGAGACGGATGGTCTGGTGGGCTGTGCCTTCGGATTCCCGGTGCGCGGCGACGGTTCCTGGTGGCACGGCTTCGACGGTGCGCTGCCGCGCAGCATCGGGCAACTGACCGAGTCCGGTGGTGTTTTCGCGGTCACCAACGTCCTGGTCCGCCCGCATCCGCTGGACCAGGACCTGGCCCGACGTCTGCAGGAACGACTGCTCGCCGACCATCAGGCATCACTCGGGGCCACCTTGGTGGACCCGGCCGACCGCCCGGCTCTGAGTGCCTTGTGGTCCTGGGGGTGGCAGGACATCGGAGAGATGTGGCGGCCGGGCCTGCCCACGATGTTCCGCGTGCTGGTGCTCCCCCTCGGCGAGCGCACCGTGGAGCGGCTGGAAGGACTGGGTCAGCACGCCTGGACCCGGTGGCCGGGATGACACTCAACAGCCGGTCGTCCCGGATCCGCGTACTGGTCGCCGAACAGGCGGCCCTGCGTGGTGCCCGGGTCGGCGTGCTGGACGTGTGCACCGCGGCGGTGACCTCGCTGCCGGTCGGCGGGGCCGGGATGTCGGCGATGTCCCGTACCGCGGCGAGCTATCCGCTGTGCAGTACCGATGACACCAGCGAACGGCTGGAGGAGCTGCAGCTCACACTGGGCGAGGGGCCGTGCGTGGACGCCTTCACGCACGGCGCGGCCGTCCTGACGCCCGACCTGCGGACCGGCGAACTGCGGGACTGCTGGCCCGTGTTCGCCGATGCGGCTCTGGAGACCGGAGCATGCGCGGTCTTCGCGCTGCCCCTGCGGATAGGAGCGATCAGTCCCGGCGTCCTGGATCTCTATGCCCAGGACCCGGTCCGGCTGAACGCGGAGGAAGTGGCCGACGCACTGGCCTTCGCCGAGTTCGCGACGCTGGTCCTGCTCGACGCCCGGATCGACGCGACGGGCGTTCCACTCGACGACGGCGCAGCCAAAAGGCACATCGAGGACCTGGGCGGGTACCGGGCGGAGATCTCCCAGGCCACCGGCATGCTCACCGTCCAGCTCGGTGTCGGTGTCGACGAAGCCTTCGTCCGGCTGCGCGCCTACGCCTACGCCCAGGGGCACCGGCTCACCGTCGTGGCCGCCGACGTGGTGGCCCGCCGGCTCCGCTTCTCCCCGGACACGGACCCGACCAGGACCGACGAGGACGCCTGATGCCCTCGTCGGTCCGAGCAGCGAGGACGCCGGGCCGACCCAGGTTTTACTCTGCGTACGTATACACACTTCATGCCTGATGCAGGGACGCGGGGCCGCGCCGCCATGGATGCTTGGACCGACGGGGCGGCGCACTCCCTGGAGACCCCCCGGACAGGAACGTGTGCGTGCAAAGGGCAGAGAATATGCAGGTCAGAGTGAGTGTGGAGCAGATTGCATGCGGTTGACGGTCTTCTGGCAGCGGATGGCGGCGCACTTCGGCGCGGGGTACGCCGACTCCTTCGCGCGCGATCATGTGATGGCGGAGCTGGGCGGCCGCACGGTCCACGAGGCGCTGGACGCGGGCTGGGACGCCAAGGACGTCTGGCGCGCGGTGTGCACGGCGATGGACGTGCCGCCCGAAAAGCGCTGACCACGGACGGCTCGTCGACACCGGAGCACCTACGGCGAGGTGTCACGCGCGCGTACGTCCGTCCCAGGATGTGAGGGTGGCGGCCGATTGTCGGCGGCGTGGGCGAGACTGGCTCCGTGGCACCGACAGACGAGACCGCACAGGTCACCCAGAACTCCGCTCCCCTCGGCACGACGCCGCCGGCACAGCCCCCTGCCGGGGCCGAGGCAGGGCAGGGCGCCCGCATGCCGCGCTGGCTGCCGCGCGCCATGGTGCTCGCCCTCGCGCTCATCGCCTGTTTTCAGCTGGGCAGTTGGGCGTTCCACCAGCTGACCGGGCTGCTGATCAACATCCTGATCGCGTTCTTCCTGGCGCTCGCGGTCGAACCGGCGGTGAGCTGGATGGCGGCGCGCGGGCTGCGCAGGGGCTTCGCCACGTTCCTGGTCTTCCTGAGCGTGGTGATCGTCAGCGCGGGGTTCATCACGCTGATGGGGTCCATGCTCGCGGGCCAGATCGTGGACATGGTCGAGGACTTCCCGGACTACCTCGACAAGGTCATCAGCTGGATCAACCAGACCTTCCACACGGACCTCTCCCGCGTCGAGGTCCAGGACAGCCTGGTCCACTCCGACTGGCTGCAGAAGTACGTGCAGAACAGCGCCAGCGGCGTCCTGGACGTCTCCGCGCAGGTCCTCGGCGGTCTGTTCCAGCTCCTGACGATCCTGCTGTTCTCGTTCTACTTCGCGGCCGACGGGCCGCGGCTGCGGCGCGCGCTGTGCTCGGTGCTGCCGCCCGCCAGGCAGGCAGAGGTGCTGCGGGCCTGGGAGATCGCGGTCGACAAGACCGGCGGCTACCTCTACTCGCGCGGCCTGATGGCGCTGATCTCCGGCATCGCGCACTACATCCTGCTGCAGGTGCTTGGCGTCCCCTACGCGCCCGTGCTCGCCGTGTGGGTGGGCCTGGTGTCCCAGTTCATCCCCACCATCGGCACGTATCTGGCGGGCGCCCTGCCGATGCTGATCGCCTTCACGGTCGACCCCTGGTACACGCTCTGGGTGCTGGTCTTCGTAGTCGTCTACCAGCAGTTCGAGAACTACGTGCTGCAGCCCAAGCTCACCGCCAAGAGCGTGGACATCCACCCCGCGGTCGCGTTCGGTTCGGTCATCGCGGGCACGGCGCTCCTCGGCGCGGTCGGGGCGCTCATCGCCATCCCCGCCGTCGCGACGCTGCAGGCCTTCCTCGGGGCGTACGTGAAGAGGTACGACGTCACGGACGACCCCAGGGTGCACGGGCGCAGGCGCACGGCCGGGGCGCCCCTCCTCGCGCGCGTGCGGAGCGGGTTGCGCGGGCCGAACAGGCCGGAGGCGCCGCCGGCCTCCGATGCCCGCCCGAAGCCGGACGGGCATCAGTAGGAGGGGGCGACTCGCCGCCGCCTCGGGGGACGGCTACTCCCGCGCCACGTGGAACATCGCGTACATGTCCTCCGGACCCGGCGGGCGGTGCCACGGGCGGGTACGGAAGGTGTGCAGGCTGCCGTGCCGGAGGGCGAACCGTGGCAGCCCGAGGCCGAACTCGTCCGCGAGGGCCGCCAGGGCGCGCCGCTCGCCCAGCCGCCCCTTGCCCAGCCGCTCCTCGTCCGGTGCGTCCTGTGGGAAGAGCCGGTCCGGATCCAGCGAGCCGGGCACGGCACCCTGCCTGCCGGTCGTGGTCCCGCGGACGGTGAATCCGTACGCTTCCTCGCCGTTCTCCGCGACGGACAGATGGAAGACGGCGGGGCGGCGACCGTTCGAGGGTTCGCTCCACACCGTCACCGCCCGGGTGCCCGCGGAAGCGGCGATGCCCGGGGAGACGAACCGCCGCTCGTGGAAGCCCCCGACCGGCCGCGGCTCGAAGGCGAAGCTCCAACCTGAACCCGCCCGGCCCACGGAGGCCAAGGCCCCCTCCTCCCACGTCGCGCCGCTCCCGCCGCCGTCCCCGGGAAAGCGTGTGCGCGCTTCCCACCACTGCGCGGGTCGGTTCAGACCGGCGGATTCATCGGCGCCGATACGGCCGGGCAGCTCGTGCGGCTCAACCCCTTCCACGAGGAGGAAGCGGTACGGCTCCGGGTTGTCGTCGGAGTCCTCCGCCAGCCATGCCAGGCCCGGCGCATCCAGGTCGACCGGGGGAGCCGGGGCGTCGCCCCGCTGCCCGGCGCGGGGCGTGGCCAGCAGCTCACGGCCGCGCTCCGGGGTGATCAGGGGGCCGAGGAGCGGGTCGGCGAACAGGCCGACCGGGGCTATGTGGTCGGGTCCGAGCGGCCGCCACTGTGGCAGGGCGGCGCACAGGGTGCGCCAGGCCGCGTCCGTCCCGCCCCAGCGCGCCATCTCCCGGGCCTCCTCCAGGGCGCGGCCGAAGGGGCCCCCGGCGGTGTAGCGGAAAGTGCCTTCACGCACGCGCGACAGGAGCTCGTCCACCGCCGCCTCGTGCACCGCGTCGGAGGCGTTCCTCATGAGGTGGGTCGACGATCCGCCGCCCCGATGCCAGGTCTCCAGGACGGGCAGGACCTCCGGTGCGTACAACGGGTCGGCCGTGAGCCCGTGGAAATACACCATGTAGGTCTCCCCGAGCAGCCGGCGGATCTGGTCGCGCAGACCCGCGGCCCGGGGCCTGCCGTACGCGAGAGCCTCGGCCAGGGCGGTCGAGGCGCGTTCGTACCGTCCGCCCAGCGCGTCCAGCCTGGCAGCCTCGACGGCCGCGTCCTGGGCCCGTGTCGTCGCGTTGACGAACTCCCTCCCCGCCCGCTCCGAGCGGTCCACCTGCAGAAGGTGGAACTCCCGGTACATCGCCTCCATGAACGTGCGGAACGAAGCGTGCCGTTCGGGCGGGCTCGCGCGCCACGACGCGTAGCTGTACACGGCCCACTCTCCGGAGTCGTCGACGTCGCCCGGGTCCAGCAGGACGTGGACGGCGTCCGACTCCACACTCAGTCGCAGCGCCCGCGCCCACATCCCCGCGAGCAGCGCCTCCTCGGGCGTGGAGTCGTCGTCGAGCTCTCCGGGGAAGAACTCGGAGAGCTCCCCCTCGTCCTCGTGCCACCGGGCCTCGTCGGTGCCGGCGAGCAGCCAGACGAAGCCGCCCGCGTGCCGCCAGCCGTCGCTCACCGCCAGGAACGAGCGGTACGAGGGCGGCAGCCGGCACCCGAGCCGCTTCTCCAGGACCCGGATCTTCTCCTCGGGCGCGGGCGGGAACCCCAGCCATCGCGTACGCAGGGGTTCTTCGTCCCGGAGGTGCCCCTCGTCCGCCGTGGGGCCGAGGGCCGGGCCGGGGTCCTGTGCGTCCGCCCATTCCTGGCTCCAGCGCACCAGGAAGGAGCGCCAGTCGTCGCTCGTGTCCGTCATGTCACGTGATGCTGCCAGCCGCCACCGACAGCGCCGGGCCTGCGGCGTGCCCTGCTTGACAGTCAAATCGAACATCCATTCTCATGGGTGTCCGGCGGCGGTTTCCCGGGGGTGTGGCAGAGGATTCCCGGGACGCTTCAGAGGATTTCGGCGAGGGCCGGCCTCGAGTTATCCACAGGCTGGACGGGCGTCGGGGCGGATTGTCAGTGGCAGGCGTTAGCGTCTTTGACGTGAAGCGATCGACTCAAGCAAATCGGGTGGAACCCATGGCAGGAACCGACCGCGAGAAGGCGCTGGACGCCGCACTCGCACAGATTGAACGGCAATTCGGCAAGGGCGCAGTGATGCGCATGGGCGAGCGGCCGAACGAGCCCATCGAGGTCATCCCCACCGGGTCGACCGCGCTCGACGTCGCGCTCGGCGTCGGCGGCATCCCGCGCGGCCGTGTGGTGGAGGTGTACGGACCGGAGTCCTCCGGTAAGACGACCCTCACGCTGCACGCCGTGGCCAACGCCCAGCGGGCGGGCGGCGCGGTGGCCTTCGTGGACGCGGAGCACGCCCTCGACCCCGAGTACGCGAAGAAGCTCGGCGTCGACATCGACAACCTCATCCTGTCCCAGCCGGACAACGGCGAGCAGGCCCTCGAGATCGTCGACATGCTGGTCCGCTCCGGCGCCCTCGACCTCATCGTCATCGACTCCGTCGCCGCCCTGGTGCCGCGCGCGGAGATCGAGGGCGAGATGGGCGACTCGCACGTGGGTCTCCAGGCCCGCCTGATGAGCCAGGCGCTCCGGAAGATCACCAGCGCGCTCAACCAGTCCAAGACCACCGCGATCTTCATCAACCAGCTCCGCGAGAAGATCGGCGTGATGTTCGGCTCGCCCGAGACCACGACCGGTGGCCGCGCGCTGAAGTTCTACGCCTCGGTGCGCATGGACATCCGCCGCATCGAGACCCTCAAGGACGGCACGGACGCGGTGGGCAACCGCACCCGCGTCAAGGTCGTCAAGAACAAGGTCGCGCCGCCCTTCAAGCAGGCCGAGTTCGACATCCTCTACGGCCAGGGCATCAGCCGCGAGGGCGGCCTGATCGACATGGGCGTCGAGCACGGCTTCGTCCGCAAGGCGGGCGCCTGGTACACGTACGAGGGCGACCAGCTCGGCCAGGGCAAGGAGAACGCCCGCAACTTCCTGAAGGACAACCCCGACCTCGCCAACGAGATCGAGAGGAAGATCAAGGAGAAGCTGGGCGTCGGTGTGAAGCCCGAGGCCCCGGTCGACGAGCCGGTCGCCGACGAGGCGGTCGTGGCTCCGGCCGACGACGCCAAGACGGTGCCCGCGCCGGCGGCGAAGGTCACCAAGTCCAAGGCCGCGGCGGCCAAGAGCTAGTCCGTGACACGACGAACCGACTGGGCGGACCACACCGCCCCCGAAAGCCGCACCGGCCCCGCCGGGCGGGGCCACGGGGACGGTGCGGATCAGTACGGCACAGGCCGGGACGGCAGTCGCGGCGACAGTTTCGAGGAGGGTGACGGCAGCAGGCCCGGGGACGGCGGCCGTCAGGACGGTGACGGTCGCGGCCGAGGGCGACGGCGACGGCGAGGCGGATTCGGCGACCACCAGGACAGCGGTTCCCCTTCCTCGTCGAGGGCCGAGAAGGGGGAGCCGCCGACAGGGGATCCGGCGGAGCGGGCGCGGGCGATCTGTCTGCGTCTGCTCACCGGCACCCCGCGTACGCGCAAGCAGCTCGCGGACGCGTTGCGCAAGCGGGAGATCCCCGACGACGTGGCGGAGGAAGTGCTCTCCCGCTTCGAAGAGGTCGGTCTGATCAACGACAGCGCCTTCGCGGACGCCTGGGTGGAGTCCCGGCACCACGGCCGGGGCCTGGCGCGTCGCGCGCTCGCGCGGGAGCTGCGCACCAAGGGCGTGGACTCCACGCTGATCGACGAAGCGGTGGGGCAGCTCGACCCGGAGCAGGAGGAGGAGACCGCGCGTGAGCTCGTGGCCCGCAAGCTCCGGTCCACGCGAGGCCTCGACCGTGACAAGCGCCTGCGCCGCCTCGCGGGCATGCTCGCCCGTAAGGGATACGCGGAGGGCATGGCGCTCAGGGTGGTCCGGCAGGCCTTGGAGGAAGAGGGCGAGGACACCGAGGACTTGGGGTACGGGGCGTTCTGAGCGGGCCGCTCCCACGGGGGTGGGGCGGCAGCCGGAGCGATCCACGTACCCCAACCGAGGCTCCGCAGGGTGGGGTTGTCCCCCCTGCGGAGACGCCGGTCCACCACAGTGCACAGAGCCCTGTGCACAGACGACTGTGTACGCATGGCACAGGAACCCGGCACGACCGGCCCGGCTCAGGGCGATGACCGGACCGACCAGCATCCTGCCCCGCCCCACGCCTCGGGCCGGGCCCCGCAAGAGCTGAGCGATCTCCGCGTACTGAAGGCACTCGCGCAGCCCCGCCGGCAACAGATGCTGCAGCACCTCACCGTGCACGGCCCGGCCACCTCCGCGACCCTCGCGAGGGCCCTCGGCCTCAACACGGGGGCGACCAGTTACCACCTGCGTGAGCTCGCCCGTTACGGCTTCGTCGAGGAGACGCCCGGCCCGGAGCGGGGGCGTGCGGGGCGAGGGCATCCGGGGAGCGGCGGGCCGGGGCACGGGCGTGAGCGCTGGTGGCGGGCCGTCCCGGGCGACCGGCGCTTTCCCCCGCGCAGTCGGCAGAGCCCCGAGACGCGGCTCGTCATGGACGAGCTCCACCACCTCTCGTACGCCGCCGACCTGGAGCTGTTCGCGCGGCTGCAGCGGCAGAGCGGCGGTGAACTCGGCGACTGGTACGACGCGTTCCTCTCCTCGCGCGGCACGATCCGGCTGACGCTCCCCGAACTCACCGAGTTCTTCGAGGAGTACATCGCGCTCCTGAACCGGTACAAGCGCCCCGACGCCGACACCCCGGCCGCCGCCCGCACCGTCCTCACACGCTTCCTGGCCTTCCCCGCGCCCGCCGACGACCGAGAAGAGGCCGATCCCTCATGATGCTGCGCTACGCACTGCAGACGGTCAGGGACCGCAAAGGCGGGTTCCTGGGCGCCTTCCTCGCGCTGATGTGTGCCGCAGCCCTCATCACGGCCTGTGGAACCCTCCTGGAGACCGGACTTCGCGGCACGATCAAGACCGAGCGCTACGCCGCGGCCCCTGTGATCATCTCCGCGGACCAGAACGTGCACCGGACCACGGTCAAGCACAAGAAGGGCAAGACCAAGGTCAAACACAAGGCGAAACCGATCGCCGAGAGGGCCTGGCTGCGGGCCGCCGACGTCGAGGAGAGGCTGACGAAGTCCCCCGGCGCCCCGGGCATCGCAGCCATCATTCCCGAACTCACCTTCCTCGCCGAGCCATTGACGCCCGCCGCCGCCCGCGACGTGGACAGACCCTCGTACGGACACGCCTGGGAGTCGGCCGCCCTCACCCCCTTCCGGCTCGTCGAAGGGCGGGCGCCGCGCACGGCCCATGACCTCGTCGTCGACCGTGACCTCGCCGACCGCGCGGGGCTGAGGCCCGGTGACCGCCTCACCGTCCAGTCGACGCAGAGCCCGCGCGCCTACCGCATCACCGGTGTCGCCGCACCCGAGAGCGGCGCGCTGACCCACCAGACCTCGCTGTTCTTCTCCTCCGCCGAGGCCGAACGCCTCGCCGCGCACCCCGGAAGAGTCACCGCCATCGGTGTCGTACCGGACGGGGGCACCACCGTCGCGGGCCTCAAGGAGACCGTCTCGCGGGCCCTCGACGGTACGACGGCGCAGGTCAGTTCGGGGGACGAGCGCGGGCCCGTGGAGTTTCTCGACGCGGCGGGCGCGCGCGTCAAGCTCGTCAGCATGGGAGGCGCCATGGGCGGCACGTCCCTCCTCGTCGCCATCCTCGTGGTGGTCGGCACCTTCGCCCTCTCCGTCCAGCAGCGTCACCGCGAGCTCGCCCTGCTGCGCGCCGTCGCCGCGACCCCGAAACAGATCCGCAAGCTCCTCGGCCGCGAGGCACTTGTCGTCGGCGCCGCCGCGGGGGCCGTCGGGGCGCTCGCCGGAATCCCGCTCGGCGGCTGGCTGCACGGCCGGTTCGTGGCCACCGGAGCCGTACCCGCCACCCTTGAACGCGCCGTCAGCGTCTTCCCGCCCCTCGTCGCCGCAGGTGTCACCGTGCTCGGCGCCTGGGCCGCAGCCCGCATCGCCGGACGCAAAATCGTCAGGATCCGCCCGGCGCAGGCTCTCGCCGAGGCGCGGGTCGAGCGGCGTCGGCCTGCCTGGGGCCGTATCGCCGCGGGCCTGGTGCTGCTCGCCGGTGGCGCTGTGCTGGTCGCCGTGCTGAGCGTGCTGCGGACCGAGGCGGCGTCGACTCCCGTGACCTTCCTGGCCGTTGTGGTCTTCGCCTGCGCCCTCGCGCTCCTCGGGCCGGTCGTGGTCCGGGCGGCGGCGGTGCTCCTGCGGGGCCCGCTCCGGCTGGCCGGGCCCGGCGGAAAGCTCGCCCACGCCAACCTGCGCGGTAACGCGGCCCGGCTGGCTGCCGCCGTCACTCCGCTCGCCCTCCTCACCGGCATGACCTGCACCGTCCTCTTCGTCCGGCCCACCCTCGACGACGCCGCCCGTACGCAGGCCCGCCAGGGCGTCGACGCGGACTGGGTGCTGGCCGCGCAAGGGCCGGGCGTCCCCGCGGAGGCGGCACGGAAGCTGCGTACGACCGACGGCGTCGAGGCGGTCACCGAGGTCGTCCGCACGACGGTGCGCGTCGGGCTCGACAAGTACCCCGCGCAGGGCGTCACTCCGCAGGGCCTCACCCGGACCTGGGACCCGGACGTCACCGCCGGATCGCTCAGGAGCTTCGACGCGGACAGCGTCGCCGTCAGCGAACTCGCCGCGGACCGGCTCGGCCTGCGGCCCGGCAGCACGCTCAAGTTCACCCTGGGAGACGGCACGAAGGCCGAGCTCACCGTCCGCGCCGTGTACGCACGCGGGCTCGGGTTCGGCGATCTGACCATGGCGCACGATCTGGTCGCCCGCCACGTCGACAACCCGCTCGCCGCCACGGTCCTCGTCAAGAGCGACCGTACGAGAGAACAACTCGCGGCGGACGTCGAGAAGTTCCCGTCCGTGCGGGTGCTCACCCCGGCCGCGGCCGACGGCCGCCAAGCCGAGCTGCGGCAGGCCAACGCCGAGGTCAACCTCCTGGCGATGGGGCTCGTGCTGGCCTTCACCGCCATCGCCGTCGTCAACACCCTCGCGATGTCGGTCTCCGAGCGCATACGGGAGTTCGCGATGCTGCGCCTCGCCGGCGCCACCCGTCGACAGGTCCTGCGGATGCTCCGCACCGAGGCGCTCTCCGTCCTGCTCATCGGAGTCTCGCTCGGCAGCGGCGTGGCGCTCGCCGTCCTGACCGCCTTCAGCATCGGTATGACCGGCAGCGCGGCGCCGACAGTCGTGCCCCTGGTGTACGTGTCGGTGGTCGCCGTGGCCGGGCTGCTCGCGCTGGCAGCGACCGCGCTGCCGGGCCGCGCCGCCCTGAGGCCGCTCCCCGTCGCCGTGGCGACGGCCAAGGAGTGAGGACCAGTACGCAATGGAGGGTGCCCCTTACCGACTTCCCTGCCGAAGCGCATGGGACATCGGCAAGGGGCACTCAGCACTCACGCGGACCTGCTCACGTCTCGGCAGCCACCACCGGCAGCCCCGCCGCCCGCCACGCCTGGAAGCCGCCGACGAGATCGGTGGCGTGGCGCAGGCCCAACTGGTGCAAGGAGGCGGCCGCGAGACTGGACGCGTACCCCTCGTTGCAGATCACGACGGCGCGCAGACCATGTCCGGTGGCCTGTGGAGCGCGATGACTGCCCTGGGGGTCGAGGCGCCACTCCAGCTCGTTGCGTTCGACGACGAGCGCTCCGGGGATCAGTCCGTCGCGCTCGCGCAGCGCGGCATAGCGGATGTCGACCAGGAGGCCACCGTCCTCGGCAACCTCGTACGCCTCCTTCGGAGTGAGCCGGTCGAGACCGAGACGTACGCGCTCAAGCAACTCATCGATGCCGACGGGACGTTCACCGGCCTGCCCCGCGGCACCTGCACGCTCGACGCCTTCGCGGTCACTCACTGCCAGTCCTCCGGGCGCTCCACGGACTCGAGGCGGAGCACGTCGCCGCTCCGGCTGTAGCGGCGGATCCGCGGCAGGGGAGGGTAGTAGGCGTGCACGGAGACGGCGTGCTCGGTCGGCGACTGGTTGAGCACCTCGTGCACGTGGTTCGTGCCGAAGGCGCGGCCCTCGCCGGTCGCCAGTTCCCGTTCGCGGTCGACGTCGTCGGAGAGTTCCAGGGTCTTCCAGCCGTCGGTGGGCAGGCGCGCGGCGAGCGAGTTCTCCTTGAGGGTGCCCGCCGCAGTGAGGAAGGCGCCGACCGACTCGGCGTGGTCGTGCCAGCCGGTGCCGGTGCCGGGCGGCCAGCCGATCAGCCACGCCTCGCTGCCGCCGGGGCCTTGCAGGCGCACCCAGGTGCGGCCCTCGGGGTCGAGCGGCAGGGAGGCGATGAGCTCGGTGTCGGCCGCGGTGCGGCGGACGAAGGCGAGGAGTTCGGCGGCGGTGGGCGCCGAGGAGCGCCCGGGCGCGGGCGCGGTCGAGGTAGGGGCAACAGACACGGGTACCGTCCTGGAGGTTCGCGGAAGAGCGCGCGAGACGACCCGGAGCGGGGGCTCAGCGCGCGAAGGAGAAAAGGCGAATTCAGCAGGACGGGTGACACACGCAGCCTGCGTAGCGGAGGAGGTCCATGTGGACCCTCCGCCACAGGCGTACATCGGTGTCGGTCACGATTCGGAGTAGACCACGGGGGTCTGGGCCGGTCAACTCTGGCTCAGCATGCGGTCAGCCGGGCTCGCAGCGTGGGAGAGCGGACCCCGAGCGCGGCCCGAACGGGCTCCGGTGCGCGGCCCGGCCGGGCTCCTGGCGTGGGCGACGCGCGCCCCGGGCGGCGGGCCCGAAGTCTGCTTACGCGCACCTCCGACCGACGACCCGGCGCCTCCTTACGAGCACTCCTGACGACCCAGAGTCTCCTTACGCGCGCTCCCCATGCCCCAGAGTCTCCTTACGCACGCTCTCGACCGCCCCGTCACGCCCGCGGCCGCCCGGCCCCCGCGGCGCTCTCCTCCTCGCCCGCCCGGCCGGGCCGCCCCGCTCCGTCCCCGCGTCCCGTCGGCGCGGAGCCGCCCAGCGCGGCCTCGGCCGCCGCGTACAGCTCGGCCGGGCGCACCCCGCAGAGCGCGGTGACCAGATGGCCGTCGGGCCGCACGAGCAGCAGCGAGTGGGCGGCGGCCCCGGGATAGCTCTCCGCGACGAGCAGCTCGGCGGGGTGCGGCAGGGCCGCGACGGCGGCGGCGAGCCGCGGCATGATCCCGGCCGTCACCCAGTGCCGCCGTTCCCACACCACGGTGCCCGGCGCGACGAGGACGACGATCAGCTGCCCGAGCCCGAGCCGGTCCCGCAGCGGGACGAAGGACCCGTCGGGCGCGGTGACCTGCACATCGGCGACCGGAGCCCCGGGCTCCGTACCCACCGGCGTGACGGACTCGGAGGGCGCGGGCGCCAGCGGCGACTCGGCGTATGAGGAGGGCGCGCCGAGCGGGCCGCGCCCCACATGGCCGTCCGTGAGGAGCGTGTCGTGGCCGCGCGCCGTCCCCGGCACGTACGAGCGCAGGCCCTTGCCGCCCCGCAGCGCGGGCAGCGCCTGGTCGGCAGCGCGCAGCCGTGCGGCCACCCCGGCCCGCCGCTCGACCTGATAGCTGTCGAGCAGCGCTTCGCGCGGACCGTGATGCCAGGCCAGCGCCAGCTTCCAGGCGAGGTTGTCGGCGTCCCGCAGCCCCTCGTCGAGCCCCTGGCTGCCGAGCGCGCCGAGCAGATGCGCGGCATCCCCGGCGAGGAAGGCACGACCGACCCGCCACCGTCGGGCGAGCCGGTGGTGGACGGTGTGCACCCCCGTGTCGAGCAGCTCGTACGGCGGTGTGGAACCGCCGCACCAGCCCGCGAGGGTCTCCCGGATGCGCAGGACGAGCGCGTCGGGCGTCACGAGCTCGCCGCGCGGCGGGAGCAGCCAGTCGAGCCGCCACACCCCGTCGGCGAGCGGACGGCCCGTCACCTCGGCGCCTCCCCCGCGCCACGGAGGCATCCGATGCAACAACGCCCGGCCCGGCCAGGGAAGTTCCGTGCGCAGCGAGGCCACGGCGTGTCGCTCGACGGCCGTCCGCCCCGGGAAGCGGACGTCGAGGAGTTTGCGCACCGTGGAACGGGCCCCGTCGCAGCCCACCAGGTAACTGCCCCGCCACCACGTGGCCTTGGGCCCCCGCGTGTGCGCGGTGAGCCCGGCGGGGTCCTCCTCCAGGGAGTCGAGCTTGCTCTCCACCGCGACCTTGACGAGCCGCTCGTCGGCGATGGCCTCGCGCAGCGCGGCGGTCAGCACGTGCTGCGGCAGATGCAGCGGAGCGGGGATCTCGCCGCCGAAGTCGAGCTCCTGCATCAGCTGCTTGCGCCGTACGGAGCGCCAGCCGGTCCACCGGGCACCTGACTCCGAGTCACCGAACGAGTGACCCGCGAGCCGCTCCACGAACGCCGCAGTGTCCTCACGGAGCACGACGGTCCGCGCGGGCCGCTGCTCGTCCTTGCCGGGGCCCTCGTCGAGGACGACGGTGGGCACCGAGTTGCGGGCCAGGGCGAGGGCGAGGGCGAGCCCCACGGGCCCCGCGCCGACAACGATCACCGGGTCCACGGCGCACACCCTCCGGCCCGGCGGGCTCCGAGGGTCCGGGCTGCCCGGAAGCGCTGGACGTACGTACAGGAACTGGCAGTTGGAGCCCGGTGCACGATCACAGAATGTATGCAACCCATTGCTTGTGCTTGCGTCAAGCGACGGTGGCGCCGACGCGACCACCCCCGTCACCGCCATGTCCGATCGTCCCACCAATCGCCGGCTCGCCTCGTCGGTCCGTCGGGGTGGACCGATGCAAAGGGAGGCAGCGGCCCGCGGCCGCTGCCTCCCCTGACTCCGTGGACCCGGTTCCCGGACCGACGCGCTCCTAGGCCCTGTCGTCAAACTCCCGTCTGCCTCGCGGCGTCTGGCACGCACGCTCGCCGCGTTGTCGGGCTCATCCCGGTACGCCCAGTACCGGGATGACCC
>NZ_JBHVZA010000041.1:0-53843 GCF_042880275.1 Streptomyces sp. NPDC058308
CCTTCGCGATGCCCCAGCCGCAGGGCGCGCCCGCGACGCCGACCCCCAACGCCACGGCGCCCCACCCGCCCCCCCCCCCGCCCCTCTTCATACTGCTTGTACTGCGTCGTGCTGTACTGCGTTGTGCGGTGCGCGGACGACCGCCGTCAGGCGGACTTCCGGCTGTCACGCGGGTGCACCGCGATGTTCATGGCGCCCGACCGGAGGACCGCCAGGCGCTCCTCCAGGACCTCTTCGAGTTCCTCTCGGGTACGGCGCTCCATGAGCATGTCCCAGTGCGTACGCGCCGGCTTGCCCTTCTTCTCCTCAGGTCCGTCGCCGTCTACCAGGAGTGCCTGGGCCCCGCAGACCTTGCACTCCCACTCCGGCGGGATCTCCGCCTCGACCGAGAACGGCATCTCGAAACGATGTCCGTTCTGGCATGCGTACTCCACGGCCTGGCGCGGAGCCAGGTCGATGCCGCGGTCGGTCTCGTAGCTTGTCACCACGAGTCGCGTACCGCGAAGAGCTCGCTCACTCATGAATCGTGCCTCCCGGGCTTGTCGCCCACAGGACAGGTGTCGCTGTCGTCGTCATCCGGTCAACGTCCGGTCGGCGGTAAAGATTCCCGTTCAGGGTCATGCGTCGCCGTCGTATGCCGCCCCTTGTTGTACCCACCAGTGCCCGGTTTGTCACATCTGGCAGCAGATGTCACCCAGCGTTTCTGATTCTTCAGCTCGCAGTAACGGTCCGCCTGGTAGGCCAAACGCGTACACTACCGGCCTTTGCCTTCAGTTGCTAAATCCGATGCGGCACGGGATTGCCCGCGTCGCGCACCGCACGCCGTACAGGTACCCGCGACAACAGGACGAAACCAAGCAAAAAGAACGCCACGAGCGAGACGATCGCGTCCCGGTAACTTCCCGTGAGCTGATACGTGAGGCCGAAGATCAACGGTCCGAGCCAGGCCATGCCCCGGTCGCTGATCTCGTACGCGGAGAAGTACTCGGCCTCCTTGCCCCGCGGCACCAGATGCGAGAACAGCGACCGGGACAGGGCCTGCGTGCCGCCGAGGACCAGACCGATTCCCGCGGCGAGCACGAAGAACCACGCGGGCGCGCCGGCGGGCAGGAAGTACCCGGCCCCGATCGTCACCGTCCAGGCGGCGAGGGAGCCGAGGATGGTGCGCTTCGCGCCGTACGTCCGGGCGAGTCGTCCCATGGCCAGCGCCCCGGCGACCGCGAGAAGCTGCACGAGCAGGACCGCGACGATCAGCGTGGACTGATCGAGGCCCAGCTCCTGCGAGCCGTAGACGGAGGCCTGCGAGATCACGGTCTGGACCCCGTCGTTGTAGACGAGGTACGCCAGCAGGAACGCGAGGGTGTGGGGGTGGCGGCGCATGTCCCGCACCGTCTCCCGCAGCTGCTGCCGGCCGCCGCGGGCCGGCGCGCCCGCCCCGCGCGGCGGCGCCCCGCGATCCCGCAGCCGTTTCAGGGGTACGAGGGTGAACGCGCCCCACCACACACCCGCCGACGCCAGACAGATCCGGACCGCGGTCGCCTCCGAGACGCCGAAGCCCTCATGGCCGAGGAAGAGCACGAGGTTCGCCACCAGGACGAGGGCGCCCGCCGCGTAGCCGAAGGCCCAGCCGCGCGAGGAGACCGCGTCGCGCTCCTCCGGTGGGGCGATCTGCGGCAGATAGGCGTTGTAGAGCACCATCGAGACGGCGAGCGAGGCGTTGGCGACGATCAGCAGGAAGCCGCCGAGGAGATAGCGGTCGCCGTCCAGGAAGAACATGCCCGCCGTGGCGGCCGCCCCCAGATATGCGGCGACCGCGAGGAGCGGCTTCTTGCGGCCGGTGCGGTCGGCGGCCGCCCCCGCAAGCGGCATGACGAAGACCGACACGAGCACCGACGCGGACACCGTGTACGCGAAGAAGGAGCCGGCGCGGACCGGGATGCCCAGCGGGTGCACGTACCCCTCCGGGTCCGCGGCCGCCTTGGCGATCTCCGTGAGATAGGGCCCCAGGAACACCGTCAGGACGCTCGTCGAATAGACCGAGCACGCCCAGTCGTAGAAGTACCAGCCCCGCTGCTCGCGTCGTCGTCCGGCGACCGCGTCGTCGGTCGCCACTGCCTTCACGGTGTCGGTACCCACCCGTGACCTCGCTGTTCCCCGTGGTGCGACGCCGTCCCCCGGGCGGTCAGACCCAGGTCCCCCGGTCCTTGAGCACCCCGCGCAGCGTCTCGATGTGATCGGAAACTATGCCATCCACACCCAGGTCGAGCAGGGCCGTCATCCGCTCCGGGTCGTTGACCGTCCAGACGTGGACCTGCAGCCCGCGCGCGTGGGCTGCGCTCACGAAGCGGTGGTCGACCACCCGGACCCTGCCGTGCGTCTCGGGCACCTGGGCGCAGACCGCGGAGCGGCGCAGGGCGGCAGGCACTCCGTAGGACTGCATGCGCAGTGCCGCCACGCCCCGCGTGCCCAGAGAGGTGGCCAGGCGCGGGCCCGCCAGGCGCTGGGCCCTGGCCACACGTGCCTCGGAGAACGAGCCGACGCAGACGCGGTCCCAGGCGCCGGCGCGGCGGATCAGGTCGAGCAGCGGCAGCAGGGCGGGCTCCGCCTTGACGTCGACGTTCCAGCGCACCTCGGGGAACGACTCCAGAAGCTCTTCGAAGAGGGGCACCGGCTCGCTGCCCGCCACGCGCGCGTGGCGCACCTCGCTCCAGGGGAGGTCGATGATGCGTCCTGCCGCGTCCGTCACCCGGTCCAGCGTCGTGTCGTGGAAGGCGACGAGCCGGCCGTCGGCCGTGGCGTGCACATCGGTCTCGATGTAGCGGTAGCCGAGGTCGACGGCGCGCCGGAAGGCCGCGGCGGTGTTCTCCAGGCCGTCCGCCGCGCCGCCGCGGTGGGCGAGGGCGAGCGGGCCCGGATGATCGAGGTAGGGGTGGCGTACGCGCGGGGTCACCGCTGCAGTATCGCCTGCTCCGAGGGTCCGCCGGCGGCCACGATCTGCCCGGCGCGGGCTGCGGGGGCCGACGCGGGCGTGGCGAAGCGGCGCAGGAAGAACTGGGCGAGCGGGCCGATCGCCAGGGCGTAGAGCACCGTGCCCACCCCCACCGTGCCGCCGAGCGTGAAGCCCGTGGCGACGACGGCCACCTCGATCGAGGTCCGGATCAGGCGGATGGAGCGCCCGGTGCGGGCGTGCAGGCCGGTCATCAGACCGTCCCGGGGGCCCGGGCCGAAGGCGGCGGTGATGTAGAGCCCGGTCGCCACTCCGTTGAGGACGATCCCGGCGGCAAGCAGCGGAACGCGGACGGCGAGCGCGTGCGCGTCCGGCAGCAGCGCCAGGGTGGCGTCCATCGCCAGGCCGCAGACGAACACGTTCGACACCGTGCCGAGCCCGGGGCGCTGGCGGAGCGGGATCCAGAGCAGGAGCACCGCGGCGCCCACCACGATCGAGACGGTGCCGATGGAGAGACCGGTCAGCTCGGACAGGCCCTGGTTGAGCACGTTCCACGGCTCGGGACCCAGGCCCGCGGCGACCATCAGCGCCGAACTCGCGCCGTACAGGGAGAGGCCCGCGTACAGCCGGACCAGCCGTGTCGCGAGGCGCGGCTTCATGCGTGGCCGCGTACGCGCTTTCATACGTGGCTTCGTACGTGGCTTCGTACGTGGCTTCGTACGTGGCTTCGTGCCGAACAAGGAACGCTCCCCCGTGTAGTGCTGGTGGCCCGACACATGACACCCTGTGGCTTGGTACAGGACCGCAACCATGGCCAATTCGGGGAAGGTGGACTGGGAATCATGGCTCAGTGGACTTCAGCGATGGGTTCGACGCAGCTCGCCCGGCTTCTCGCCTCCCAGCAGGACCGCTCCGTGGGCACCGGCACCCGGCGCCCGCCCGCCTACCGCGCCCTGGCCGACGGCATCCGACTGCTCGTCCTCGAAGGCCGTGTCCCGGTCGCCGCGCGCCTGCCCGCCGAGCGCGAACTCGCCCTCGCCCTCGCCGTCAGCCGGACCACCGTCGCAGCCGCCTACGAGGCGCTGCGCACCGAGGGATTCCTGGAGTCCCGCAGGGGGGCCGGCAGTTGGACCGCCGTCCCGGCCGGAAACCCCCTCCCCGCGCGCGGGCTCGAACCGCTGCCGCCCGAGGCGCTCGGCTCCATGATCGACCTGGGCTGTGCCGCGCTGCCCGCTCCCGAGCCCTGGCTCACCCGGTCCGTCCAGGGCGCCCTCGAAGCCCTGCCGCCGTACGCCCACACACACGGCGACTACCCCGCCGGTCTGCCCGCGCTGCGCGAGATGCTCGCCGAGCGCTACACCGCGCGCGGGATCCCCACCATGCCCGAACAGATCATGGTGACCACCGGCGCGATGGGCGCCATCGACGCGATCTGTCACCTCTTCGCGGGCCGCGGCGAACGCATCGCCGTGGAGTCCCCTTCGTACGCCAACATCCTCCAGCTGATGCGTGAGGCGGGCGCCCGCCTGGTGCCCGTCGCCATGGCCGAGGGGCTCCGGGGCTGGGACATGGACCGCTGGCGCCAGGTCCTGCGCGACGCGGCGCCCCGGCTCGCGTACGTCGTCGCGGACTTCCACAACCCCACGGGCGCGCTCGCGGACGAGGACCAGCGCAGGCAGCTCGTCGAGGCGGCCCGCTCGGCGGGCACGGTCCTCGTCGTCGACGAGACGATGAGCGAACTCGGGCTCGACGAGGATCTCGCCATGCCGCGGCCCGTCTGCGGGTTCGATCCCGCGGGCTCCACCGTCATCACGGTCGGCTCGGCGAGCAAGGCCTTCTGGGCGGGCATGCGCATCGGCTGGGTGCGGGCCGCGCCCGACGTGATCCGCAGCCTCGTCGCGGCGCGCGCGTACGCCGACCTCGGCACCCCTGTCCTCGAACAGCTCGCCGTGAACTGGCTGCTCAACACCGACGGTTGGCAGGCCGCCGTGGACGTGCGCAGGGAGCAGGCCAAGGAGAACCGCGACGCGCTGGTCGCCGCCGTCCGCCGCGAGCTGCCCGGCTGGGAGTTCGAGGTGCCCAGGGGCGGCCTCACCCTGTGGGTGCGCACCGGGGGTCTTTCGGGGTCGCGGCTCGCCGAAGTGGGCGAGCGGGTGGGCGTGCGGGTTCCGTCGGGGCCGCGCTTCGGGGTGGACGGGGCCTTCGAGGGGTATGTGCGGCTGCCGTTCACCGTCGGGGGAGCGGTGGCCGATGAGGCGGCGGCGCGGTTGGCCGCGGCGGCCCGTCTGGTGGAGACGGGCGCGGGCGCGGGGGCACAGGTCACGCATCCCTTTGTCGCGTGATTACTCCTGACGCTCAGCCCTCCGCGGGGACCGGCTCCGCCTCCGTGGTCCGAGGGGCGGTGTCCGAGGGGACCGGCTCCGCCTCCGTGGCCTCGGGAAGGGGCTCCGTGGCGGTGGTGTCCGCCGCGTCCGGCGGGGTGACCCGCTCGGGCAGGAGTTCGATGACCGCCTGACGGTGCGCCTCGCTGGTCGCGTCGTCGTACGGATCGGGTGTCGCGGGCACTTGGAGGCGGTGCACCTGCCCCGTGCCGAGGCGCGCGTAGCCACGGCCGGGCGGGACCTCCGACGCGGGAGTCGTGTGGGGCGGGACCCCGAGGACCTCCTCCAACTGGTCGATCGTGGCGGGCCCGAGCAGCACGCGCGCGCGGGTGTGCTGGTGTACGGCGTCGCTCAGCGCTTCCAGGTTGTCCAGCTGATCCGCGACCACGACCGTCACATTGGCCGCCCTGCCGTGCCGCAGCGGGACCTGCAGCAGTGACTGGGGGTCCCTGCGCCCGTCGGCCGCGGCGAGGTGGCCGAGGGCGCTCGGGCGGTCGAGGAGGAGCCACAGGGGGCGCTTGGTGTCCTCCGGCGGCGGGTGGCCCGCCTGCCGGGCGCGGTTCGCCGAGATGAGCCGCCGCTCGGTCTCGTGCGCGGCCCATTCGAGGCTGGCGAGGGCGCCGGTGAGCCCGCACTCGACGGCGAGGACCCCGCCGCGGCCGGTCAGGCAGGCGTAGTCCCCGGTGCCGCTGCCCTCAACGATGAGGATGTCGCCGTACTGCAGGGCCTGCAGGGCGATGGAGCGCAGCAGCGTCGTCGTGCCGCTGCCCGGCTGGCCCGCGATGAGCAGGTGGGGCTCGGTGGAGCGCGTTCCGGTGCGCCAGACGACGGGGGGCACGTCGCGCTGCGCCGCGCCGTCGGTCACCGGCAGGGTGCGCTGGACGCCGGTCTCGTCGGTGAACCCGAGGACGGTCTCTCCGGGAGCCGTGACGAAGCGCTGGGCGGCGATGTCGGTGGGCAGCGGTGGCAGCACCGAGACGGTGAGCTGGTTGCTCTCCTCGTCCCACGCGAAGTGGTATTCGCGGCCGCGGCCCGACTTGGCGTGCAGCAACTGTTCGATCCGCGCGCGGGACTCGGCCTCGCCGTCCGTGAAGTACGCGGGGTAGCGCACCACCAGCCGGGAGATCCGGCCGGTGTCGTCGAACTCGTAGTCGCTGAGGGCCTTGTCCCATTCGCCGCCGTGCGCGAAGAGCGGGGCGGGGTCCTCGGCGACGGAGAAGTACGGGACGAGTGCTTCGTAGAGGCACTGCAGCCGCTGAACCTGCGTGTCGTCCGGGCCGGTCGGCTCCTCGGCGGTGCGCTCGCGGCCCGTCCACGCGGCCGCCGCCATCAGGGAGGCGGCGGCGAGCAGCGGCCCGTAGGGGACGAGCGCCACGACCAGGATCACGGAGGCCACCAGGAACAGCAGGGGACCGCGCTTGTCCTTGGGGGTGTCGGTCCATCTGCGCCGGCCGGCGGCCGCCAGCCGGCGCAGACCCCGGGCGATCGTGATCAGCGGGTGGAGAACATCGGTGGCGTTGTCGGCGGCCGAGCGTGCCAGCTCCCGGCTCCGGGCGATGGATGCGGTGCCGTTGCTCAGGATGCGGGGGAGGGGGCGCCTTGCCACGTCTGTCTCCTGGAGGTGCGTACGGGAAGCGGGTGCGTCAGAACTTGATCCCGCCCAGGAGGCTCGCCAGGCTCGCGCTGCCCGCCTTGATGCTCGGGGCGATGGCGGTGCCCGCCATGAAGAAGCCGAAGAGCGTGCAGACCACCGCGTGCGACGCCTTGAGTCCGTCCTTGCGGAAGAAGAGGAAGACGATGATTCCGAGCAGCACGACGCCCGAGATGGAAAGGATCATGACGGTTCTCCTGGTTGGTGGGGACAGTCACCATGAGTTCTTCCAGGTTCACAGCATGTATCCATACGATAAAAGGTGCAAATGGGTTAATTAATGGGGATTTCGCCTGAATGGCGCACCCCGCACGGGTTGGATGGGAGCCGGCGGCGCGGCCTCCCGCTCCCGCCGTGATCTTTGCCTCGGGTGGGCCGCGTCATGTGTCCACCGGGGCAGTACCCTGTCGATTCACTCGTACGGCTGCACCGGCAGCGCACCCAGAAAGGCGGACGCCCCCATGAGCGAAGCCCCCGACCCCGAGGTCGTGGAGCTGGCGACCAAGATCTTCGATCTGGCCCGCCAGGGGGATGCCGCGGCGCTCGCTGCCTACGTCGACGCGGGCGTACCGGCGAACCTCACGAACGACAGCGGCGACTCGCTGGTGATGCTGGCGGCCTACCACGGGCACGCCGGGGCGGTCCGTGCCCTCGTGGAGCGCGGCGCGGACACCAACCGGGCCAACGACCGCGGGCAGACACCGCTCGCCGGGGCGGTCTTCAAGGGCGAGGACGACGTGATCCGGGCCCTCCTCGACGGTGGCGCGGATCCTGCCGCGGGGACGCCGTCGGCGGTCGACACCGCGCGGATGTTCGGAAAGGCGGAGCTGCTTCAGCTGTTCGGGGCCGCCTGAACCGGGTACCTGACCAGCAGCAACGGGGGCGCTGGAAATGTGGTCGCGGCGGACCTGACCGCCGGGTCATCATGACGACGTGATTCACGGACGCGACGGCGGGGCAGATGGTGCCGCGCCGCGTGGCCCGTGAGCGGCCCGCCCCCGGACCTCCCGTCCGGGATCCCCTGGGCCATGGACGAGAGGCAGAGGAAGATGGTCTTCGACAAGCAAGAGACGGCGGGCGGCCCGACGTGTTGGCGCACGGCCAGGTAATGCGTGATTCCCGGTTGCGTCGACGCTTGATGTGAGGCTGTTTCCCATGTTCGATCCGGTCATAGCGCCCAGCGGTACGCTGCTCGGCCTGCTGCAGAGGGGCCGCGGCGACGGCACGCTGCACGCGCTCACCGCCCCACGTTCCGAGGCACTCGCCGCCCTCGACCACTGCGTGCTGAGCGATCCACGCCACGACTGGCAGGTGGAGAACCGCTCGCTCTACTACGCCCGTCTCTACCTCGACCTGCACGGTGGGCTCGGCGAGATCGAGCGGCACCTCTTCGATGCCGAGGACGTCCTGAACACGGACGACTCGCGCACCGGCCTCGCCCTGGCCGTCCTCGGGCACCTCGCCTCGTACGGCAGACAGGACGCCCTGGAGTTGCTGCGGAGGTACGCGGCCTTCGGCTCGAACTGGGCGTGGGCCCTCGACGAGCTGGCGCTGCGCGACGACGACGCGGCCTTGCGCGCCCTCGCCGCCCCGGTGCTCGCCCGATTCGCCCCCGACGCGGAGGGCGAGGCCGAACTGGCCGCCGCCGTCCGCGACGCCTACGAACCCAGGCCCTGGCGCCTCTGGGAAGAGGACCCCCGCGCGGATATCGGCGCCCGGGTGCGCGCCGCCCGTGAACAGGGCTCCTTCGACCGCTGGCAGCGCCAGATGCGGCCCTCGGGACCACGTCCCGGGTGGAGCGTCCAGGCCGTCTTCGACTGGGCGCAGGAAGGGCTCGAACGGGGCGTCGTGCTGTACGTGCCCGCCGCCCGCTGCCTGACCGCCGTCGCCGGTCCCGACGACCGGCCCGAGATCATCGAGGCCGCCCGCACCGGCTCGGACGGAGCGCGCGGCACCGCCCTGCGCTATCTCGCCGACACCCACGACCCCGCCGCCCTCGACCTCATCGAGTTCGCCGCAAAGGGCCCGTCCCAGGCGGTGACCGAAGCCGCGACCGACGCCTTCGAACGGATGCGGAGCGTCGCCACCGTCGAGCGGGCCCGGCGCTGGGCCTACCGCCCCGACGCCCTGGGCGCCGCCGCCGGGCGCATGCTCGCCTGCCGGGGCGGTGCGCAGGACAGCAAGCTCGTCCTGGCCGCGCTCCGCGAAGCCGTCCGCGGCGAGGGGCCCGACGCGCCGACGCTGTGGACCCTCGTCGACGGCGCGGGACGCCTGGGCATCGCCTGCGCCGCCCCCGTGCTGCGGCACGTCTACCGCGAGACCGCCTCCTCCCACCTCCGTGGCCGCGCCGCCCGCGCGCTGGCCGCCACCGACCCTTCCTTCGCCGCCGGCTTCGCCGTCGAGTGCCTGTGGGACTGCGAGGAGTCCACCCGCGAGGTCGCCGCACGGCACGCGGAGACCGGCGACGCCCGGGTGGTCAACCGGCTCCGGAGGCTCGCCGCTGACCCCGCCGAGGAGGACGAGGTACAGACCGCGGTGCGCAGCAGGATCGGTCCGGACGCGCCCGTGTAGAACGGGACGCTCCCGTGTGGAACGGGGCGCGCCCGTGGATCCGTCACACCACCCCGGCCGGGGCCGCCGGTTCAGCGCGGTCCCGCGGCGACGAAGCGGAGCGGCGTGCCCGGGCGTGCCTGGGCCGCCGCGGCCAGGTCGGCCTCGCGGACGACCGCGACCACCGGGTAGCCCCCGGTGGTCGGGTGGTCGGCGAGGAAGACGACGGGCCTGCCGTCCGGCGGCACCTGGACGGCGCCGAGGACCATGCCCTCGCTGGGCAGTTCGCCCTCCCTGGCCCGCTCCAGGGCAGGGCCCTCGGTGCGCAGGCCGATGCGGTTGCTCGCCGCGGACACCCGGTACGCGCGCGTGGTGAGCGTGCGCAGCGCCGCCGGAGTGAACCAGTCAGAACGTGGTCCGAGCGACACCCGAAGCACCAGCTCCCGGGGCGGCGCGGGCTGCGGGACGGTGTCCACGCGCGCGTACGTGCCGCTGGGGCTCCCCAGGGGCAGCACCGCGCCGTCCACGAGCGGGGGCGGCCCGAGCCCGGACAACAGGTCCGACGAGCGGCTGCCGAGCACCGGGTCCACCGCCACGCCCCCGTCGAACGCGACGTAGCACCGCACTCCGCAGAGCGCGGTGCCGATCTCCAGGAGTGCCCCCGCGGGCACGCGGACCGGCGCTCCCCAGGGCGCGGGGCGGCCCGCCACCGTCACGGGGCAGGGCGCGCCGCCGACCGCGACCGTCACGGGACGGCGCGGGCGCACGGCGCAGCCGTCGAGGGTGGTCTCCAGGACGGCGGCGCCGGGCGGATTGCCGACCAGGCGGTTGACCAGGCGTGCGGTGGGCGGGTCGAGGGCACCCGAGCGCGGCACCCCGAGGTGGGCGTGCCCGGGGCGCCCGAGATCCTGCACGGTGGTCAGCGCCCCGGCCCGCACGACGGCGAAGGCTCGGTCGGTCATCGGGCCTCCGGTGCGGACGGTGCGTCCGACGGGTCCGGTGTGTCCGACGGGTCCGGTGTGTCCGACGGGTCCGGCGTGGCCAACGGGTCCGACGGGTCCGATGTGTCCGACGGGTCCGGCAGGGCTTCCGGTACGAAGCGGACGCGTACGCCTGGGGAGAGCAGCGCGGCGGGCACGCGCGCGTGGTCCCACAAGACGGCGTCCGTCGAGCCGATCAGCTGCCAGCCGCCGGGCGAAGCGCGGGGATAGACGCCCGTGTACGGCCCGGCGAGGGCGACGCTGCCCGCCGGTACGCACGTGCGAGGCGTGTCCCGACGCGGTACTCCGTAGTGCCCCGGCAGCCCGGTCAGGTAGCCGAAGCCGGGCGCGAACCCGCAGAAGGCCACGCGGAATTCGGCCGCCGCATGGATGCGCGCCACCTCGCGCACCGGTACGCCCCAGTGCGCTGCCACGTCCGCGAGGTCCGGCCCGTCGTAGCGCACCGGGATCTCCAGGACGGCCCCCGCGCGCGGGGGCAGCGGCGGGATCTCCCAGCCGGGCAGCTCCGCCCCGACCCGGCCCGGTTCGTCGAGGCCGTCGAGGAGCACGGTGCGGGCGGCGGGCACGATCTCCCGTACCCGCAGGGCGCCCGTCGCACGGCGGCGCAGCAGCTCGGCGTGGAGCGCCTGGGCCTCGGTGCCGTCCGCGAGTTCGACGAGCAGGGCCCGGTCGCCGACGGGCAGGGTCCTCACGCGAAGGCCTCCACCCGGACGCCCGCGCCCTCCAGCTCGGCGCGCACCCGGCGGGCCAGGCCCACCGCCCCCGGCGTGTCGCCGTGCAGACACAGCGACCGCGCGCGGACCGCGATCTCACGGCCCCCGTGGGAGGTGACGACGCCGGAGCGGGCCATGCCGACGGACCGTGCGAGGACGGTGTCCGGGTCCGTGATGACCGCTCCTTGGCGGGTCCGTGGAACCAATGTGCCCTCGTCGGTGTAGGCGCGGTCCGCGAACGCCTCGGTGACGACCGGGAGTCCGGCCTTGTCCGCCGTCTCCAGGAGACGCGATCCGGGCAGCCCCAGGAGGGGCAGCGAGGCGTCGGCGAGCAGCACGCCGTCGACGACCGCGCGGGCCTGCTCCTCGTCGTGGACGACGCGGTTGTAGAGCGCTCCGTGCGGCTTGACGTACGAGACGCGCGTGCCCGCCGCGCGTGCGAACACCTCCAGGGCGCCGATCTGGTACGCCACTTCGGCGGCCAGCTCCGCGGCGGGCACCTCCATGGCGCGCCGTCCGAACCCCGCCAGGTCGCGGTAGGAGACCTGCGCGCCGACGCGCACTCCGCGTTCGGCGGCGCGGTCGCACACCCGGCGCATGGTCACGGCGTCCCCGGCGTGGAACCCGCAGGCCACGTTGGCGCTGGTGACGACGGACAGCAGCGCGTCGTCGTCGGTCAGGTGCCAGCGGCCGAAGCCCTCGCCGAGGTCGGCGTTGAGATCGATCGAGGTGGTGCTCATCTGCTGGGGGTCTCCTGGGGTTCTCGGTGGCCGGGCGGTCAGACCACGCGGTACTGCTCGTCCCGGGCGTCGGTGAGGAACATCCGGCCCGGCGCGTGCGTGAGGGCGAACGGTGGCCGTGACGCCATCACCACGGCCTGCGGTGTCACCCCGCAGGCCCAGAACACCGGGATGTCGTCCGGTTCGGCGGTGGGGCCCGTCTCGCCCGAACGGGACGCCGCGCGGGCCTCCTTGGCGCCGCGGGTCACAGGAGTTCCCTCCCTCGTGTCTCGGGGAGGCCGAGCAGCGCGATGACGGCGAGGCCGTACCCGACCGCTCCGAAGACCAGCGCGCCGCCGACGCCCCAGCTGTCGGCGAGGAAGCCCACCATGGTGGGGAAGACGGCGCCGACCGCGCGGCCCGTGTTGTACGTGAAGCCCTGTCCCGTACCGCGCACGGCGGCCGGATAGAGCTCGCTGAGGAACGAGCCGAAGCCGCTGAAGATCGCCGACATGCAGAAGCCCAGCGGGAAACCGAGCACAAGGAGAAGGCCGTTGGCGCCGTCCGGGATGTGCGTGTACGCGAGGACGCTGGCCGCGGAGAGGAACGCGAAGAGCGTGATGTTCCGTTTCCGGCCGAGCTTGTCGGTGAGGTAGCCGCCGGTCAGATAGCCGATGAAGGCGCCGGAGATCAGGAAGGTCAGATAGCCGCCGGTGCCGACGACGGTCAGACCCCGTTCGCCCTTCAGGTACGTCGGCACCCAGGTGGCCAGCGTGTAGTAGCCGCCCTGCACACCCGTGGACAGGAGTACCGCGAAGAACGTGACGCGCAGCAGCCCCGGCTTGAAGATGGCCGTGAACGATCCCTGGTCGGAGCTCTTGCGCCGTTCCGCGGCGGCTTCCGGGGCGTCGTGCACGTTGCGGCGCACGTAGATCACGAGGAGCGCGGGCAGCGCGCCGGTCCAGAACATCACGCGCCAGGCGACGTCGTCGTCCAGGAACTGGAACACCACGGTGTAGACGATCACCGCGAGCCCCCAGCCCACGGCCCACGCGCTCTGGATCGCGCCCAGGGTCCGGCCGCGGTTCTTGGCGGTGGCGTACTCGGCGACGAGGATCGCACCGACCGCCCACTCGCCGCCGAACCCGAGCCCCTGGAGGGCACGGAAGACCAGCAGCGTCTCGTAGTTGGGCGCGAAGCCGCAGGCGACGGTGAAGACCGCGTAGGTGACGACCGTGATCATCAGTGCCTTGACGCGGCCGATCCGGTCGGCGACCACGCCCGCGACGGCGCCGCCCACGGCGGAGACGACGAGCGTGACGGTGGTGAACAGGCCCGTCTGCCCGCTGTCGAGGCCGAAGTACGCGGAGAGCGCCACCATGCTCAGCGGCAGCGTGAAGTAGTCGTACGAGTCGAGGGCATAGCCCCCGAAGGCGCCGCCGAAGGCACGGCGGCCGCGCGGCCCGAGGGCGCGCAGCCAGCCGAACGCGCCGCTGTCGTCGGGAAGTCCGCCCTGGTCGGGACGGGGGCCGGCCGGGGCGGTTCGGGGTGGTGGGGTCGTGCTCATGGGCACCTCGCAGATGAGGGACGGGGGGTGCTGGAGCGTGCGTTTCCGGACCGTCGGAACGAGCCGTGGGACGAGCGGTGGGAACGAGTGTGGGAACGAGCCGTCGGAACGAGCCGTGCCCGACAAGGTAGAGGATCGTTGAACGATCCCTCAATACCTGTGTTGTCTCGTTCTTCGCTCTGCGATTGAATCCGGGCATGGCTGAGGGGCTGGCCCAGGAGCCGGCTGAGGGGATGGCTGACGTGAGCGGACTGGCCGACGACCGTGCGCTTCTGGGGCGCACCAGTACGGCCGAGCGGGTCTCGGACATCCTCCGGAGCCGCATCGCCGAGGGCTACTTCCCACCCGGGACGCGGCTCTCCGAAGACAGCATCGGCGGGGCGCTCGGCGTCTCCCGCAACACCCTGCGGGAGGCCTTCCGGCTGCTCACGCACGAACGGCTCCTGGAGCACCAGCTCAATCGCGGCGTCTTCGTGCGGATCCTCACGGTGGAGGACGTACAGGACATCTACCGCACGCGCAGGATCGTGGAGTGCGCGGTCGTGCGCGGTCTCGGTGAGCCGCCGTTCGCTCTCGACGCGGTGGCGGACGCCGTCGCGGCCGGTGTCCGCGCGGCCGCCGACAAGGAGTGGCGGGGTGTCTCCACCGCCAACATCCACTTCCACCGGGAACTCGTCGCCCTCGCCGGGAGCGCCCGCACCGACGAGCTCATGCGCAGCGTCCTCGCCGAACTGCGCCTGGCCTTCCACGTGGTGGACGACCCGCGCCGCCTCCACGAGCCCTACCTCGAACGCAACAAGCGGATCCTCGCCGCACTGCGGGCCGGAGACGCCGGGCAGGCCGAACACCTGCTCGCCGGCTATCTCGAGGATTCGCTCGAAGGCCTCGTCGAGGTGTACGGGCGCCGCGTCGGCGGGGGCGGCTGAGCCGGTCGCTTCTGCGCCGTTTCGACCGTTGTCAGACCGAGGACCTAGTCTGTGCACCGTGACTTCGCCTGCCGTTACGGACACCGCTCCGCCCCAGCTCAGCGCGGGGCCGAGGCCCGCTCTGGGCCCGGCCGCCGACGAGGGCCTGGCGCGCCGCCTGCGCGCGCTCGCCTGCACGGCTCCACTGCACGACCTCGACGTGCGCAAGACCAACCTCGCGGGCGAGTACACGGTGTACGCGATGGCGGAGGTGGCCCTGTCCGCCATCGACCTCGTCACACTGAACATGGACTTCGACACCGGCGCCGACCACGAGCAGATCGTCGCCAGGCTGCTCCCGCGCGTCGCCGCCCAGGCCCCCCGGCGCCCGGCCGCCGAGCACGAGCGGGTGGCCCGCTGGGTCCTGGAGAACCTGATCAACGTAGGGAGCGTCGACCGCGGCTTCCGCGCGGTGTACGGCACCTTCGCGCCCGACGGCACGTATGTCCGCAGGGACTACGACTTCAAGCTCCTCGAAGAGGTCGCGGGCTACGGCGGCGGTGTCTACCTGCGCACGACCGACGAAGCGGTCAACGTCCTGGTCGGCGCCCTGGACACCGACGTCACCAGCGCCCAGATCGCCGCCGAGGTGAAGCTGGAGGTCCTGATCAGCCGCGGCCGCCTCGCCGACGCCCAGCTCGCCGCGGAGCAGGCGCGCTACCGCACCGTGCAGTACTCGGAGACCCTGCGCAAGGCCCTCGACGCGACCCGGCGCAACGTCCGCGCGGTGGACTGGCTCCGCGCCGTCCCCGACATGATCGCGGAGGCGCTCGACCACGTCGCCGACCGCTACCGCCACGAGAATGCCATCCTGACCAACATCCGCAAGGCCCGTGACGAGTCCGAGGACCCCGAGCAGAAGCGCCGCGCCGCCGAGCTGGTCGACATCGTCAAGGACTGCATCCGCCGCCACACGCAGCTCCAGTCCCGACTCCTCGAAGCGGGCCCGCTGTTCCGCGCCGAGCAGGACCGGCAGGCCTTCGCCGCCCCCACCGCGCGCTCGGGTCTCGACCTGTACGGGCAGCTGGTCGCGCCCCTCCTGCCGCTCCCCGCCGAGCAGGCGATCCGCGTGACGGACGCCTTCTTCGCGCGCGGCACCGGGCTGCGCACGCCCGTCTCCGTCCGCGTGGGCGACCTCGTCGACATACTGCTCACGCCGCCCATGGAGCGCGAGCACCTCGGCGCGGAGATGCCCGAGCCCGAGCTCATCGCCACCCCGGACGACAGCCGCTTCAGCGAGGAGCAGCTCGCGAGCGCCATGGAACTGCTCGACCTGCCCGCAGACGCGCCGCGCCGGCTCTCCGGCCTCCTCGCCGACGCCCGCCGCCGCGACCCCGAACTGCCCTACCTGGTCGCCCTGTTGGCCGTGCACGCGGCCAGCCCGCCGGTCGGCACCGCCTACCGCCAGGGCGAGGAGAAGCTCCTCTTCGCCGTCGACGACGGTACTGAGCTCGACGACGAGGAGTTCGGCGGCGCCGACCTCATCGTCGGTACGGCCCTCCTGGACGCCGTCGGCATGGCGGCCGGACGGACGGAAGCGGCGTGACCATGACCGAGACCCCCACGCGCCGCACCGGCGCCCACCCGCACCACCCCCACAAGGAGCACACGCCGTGACCGACCACCCCGCAGAGCACGCCGCGTGGGGCGAGCCGGACCCCACGGCGGCGCCCGCCGCCCCCGCGCCCGTCACCCCGGCCGACGCCGCCGACGCCGCGCGGCTCGTCTCGTTCGGGCTGCAGCCCAAGCTGCAGCCCGCCCGCGACCAGGAGTACGCCGAACTGCTCCGCCGCTACCGCGAGGACCCGCCCTTCGCCCGGCTCGCCGACGCCGTCGCCACCGGACTCGGGCTCGTCGTCCTGGAGGTGTCCCCGCGCGCGGGGATGGCCGTGACCGCCGCGGAGGACTCCGTCTTCGCCGTCCGCATGGGTGACTACGCCCGCCGCGCGGCGACCGACTCCACCGACCGCTTCCTGCACGGCCTCGCCCATCTCGCCGTCGCCGCCATGGCGTTCCCGCGCCCCGAGGACCTCGCCGACGACGGCTACGTCGGCCGGGTCACGGTCAACGGCGTCGACGCGTTCGTACGCCAGGCCTGCCACCGCCTGGAGGAGCGCGCCGAGGAACACGGCGAGAACACCGACCCCGCCACCGACGCCCCGGGCCTCGAAGCCGCCTGGCGGATCTGGGCGCGCCGCAGCTCGACCGGCGCCACCAAGGACGCCCGCCGCCTCGCCGGTTCGACCACCGGCATCGTCGGCAAGGCCGCCGCCTTCCTCACCGAATCCGGCTTCCTGCAGCGCACGGGCGACGACTCCGGAGGCACGTACCGCACCACCGCCCGCTATCAGCTCCAGGTCCGCGACATGGCGGGCAGCGCGGCCATGGCGGAGCTCCTGGAGCTCGGCGTCGTGCCGGTCACGGATGGCTCGGCGACCCTGCTGCCCCCCGAAGACACCGACGACCTGGAGCTGGCCGCCGACGCGGGGCTGCCGTTCCACTCCTGACCCCGCCCCGCCCCGCCACCTTCCTGCCGTTCCACGACTTACGACGAGAGTCCGCCGCCATGTACGAGCTGTCCCGGGTCCGCCTCTACTCCATCGGTCCGGCCGGTGCGCGCTACGCCGACACGGTGCTCGACCTGCGCGGCGTCGGCGCGGAGGTGCCCGACCCCGCGCCCACCCAGGCGGAGTTCTTCGAGGACGAGCCGGTCGGCCCGCCGCGCCGCCCCGCGCCCGCCGGAGTGCTCTTCCTGGAGAACGGCGGCGGCAAGTCCGTCCTGCTCAAGCTGATCTTCTCGGTGATGCTGCCGGGCCACCGCAACACCCTCGGCGGCGCCAGCTCCGGCGTGCTGCGCAAGTTCCTGCTCGCCGACGACTGCGGGCACGTCGCCCTGGAGTGGCAGCACACCCTGACCGGCGAGTGCGTCGTCGTCGGCAAGGTCAGCGAGTGGCGCGGGCGGCAGGTCTCCAACGACCCGCGGAAGTTCGCCGAGGCCTGGTACTCCTTCCGGCCCGGCCCCGGCCTGAGCCTGGACTCGCTGCCCGTCGCCGAGTCCACCGCCGTGCGTCCCTCGGTGGAGGGCGCCTCGGGCGCGCAGGGCCGGCGGCGCACCATGAAGGGCTTCCGCGACGCCATGACCGAGGCGGTGAAGGCCTACCCCCACCTCGAAGTGCACTGGGAAGAGATCCACGACCGCTGGAACGAACACCTCGGCGACCTCGGCCTCGACCCCGAACTCTTCCGCTACCAGCGGGAGATGAACGCCGACGAAGGCGAGGCCGCGGGCCTCTTCGCCGTCAAGAAGGACTCCGACTTCACCGACCTGCTGCTGCGCGCCGTCACCGACACCCGCGACACGGACGGCCTCGCCGACCTCGTCCACGGCTTCGGCAACAAGCTCGGCCGCCGCGCCGAACTGATCGCCGAACGGGACTTCACCGCGGGCTCCGTCGACCTGCTCGGCCGCATCGTCGACGCCGCCGACGCCCGGGCACGCGCGCGTGACGTGCACGCGGGAGCCGAGCGCCGCACGAGGACCCTGGCGCGCAGGCTCTCCGCGCGCGCCGTCGAGGAGCGGGGCCGCGCCGCCGAACTCGCCGAGCGGGTCACCGGCGCCGCCCACACCGTCACCGAGGCCGAACAGGCGCGCGGCAAAAGCGCCCTGATCTCCGCCGAACTGGCCTACCGCAACGCCTCCTTGGCGCTCACCGTCGCCGAGAAGGCCGCCGCCGCGCAGCGCCGCGAGCTCGCCGACGCCCGCACCCTGCACGCCGCCTGGCAGGCCGCCGAAGCCGTCCTGCGGCACCGCGCGGCCGCCGACCGCTCCGCACGCGTGGCCGTCGCGATCCGCGAGGCCGAGCGCGACGCGGCGCCCGCGCTCGCCGCCCGCGCGCAGGCCGCCTCGGACCTGGTGCGCGCCCTGCACGCCGCCGCCGAAGGGGCCGAGAACCACGCGAACGAAGAGGAGGAACGCTCCGCCGCCCTCCAGGAGAGCGGCGAGAGCGCGCACCGCGACGCCACCGCCGCCGCCACCGAGGCACAGCGTGCCCGCAGCGAGGCGGGCCACCTGAAGCAGCGGCTCGCCGAGGTCGAGCAGGAGACCGCGGAGGCCGTCCGCGCGGGCTGGCTCGACGACACCGCCCCCGACGCCGACCCGGCCCGCTCCGCCCTCGCCGCGAGCGACGCCGAGAAGACCACCGTCGCCGCCTGGGACACCGCCCGCGAGGTCGCCCGCCGGGCCGCCGACCACGCCAAGGAGACGGCCGCCGCCGAGGCCCGCGCCGAGCTGACCGCGGCCCGTGCCTCGGACGCCGCGACCGCCGCCGAGGCCGCCCACGACGCGGAGCGCCGCGCCGCCGAGTCCATCGCCGGGGACCAGCGGCTTGCCGAGCTCCTGAGCCTGCCGACCGGAGGCGGCGGGGTGCCGCGGCCCCGCCGGGGGGCCGAGCCCGCCGAGACCGGTGCGGACGGCGCCCTCACCGTCGCGGAGCTCGACCGCTCGGCGGACGACCTGCGGGCCCTCCTCGAAGAGGGCGTCGCCTCCGCCGAGCGGCAGCTGTTCGACCTGCGCACCGCCGCCGCCGACGACTCCCGCATCCTCGGCGCCCTCGGCGACGGCGGACTCCTTCCGCCGGGTCCCGACGTCCTCGCCACCGTCGAGTTCCTCGGCGAGCACGGCATCCCCGCGCTGCCCGGCTGGCGCTACCTGGCACAGGCCGTCGACCCCGCCGACCACGCACGCGTGCTCGCCGCCCGCCCCGAGCTGGTCGACGGCGTGGTCATCACCGAGCCCGACACGCACGCACGCGCCCGCGAGGCCCTCGCGGACGCCGCACTGCTGCCCCGCTCCGCCGTGGCCGTGGGCACCGCCGCCGCCCTCCTCGCCCCCACCCCGAGCGAGCAGAGCACGGACAGCGGCGTCTTCCTCGTACCGCCGAACCCGGCCATGCACGACGAACACGCCGCCGACGAGGAGCGCCAGGCGCTGCGCGCGCGGGCCGCACAGCGCGACGAGGAGATCCGGGCGCTCGCCGTCCGGCTCGCCAAGGACCGCGAGCTGGCCGCGCGGCTCGCCTCCTGGCGAGGCGGCTGCCCGAGCGGCCGCCTCGACGAGCTCGCCACCGCGGCCGCGGAAGCGCGCGCCTTCGCCGAGGAGGCCGAGGCCGAGCTCGCCGAGGCCCGCACCGCGCGCGCCGAGGCCGACGAGGCGGCGGGCGAGGCGGCACGCGTGCGTGACGAGCGCCAGGAGGCCGCCCAGCGCGCCCGGCGCGCCGCCGACGCCCTCGCGGGCCTCGCCTTCCGGCTCCGGGAGCGGGCCGGCTGGCAGGCCAAGCTGCGCGAACTGGCCGACGACGCCGTCGAGTCCGAGGCCCGCGCCCAGACCTGCCTGGACCGTGCCCGCGCCGCCGACGAGGACCGGCGCGCCGCCCAGCGCGCCGCCGACGACGCCCGCCGCACCGCCCGCGCGCTGCGCGCCGAGCGCGCCGAGATCGCCGGCGCCCCCGAGGAGGTACCGGAGGAGAGCGACACCCCGAAGGCGTCGCTGCCCGCCCTGCGCGAGGCCTACCGCGCGGCCTCCCAGCTCTACGAGAAGGTGGGCGTCGGCGCCGACCTCCGCGCCGAGCAGGCCCACGCCGAGAGCGACGAGAGCGCCGCCCTCGCCGAGCTCGACCGGCTCAGCAACAAGGTCCGCACCCGCGCGGCCCTGCTCCTCGAAGGCACCGACGGCTCCGACGGCCCGTCCCGGCAGGCGGCCGCCGCGCGCGCGGAGGCCCAGGTCCAGCTCCTCGAGGCCCGGGCGGCCACCGCCAGCGAGACACTCGGCCGACTGCGCGGCGAGGCCGAGCGGCTCGCCCCCGAGGACGGCGGCGCCCACACCGAGCTCCCCGAGGAGCTCGTCCCCGCCGACGCCGAGCAGGCCCAGGCGCTCCTGCGCACCGCCAACGGCGAACTGGCCGCGCACACCGAGGCGCTCAGCCGCGCCAAGGAGGCCCACGCCGCCCTGCTGCACACCCACCGCGTCACCGAGGACGCGGCCGGCGGCTTCGACGAGACCGCCGCTCAGCTGCGGGACCTGCTGCGCGAGCACCAGGAGGAGGAGTCCGAAGACGCCCCCGAGAGCTACCCCGGCTCCCTCGAAGAGGCGCGCCACTCCGCAGCGGAGGCTCGCCGCTCCCTGCGCGGTTGCGCCGCCGACCTGTCGACGGCCGAGTCCGCCGTCCGCGAGGCGAGCGACATCCTCGTGCGCCACGCGAACTCGACCCGGTACGAGCAGGTGCGCACCCCCGCCCGCCAGCAGATCCGTGAGCTGCCCGCGTCCGCGCTCCCCGAGCACGCCAAGAAGTGGGCCGACGCGTTCGCGCCCCGGCTCCGCGTCCTCACCGACGAGCTGGAGCAGCTTGAGCGCAACCGCGACAGCATCGTCGACCGCCTCCGTGGCCTCGTCGAGTCCGCCCTCGCCACCCTGAGGTCCGCCCAGCGCCTCTCCCGCCTGCCCGAGGGGCTCGGGGAGTGGTCGGGCCAGGAGTTCCTGCGGGTCCGCTTCGACGAGCCCGACCAGGCCACACTCGTGGAACGGCTCGGCGAGGTCATCGACGAGGCCACCCGCGCCGCCGTGAAGAAGAACTCCGACATGCGGCGCGACGGCATGACCCTGCTGCTGCGCGGAGTCCAGGCCGCCCTGGAGCCGCGCGGTATCGCCGTCGAGATCCTCAAGCCGGACGCCGTGCTGCGCGCCGAGCGCGTCCCGGTGGGACAGATGGGCGACGTGTTCTCCGGCGGCCAGCTGCTGACCGCGGCCATCGCCCTGTACTGCACGATGGCCGCGCTGCGCAGCAACGACCGGGGCCGCGACAAGCACCGGCACGCCGGCACGCTCTTCCTCGACAACCCCATCGGCCGTGCCAACGCGACGTACCTCCTGGAGCTCCAGCGGGCCGTCTCCGACGCGCTCGGCGTGCAGCTGCTCTACACGACCGGCCTCTTCGACACCACGGCGCTCGCCGAGTTCCCGCTGGTCATCCGCCTGCGGAACGACGCGGACCTACGGGCGGGCCTGAAGTACATCAGCGTCGAGGAGCACCTGCGCCCGGGGCTGCCGCAGCGAGACCCCGACGACCCAGCCGGCGAGACGGTCCATGGGGAGATCACCGCAACACGGATGTACAAGCGGCCCGCCCCTCAGGCCGACCCGGTCACTCCGTAGCGAGCTGCTTCGTCAGCCACTCGTGGAAGAGCCCGATGTGGTGCTCGGTCGGCACAAGCACCCCGCCCGCGCGGTAGGCGCGTGACGCCATCGCGGGCTGGGTGCGCTCGCAGGCCGCGAAGTCCTGCGTGTTGACGCGGTGGAAGAGCTCCACGGAGTGCGACAGGTCGGCGCCGGACGCGACGACGTCGGGTGCGTACAGCCAGTCGCACTCGACGACGGTGCGGTCCTCGGCCATCGGGAACATCCGGTGCAGGATCACGTGGTCGGGGACGAGGTTGACGAACACCGTCGGCTTCACGGTGATCGCGTAGTAGCGGCGGTCCTGGTCGTCGCGGACCTCGGGGAGCCGGCCGAAGCCCGCGCTGCCGTCCACCGTGAACCCGCCGACGTCCTCGCCGAACGCGGCGCCGTGCCCCACGTAGTACTGCGCGGCGAACCCGTCGGCGAACTCCGGCAGGACGTCGGTCAGTTCGGGGTGGATGGTCGCGCAGTGGTAGCACTCCATGAAGTTCTCGACGATCAGCTTCCAGTTGGCGCGCACGTCGTAGGTGACGCGTCTGCCGAGCGCGAGCTTCTCCGTGCCGTAGCGCTCGATGGAGGCGGCGTCACCGAGCCGTTCGACCGCGGCGCCCATGACGGTCTCCTCGAAGGACGGCGGTTCGTCGGCCAGGCACACCCAGGCGTAGCCGAGCCACTCCCGCAGGGCCACCTTCACCAAGCCGTACGCCTCGCGGTCCACGCCCTCCATGGTCACCAGGTCGGGCGCGGCGATCAGTCGTCCTTCCAGGTCGTACGTCCAGGCGTGGTACGGGCATCGGAGGGCGCGGCGCACCTGGCCGGACTCCTCGGTGCACAGGCGGGCGCCGCGGTGCCTGCAGACGTTGAGGAACGCCCGCAGCTCACCGGTGCGGGAGCGGGTGACAAGGACGCTCTCGCGGCCGACCTGCACGGTGCGGAACGCGCCCGGCCGGTCGAGGTCGGCGGCGCGCACGGCGCAGAACCAGAGCGCTTCGAAGACGCGTTCCTGCTCCTGCCGGAAGATCCCGGGGTCGGTGTAGTAGTGGCCGGGGAGGGTCGCGATGAGACTCGGCGGCAAGGGGGTCGTCGGCACGGTTCTCGTACTCCTCAGGCGGGTCTCGTACCCCTCAGGCGGGCGTGGCGGTGAGGCGGCTGGGGTCGAAGAGGTCGATGGGATGCCCGGTGACGCCGTCGAGCGCCAGGTCGGCGAGGATTTCCCCGACCACCGGTACGAACTTGAAGCCGTGCCCGGAGAACCCGGCCGCGACGGTGACCGATCCGGGGTGCGCCGGATGGCGAGTGATGACGAAGTGCTCGTCGGGGCTGTTGGAGTACATGCAGGTGGCGGCCTTGAGGAAGCGGCCGGGCAGGTCCGGGATCAGCCGCCCCACCTGCTCGGCCATGGCGGCGACCTCCTGGTCGTGGACGGTCCGTTCGATGGTCTCCGGAGTGCAGGGTGTGCCCTTGCGGAAGAAGGCCACCTTCGCGCCGAGGCCGGGCCCGTCGATGGCGGGGAAGCCGTACACCTGGACGCCCTCCGCGTCCTCCCAGATGTAGACCGGATGGTTCTGCGCGGTGAAGGGGCGCTCGCCGCCGGTCGGCCGGAACCAGTACATGACCTGCCGCTCGATGGTGAACGGCACCCCTAGGTCGGTCAGGAGCCCGGGGGCCCAGGCGCCCGGGCAGATCACCAACTGGCCCGCGGTGTAGGTGTTCTCGGCGGTGTGCACGCGGACCCCGCCCCGGTACGGCTCCCAGCGTGTCATCGGCTCCTGGAAGTGCAGGTCGGCCCCCTGCCGCGCGGCCAGCTGGAGATGCGCGGCCACGGTGTTCTCGGGGCGGACGAGACCGGCCCGCGCTTCGTAGAGGGCCACCTCGTCATCCCGTGGGGTGAGGGTGGGGAAGCGGCGGCGGATTTCCTTGGCGTCGAGCATCTCGTGGGGCAGGTCCCACTGTTCGGCGGAGAGGCGTGAACCGGAGACGGTGCGGCTGTCCGGCCGGCCGAGCATCACGCCGCCGCACAGGGTCGCGACGGCGCGGCCGGTGTCGCGTTCGAGGCGGTCGTAGAGCTCGTACGCGCGCAGCAGCAGCGGTACGTACGCGGGGTCCTCGAAGTAGGACTGCCGGGTGATGCGGGAACCGCCGTGGCTGGAGCCGCGGTTGTGCACCGGGCCGAACTTCTCCAGGCCGAGGACGCGGGCCCCGCGTGCGGACAGGTGGTGCGCGGCGGCACTGCCCATGCCGCCGAGGCCGATCACGATCACGTCGTAGGTGGGGGACACCGGTGCCTCCAGGCGGCTAGCGGCGGATGCGGGTCATCTCCGGGTCGAACAGGGGCTCCTCGGTGACCGTCGCGGGCACTTTCTCGCCGAAGTACTCGACGTGCACGCCGGCGCCCGCCGCCAGGGGCGGCAGCCAGGCGTACGCGACGCAGCGGCCCAGGGTGTACCCGTAGGAGGCGCTGGTGACGTACCCGGCCGGGGCGCCGTCGGCATACACGGGTTCCTTGCCGAGGACGACGGCGGCGGGATCGTCGAGGAGCAGAGCCGTGAGCTTGCGGGTCGGCTCCCCGACCTCTTCGAGCGCCGAACGCCCCACGAAATCACCCTTGTTCATGCGGACCGCGAAGCCGACGCCCGCCTCGTAGGGGTTGTGTTCGGTGGTCATGTCGTGGCCCCACGCGCGGTAGCCCTTCTCGAGCCGCAGGCTGTTGAAGGCGGAGCGCCCCGCCGCGATCACCCCGAGCGCGCGGCCCGCTTCCCACAGCGTGTCCCAGAGGCGGAGCCCGAGATCGGCGGTGGTGTACAGCTCCCAGCCCAGCTCACCGACGTACGACAGGCGCAGGGCGGTCACCGGGACGTGCCCGATGTATGTCTCCCTCGCCCGGAAGTAGCCGAACGCCTCGTGCGAGAAGTCGGCACGGGTGAGCGGCTGGACGAGCGCGCGGGCCAGCGGCCCCCAGACGCCGATACAGCAGGTCCCCGAGGTGATGTCCCTGACGTGGACCGTGTCGGGGGCATGGCGGAGCAGCCAGTCGAGGTCGGCCGGCGAGTTGGCGCCCATCTGGAAGCGGTCCGGGGCGAGCCGCGCCACGGTCAGATCGGAACGGATGCCGCCCGCCTCGTCGAGGAGCAGCGTGTACGTGACCGAACCCGGCCTCTTGGCCAGGTTGTTGGAGGTCATGCGCTGGAGGAAGGCCAGGGAGCCGGGGCCCGTGACCTCCAGGCGGCGCAGCGGCGTCATGTCGTAAAGGGCGACCCGCTCGCGGGTGGCGCGCGCCTCGGCCGCCGCGACGGGGGACCAGTGGCGGGCCGACCAGGCGTCGCGCTCCGGCACCTCGATGCCCTCGGTCAGCGGCGCGTTGGCCTCGTACCAGTGCGGGCGCTCCCAGCCGCCGCCCTCCAGGAAGACCGCGCCCAGCTCCTGCTGGCGGGCGTGGAAGGGGCTGACCCGTAGGGGCCGCGGCCCGTCCATCGGCTGGAGCGGGTGGATGACGTCGTAGACCTCGACGAACTGCCGCGCCCCGCGCTCGGCCACGTACGCGGGGGAGCGCTGCGCGTCCTCGAAGCGCGTCAGCTCGCACTCGTGCAGGTCGAGCGAGGGCCGTCCCTCGACCATCCACTCGGCGACCGCCTTGGCGACCCCCGCGGAGTGCGTGACCCAGACGGCCTCGGCCAGCCAGAAGCCGCGCAGCGCACGGGACTCGCCCAGCACCGGCATGCCGTCGGGCGTGAAGGAGAAGACGCCGTTGAAGCCCTCCGCGATCTCCGCACCCTTCAGCGCGGGAAGCAGCTTCTGGCAGTCCTGCCAGCTCGGCGCGAAGTCCTCCTCGGTGAAGGGGCAGGAGGACGGCATGTCCTCGGCGTCGTCGTACGCGGGGACGGTGAACGGGTCGACGGGCAGCGGGCGATGGGCGTAGGAGCCGATGCCGATCCGGTCGTGGTGCTCACGGAAGTACAGGTCGCGGTCCTGGTGGCGGAGGATCGGCAGGGAGGCCTCCGGCCGCGGGCCGCCCTGCCCGGCGAGCTCGGGCAGGGGCGACGTCTTCACGTACTGGTGGGCGAGCGGCAGCAGGGGTATGCCGACACCCGCCAGCCGCCCGATCACCGGCCCCCAGAACCCGGCCGCCGAGACGACGTGGTCGGCGGGGAACGTGCCGCGGTCGGTGACGACGGCGGTGACGCGGCCGCCGTCCCGCTCGATGCCCGTCACGGTGTGCCGTTCGAGAAAGCGTGCTCCACGCGCGCGTGCCCGTTCCCGCTGCGCCCGGCAGGCGGGCACGGCGCGGGCCAGACCGTCCTCGGGCGTGTACAGCCCTCCGTACACCTGGCTCTCGTCGACGAGGGGCCACAGCTCCTTGCAGCGCGCGGGGCCGACGAGCTCGGCGCGGACGCCCCAGGACGCGGCGAGACCGGCCTTGCGGTGCAGGTCGGCCCAGCGCTCCGGCGTGGTGGCGAGCTCCAGGCCGCCGACCGGGGCGAAGCACGGGAGGCCGTCCATCGCAAGGGAGTTGAACTTCTCCACGGTGTACGCGGCGAACGCGGTCAGCGTCTTGGAGGGGCCCGTCCGGAAGACCAGGCCCGGTGCGTGCGAGGTGGAGCCGCCCGGCGCGGGCAGCGGGCCCTGGTCGAGGACGGTGACGTCGCTCCAGCCGCGGGCGGTCAGCTCGTCGGCGAGCGAGCAGCCGACGATGCCCGCTCCGATGACGACCACGCGGGGCCCAACGGCGCGGCCGGGGCTCACAGGACCACCACCGACCGCAGCACTTCGCCCCGCCGCATCCTCGCGAACGCCTCCTCCACCCGGTCGAGCGCGATGGTCTCGGAGACGAATCCGCCGAGGTCCAGGCGGCGGCTGAGGTACTGGTCGACGAGGATCGGGAAGTCCCGGGTGGGCAGGCAGTCCCCGTACCAGGACGACTTGAGGGCGCCGCCGCGCGAGAAGAGGTCGATCAGCGGCAGATCGACCGACATCTCCGGGCCGGGCACCCCGACCTGGACCAGCACGCCCGCGTGGTCACGCATGTAGAAGGCCTGCTTGTACGTGGCCGGGGTACCGACCGCGTCGATCGCGATGTCGACGCCGTGGCCGCCGGTCAGGTGCCGGACCGCCTCGACCGGGTCCGTGCCGCGGGAGTTGACGGTGTGCGTCGCGCCGAACCGGGTCGCCCCGTCCAGTTTCGCGTCGTCGATGTCGACGGCGATGATCCGGCGGGCTCCGGCCAGGGACGCCCCGGCGACCGCGGCGTTCCCGACGCCGCCGCAGCCGATGACGGCGACGGTGTCGCCGCGGCCCGCGCCGCCGGTGTTCACCGCGGCCCCGTACCCGGCCATCACACCGCAGCCGATCAGGGCGACGGCCTCGGGGCGGGCCGCCGGGTCGACCTTCACCGCCTGTCCGGCGGCGACCAGCGTCTTCTCGGCGAAGGCGCCGATGCCGAGGGCGGGGCTCAGTGGCGTGCCGTCCAGGAGCGTCATGGGCTGCGCGGCGTTGCGCGAGTCGAAGCAGTACCAGGGGCGGCCGCGCAGACAGGACCGGCAGGCCCCGCAGGGCGCGCGCCAGGCGATCACGACGCAGTCGCCGGGGACGAGGCCCTCGACGTCGGCGCCGGCCGCCTCGACGGTGCCGGCCGCCTCATGGCCGAGCAGGAACGGGAAGTCGTCGTTGATCGCGCCCTCCCGGTAGTGCAGATCCGTGTGGCAGACCCCGCAGGCCTGCACGGAGACGAGCACCTCTCCGGGGCCGGGATCTGGCACGACGATCGTCTGCACCTCGACGGGTGCGCCCTTCTTCGGGGCGACGACGGCACGGACCTCGTGGGGCACGGCCAGACTCCTCTGCTGTTGCGCACGGCGTGGCTGTGTTGTTGCGTACTGCACGTTCGGTTGCGCTATGGGAGACATACTGGGAATGCCATCAAGAGGCCGTCAAGAGGGTGGAGTCAAGCCTTCGCAATTCCGTGGGAGCGCCCGGGGAGCAGGCGGCGCACAGGAGGGCGGGGCCGGAACTTCCCGGCCCCGCCCTCAGACGTCCGTACGCTGCGGCGCTCTCCCGGCGGATGCCTCCGGGCGCCCGCGCCCCGGGTCGCGGACCGGCGGCGGGCCGATGCTCAGAAGCCGTACCCCATCCGTCGGGAGAGCTCGACGGACGCCGCTACGGTGCGCTTGGCGAGTTCGGTGAGCCGCTCCTCGGTCAGCCGGTAGACCGGGCCCGACGCGCTGAGCGCCCCGATCACCTTGCCGTCGTGCGCGCGCACCGGCGCGGCCACGGCGGCGAGGCCCACCTCCAACTCCTCGACGGCGACGGCGAAGCCCTGCTCGGCCACCGTCTCCAGCTCGCCGCGCAACGCCGCCGTGCCGGTCACCGTGCGGTCGGTCAGGCGCGGCAGGGCGCGGGCCATCAGGCCCTCGCGCAGCGTCGTCGGCAGGTGCGCGAGCAGCACCTTTCCGCTGGACGTCGCGTGCAGCGGGGTGCGTCGGCCCAGCCAGTTCTGCGCGGTCACCGAGGCGGGCCCCCGGGCCTGCATGATGTTGACCGCTGCGTCGTCGTCCAGGACCGCGATGTTGACCGTCTCGCCCACCTCGTCCGCCAGTTCGCGGCAGACCGGGCCGCCCTCCTGCGAGATGTCCATGCGCACTGCCGCCGCCCCCGCGAGGCGGAGTACACCCGCACCCAGGAAGTACTTCCCGCGGTCCTTCGCCTGGCCGACCAGGCCGCGGTTCTCCAGCACCCCGAGGAGCCGGAAGGCCGTCGACTTGTGGACGCCCAACTCGTCGGCGATCTCGGTGACTCCGGCCTCCCCGTGCCGCGCGAGGATCTCCAGAACACTCACCGCGCGGTCCACGGACTGGACGGATCCGGCCGCCCCCTTCGGCTGCCTCTCCCGCGGTTTCCCGTCCGGCGCCCTGTTCTGATCAGCCTGTTTCCGCTCGCCCGTCATATCTGAACTCTCACCACCTGGCGGCCTGTTGAAGCCGCGTTGTCGGGAAGCCCTTGACGCGATGGGCACCCCACCCGGATTCTGTTGCGCATAGCGCTCCCTCGTGCGCCATGCGAAACATCATGTTACCGAAGGGTCGTGGCCCCCAGAGGGGCCGGGACCGGGCCGAACGACACCAGAGGGGGGCCCATGATCCCCGTATGCCGCCTTGCAGACCTCCCCGCGGGCGAGTCCGTCCGCCTCGACACCACGCCGCCCGTCGCGGTGTTCAACGCCGACGGCGAGCTCTTCGCCATCGATGACACGTGCAGCCACCAGAACGCCTCCCTGTCGGAGGGGTGGCTGGAGGGCTGCCTGGTCGAATGCCCGCTGCACGCCGCGTCATTCGATCTCCGGACCGGCAGGCCCACGTGCCTGCCCGCGCGCCGTCCGGTACGCACCCACCAGGTGTACGTCGAGGACGGCGTGGTCCATGTCAGCCTCGACACCGACGTCCGCATCGCCACCGAAGCGGGAGCCGCCGAGAAGGGATCCGCGGCATGAGGACCGTCATCGTGGTGGGTGCCTCGCTCGCCGGACTGTACGCGGCGCGGGAACTGCGCGCCCAGGGGTTCGACGGCAACCTGACCGTCGTCGGCGCGGAACAGTATCCCCCGTACGACCGGCCGCCCCTGTCCAAGGACTTCCTCACCGGCGGCGGGGACGAGCACCAACTCGCCCTCTGTGACGAGGAGGAGACGGCGGAGCTCGCCGCCGAGTGGGTCCTCGGCACCCGTGCGCGCGCCCTCGACGCGCGCGGCCGCACGGTCGTCCTCGACGACGGCCGCACCCTGGCGGGCGACGGTGTCGTCATCGCCACCGGCGCGTCGGCGCGGCGCCTGCCCGGGCCCTCGCTCGCGGGCGTCCACAGTCTGCGCACCCTGGACGACGCCCGCGCCCTGCGGGCGGAGCTGACCCGTGGACCGCGGCGCGTCGTGGTGATCGGCGGGGGCTTCATCGGGGCCGAGACGGCGTCCTCGTGCGTGGTGCTCGGCCACGAGGTCACGGTCGTCGAGGCCGCGCCGCTGCCGCTCGCGGCCCAACTCGGTCCGGAGATGGCCTCGGTGTGCGCACGGCTCCATGCCCGCGGCGGCGTACGCCTCCTTTCGGGCGTGGGCGTGAGAGGGCTGCGGTCCACGGGAAGCGCCGTCACCGCCGTGGAGCTGTCCGACGGCCGGCTGCTGCCCGCGGATGTGGTCGTCGTCGGCATCGGGGCGGCCCCCAACACCGGCTGGCTCGCGGGCTCGCCGCTCGCCGTGGACGCCGGCGTCCTGTGCGACGACGGCTGTGCCACCGCGCTGCCCCAGGTCGTCGCGGTGGGGGACGTGGCCCGGGTGGGCGGGGTCCGTGCCGAACACTGGACGAGCGCCACCGAACAGCCCCGCGTCGCCGTGGCGAACCTGCTCGCCGGGCGCACGGCGCAGGCGGTGCGCCCCCTGCCGTACTTCTGGTCGGATCAGTACGGCTCCCGTGTGCAGTGCGCGGGGCGGCGCGGCGACGGCGACACCGTACGCGTCGTCGAGGGCTCGCCGGACGTCCTGGAGGAGGGCGGATTCCTCGCCGTCTACGAGCGCGCGGGCCGGACCACGGCGGTCCTCGCGGTCGACCGGGCCCGGTCCTTCATGAAGAAGCGGCGGGAACTCGCGGCCGCCCGGACGCCGGATCCTGCGGGACGCGCGACGGAGCCCGCGGGGGTCTGAGGGCAACCGAAGCCCGCGCCGTTCCCCACGGACTCTCAGGGCAGCCGAAGCCCGCGCCGTTCCCCACACGCTCTCAGGGGTGCGACAACTGCCCCGATCCGCCGCGCCCTGGTATGCGCTCCTTGCCGCGCGCCGCCGCTCTGGTCTGACGGCGCGCCCGGCGCCGCTCACGACGCAGCCGCCGCGCCGTGCTGCTCGGCACCGACACCACTCCGTGCCGTTGGTTCCACACCTGGCGGGTCACCCACACGTCGAGCACGCCCCAGGTCGCCACGACCGTGCTGACCACGCTGCTAAGGGCCATGGGGAAGGAGAGCCAGGAACCCGCGAGGGCGGCCAGGACGGCGATCATCGCCTGCACGAGGGTGACCGCCACTATGATCACGGCCCGCACCGCCGCCGTCCGTACCGGATCAGGCAGCCGCCTCTTGCGGGCGGGCTCCTCGACCCACAACGGCGGCCGCTGCGCCGCCTGTTCGTACCCCTGTCCCTGCGGAACCGGACGCTGGTCAGCCGTCCGCTGAGAAGTCGGCCCCTGCTGAGCCGGGCCTCGCTGAACCGGAGCCTGCTGAGCCGGAGTCCGCTGAACCCTTTGGCGCTCCGCCGTGCCCTTCATTTCGTCACTCCCCCCACTGCTTCGCGGCCGTTCATGGAACACGCGGGACACATCCTCTGGCCGTCCACCGGACCCAACTCACCAGTGGCTGCCCGTTTTACTGCCCTTTATGTCGGCTGTCCGACGACGTGTCCCGTGCACCGCGACTCTCTTCCTCTTGGACGAACGGGAGATCCGAAAGATTCCCGCCCCGGTTCCGCGGAGCGAAGAAAACCGGCCAACTGGCCTGCGGGGAAAGGCGGATGGGCCCGGGCAATACGTGCCACATGCTGGGTCGCAATCTCCCGTAATGGAGGGACAACTGGGGACGCCTCTTTCGCGTCACGGCTGAAAAGCGTTCGGATGTGCCTTCGAGTTGCCCGTGAGTCAGTAGTAGGCTCGCGCCGTTTGTTGACGCACATGTGTGCCCCTGGCCCGTGCAACGGCCTCAGGGGGCCGATCTGGGGGAGGCCATGCGCTTTCGCGGGAAGTCCATCCGCCGGAAGATCGTGGCGCTGCTGCTCGTGCCGCTGCTCTCCCTGACCGCCATCTGGGGTTTCGCCACCGTCATCACGGGGCGCCAGGCGCTGAGCCTGATCGACACGGTGAACGTCGTCGACAAGCTCGCCTTCCCGGTCGAGGACACAGCGCGCGTCATCCAGCAGGAGCGCCGCCAGACTCTGGTCTATCTCGCCGACCCGCGGGCCTCGGACGCCCTGGCCGGGTTGCGCCGCAGCCGTACGGCGACCGACAAAATGATCGCCAAGATCCGGGCCAACGCCGAGGATCCGGACGTCCGTGACGGGGTCGGCGGGGACTCGCGGAAACGGCTCGACGAGCTCGTGGAAGCCTTCGACGGCATCCAGCCGCTGCGCAGGAGCGTCGCGGAGGGCACGATCACCAGGGCCGGCGCCCTGAACATGTACACCAAGCTGATCGACCCGTACTTCGACCTGCTCAGCACCCTGAACGGCTACTCCGGTCTCGACGACATGGAGTACGACCAGCAGGGCCGCGCGCTCGTCGGCGCGACCCGCGCGCGGGAACTGCTCTCCCGCGAGGACGCGGTGATCGGTTCGGCGCTCGTCGCGGGCCGGATCACCAAGGCGGAGATCCGGCAGGTCACCGAGCTCCGCGCGCAGCGCACCCTCCTCTTCGAGGTCAACTTCGCGCAGCTCTCCGAGGAGGACCGCGGCCGCTACGAGCGTTACTGGAACGGCACCGAGGCCCAGCAGCTGAACAAGGCCGAGAACGATGTCATCGAGGCCGGTACCCGCGCTCCGGACGTGGTGACGTCCGGCCACTGGGACGAGACGGCGGGCCGGGTCCTCAAGCAGCTCTCCGAACGGAACATCGAGGCGACCGACAACTTCCAGGACCGCGTCGAGCCCGCTGCCGTCGGCGTGATCGTGCGGGTCATCGCGGCCGGTGTGCTCGGTCTGCTCGCGCTGCTGTTCTCGCTCTTCCTCTCCGTACGCATCGGCCGCGGCCTCATCCGCGACCTGCGCCGCCTGCGCCTGGAGGCCCACGAGGCGTCCGGCGTCCGGCTGCCGGGCGTGCTGCGCAGGCTGGCGGCCGGCGAGCAGGTCGACGTGGAGACCGAGGCGCCCAGGCTGACCTTCGGCAAGGACGAGATCGGGCAGGTCGGGCAGGCGCTCAACACCCTGCAGCGCGCCGCCGTCGAGGCCACCGTCAAACAGGCGGACCTGCGCCGCGGCGTCTCCGAGGTCTTCGTCAACCTCGCCCGCCGCAGCCAGGTGCTGCTGCACAAGCAGCTGACCCTCCTGGACACCATGGAGCGCAGGACCGAGGACACCGACGAACTCGCCGACCTCTTCCGCCTCGACCACCTGACCACCCGCATGCGGCGGCACGCCGAAGGCCTGGTGATCCTCTCCGGAGCCGCCCCTTCGCGGCAGTGGCGCAAGCCCGTCCAGCTCATGGACGTCGTCCGCGCCGCCGTCGCCGAGGTCGAGGACTACGAACGCATCGAAGTGCGCCGGCTGCCCCGCATCGCGGTCACCGGCCCCGCGGTCGCCGACCTCACGCACCTCCTCGCCGAACTCCTGGAGAACGCCACGGTGTTCTCGCCCCCGCACACGGGGGTGCAGGTCCTCGGCGAGCACGTCGCCAACGGCTTCACCCTGGAGATCCACGACCGGGGCCTCGGCATGACGCCCGACGCACTCCTCGACGCCAACCTGCGGCTCGCGGAGACCCCCGAGTTCGAGCTGTCGGACACCGACCGGCTCGGCCTGTTCGTGGTCAGCAGGCTCGCGCAGCGCCAGCGCGTCCGCGTCTCGCTGCAGCCCTCTCCGTACGGCGGCACGACGGCCGTCGTCTTCATCCCCGAGTCCCTGCTCACCGACGACGCGCCCGACACCGGCGGCTACCGGCTCGACCGCCCGCAGAGCAAGGGCGCCGTGGCGGGCCCCGACAAGGCGGCCGAGCGCACGGCGGCACTCGCCCAGGTGCCCGTGCAGCTCCCGGGGCTGCCCGCCTCCGTCATCGACGGCCCCGTCGAACTGGAGGCGCCCGTCGGCCTCGCGGACCTGGACCGCTTCCCCGGCGCCCTCGACGACGAGGACAGCGAGCGCGGCGGTCTCTTCCGGCCGCGCCGCCGGGTGGCGGGCACACCGGGCGAACAGCACCAGCAGGCCCGCGACGACCGCGAGGCGGGCCGCGCGGAGCCGACGCGGCTGGACGCCGGTCCCACTCACCTGGACGACGCCGACGACGCTGACGACGAGGCCCACGGCGGTCCCGTGCCGCTGCCGCGCCGCAGGACCCCGAAGCTGGTCCGCTCGAACGGCCGCCCGGTGACGCACAGCAGGCCGCAGGACAGCCGGTTCCCGGAGGGCAGGACCCAGGACAGCCGGTTCCCGGCGGACAGGCCCCTGGCCCCGGCCGCCGAGGACGAGCTCCCGGAGCGCCCGCAGCAGCCGGCCTGGCCCGACCTGTCCCCGCCGCACCGGGACGTCACGGCCGCCGACGACCCGTCGCCCGAGCCCCCTCGTCGCGGCCACCGCTCCGCGCCGCAGGACCGGAGCACCCCCACGACCGCCCCGGGCGGACTGCCCCGCCGTGTCCGGCAGGCCAGTCTCGCCCCGCAGTTGAAGGCCGGACCCGACCGCAGCCCCGAACGCGCCGAGACCCGGCCGGAGGAGCGTGACGCGGAAGAGGTCCGCAGCCGCATGGCCTCGCTCCAGCGGGGCTGGCAGCGCGGCCGCGACGAGAACGCCGCGGGCGACGATGCCACGAACGGCACAGCACCAGGAACGACATCCGAGGGGGACGGTCGATGACCGCACCGAATGCCGACGCACGCACCACGACAACCGGCGGGCGGGGAGAGCTGAACTGGCTCCTCGATGATCTGGTCCAGCGCGTCGCCAGCATCCGCAAGGCACTCGTGCTCTCCGGCGACGGCCTGCCGACCGGCCTGTCGAAGAACCTGACCAGGGAGGACAGCGAGCACCTCGCGGCCGTCGCCTCCGGGTTCCACAGCCTCGCCAAGGGAGTCGGGCGGCACTTCGAGGCGGGCAGGGTCCGCCAGACCGTGGTCGAGCTCGACGACGCGTTCCTCTTCGTCACGGCGGCGGGCGACGGCAGCTGTCTCGCGGTCCTCGCCGACGCGGACTCCGACGTCGGCCTGGTGGCGTACGAAATGACGTTGCTGGTCAAGCGGGTGGGCGTGCATCTGGGGACGGCTCCGCGCACGGATCTGCCCGCCGGGGGGTAGTGGGAGGTCATGACTGACGACGGTCGAGGGACGCAGAGAACGACAGAGGCCAAGCGGAGATTAGCGGGAGCGCAGGAGACGGCCCGCTGGTTCGACGACGACGCCGGCCCCGTGGTGCGGCCGTACGCGATGACACGCGGCCGCACCACGAGCACCGGGCAGCACCGGCTCGACCTGATCGCGGTCGTCATCACCGAGGCATGGGCGGCGTCCGGTGTCCCGGAGGCCGACCAGACGCTGTCTCCGGAGCACGTGCACATCGTCGAGCTCTGCCGCGACACGCCCCAGTCGGTCGCCGAGCTGGCGGCCGAGCTCGATCTGCCCATCGGTGTGGTGCGTGTTCTCATCGGGGACCTCGTCGAGGACGAACTGGTGCACGTGACCCGCCCCGTGCCCCCCGCCGAGCTGCCCGACGAGAGTATTCTGCGCGACGTGATCAGCGGCCTCCGGGCGCTCTGAGCAGCGCGGAAGCGGGAGTGGGAACGTGACTGGCTGGCAGTTCTGGGTCGACAGGGGCGGCACCTTCACCGACATCGTCGCGCGCCGCCCGGACGGCGGCCTCCGCACGCACAAGCTCCTCTCCGACAACCCCGCGCGCTATCGGGACGCGGCGGTCGCCGGCATCCGTGAGCTGCTCGACGGCGCCGGGGCCGGCGGCCCCGCGGACCTCGACGCCGTCCGCATGGGCACCACCGTCGCCACCAACGCCCTCCTGGAGCGCAAGGGCGAGCCCACGGCCCTGGTCATCACCCGGGGCTTCCGCGACGCCCTGCGCATCGCCTACCAGAACCGCCCGCAGATCTTCGCCCGCGAGATCGTCCTGCCCGAACTCCTCTACGACCGGGTCATCGAGGTCGACGAGCGGGTCACCGCCGAAGGCGACGTCCTGCGCGCCCCCGACCTGGACGGCCTGGCGGGACCACTGCGGGAGGCGTACGACGCCGGGATCCGCTCCGTGGCGGTGGTCTGCGTGCACAGCCACCTGTACCCCGCCCACGAACAGGCCGTCGGCGAACTCGCCGCCCGTACCGGCTTCCCCCAGGTCTCGCTCTCCAGCGAGGTCAGCCCGCTCATGAAGCTCGTCCCGCGCGGGGACACCGCGGTCGTCGACGCCTATCTGTCGCCGGTCCTGCGCCGCTACGTCCAGCACGTCGCCGACGAACTCGACGGTGTACGGCTGATGTTCATGCAGTCGAACGGCGGGCTCGCCGAGGCCGGCCAGTTCCGCGGCAAGGACGCGATCCTCTCGGGCCCGGCGGGCGGCATCGTGGGCATGGCCCGCATGTCGCACCTGGCCGGTTTCGACCGCGTCATCGGCTTCGACATGGGCGGCACGTCGACGGACGTGTCGCACTACGCCGGCGCGTACGAGCGGGTCTTCACCACACAGATCGCCGGGGTCCGGCTGCGCGCCCCGATGCTCGACATCCACACCGTCGCGGCGGGCGGCGGATCCGTGCTCCACTTCGACGGCAGCCGCTACCGCGTGGGCCCCGACTCGGCGGGCGCGGCCCCCGGCCCGGCGAGTTACCGCGGCGGCGGACCGCTCACCGTCACCGACGCCAACATCGCCCTGGGGCGCGTGCAACCCGACCACTTCCCACGGGTGTTCGGCCCCGAGGGGAACCAGCCCCTCGACAGCGAACTCGTCCGGGAGCGCTTCACGGCCCTGGCCGACGAGATCCGCGCGGCGACGGGCGACGACCGCACCCCCGAGCAGGTCGCCGAGGGGTACCTGCGCGTCGCGGTGGCGAACATCGCGGGCGCCGTCAAGCGCATCTCGGTCCAGAAGGGCCACGACGTCACGCGCTACGCCCTCACCACGTTCGGCGGCGCGGGCGGCCAGCACGCCTGCATGGTCGCCGACTCGCTCGGCATCCGCACCGTCCTCGTACCGCCGATGGCCGGGGTGCTCTCCGCCCTCGGCATCGGACTCGCCGACACCACGGCGATGCGCGAGCAGTCCGTGGAGGCGCCCCTGACGTCGTCCTCGATGCCGCACGTCCTGAAGACCGCCGACGCCCTGGAGAGCGCCGCCCGCGACGAACTCCTCGCCGAGGACGTGCCGGCCGACCGCATCCGCGTCACCCGCCGCGCCCAGCTCCGCTACGACGGCACGGACACCGCCCTGACCGTGGAGCTCACCGGCCCGGACGCCATGACCCGGGACTTCGAGAACCGTCACCGCGCCACCTACTCCTTCACCCTCGACCGGCCCGTCGTCGTCGAGTCCCTCTCCGTGGAGGCCACCGGGGTCACCGAACCGCCCGACCTCTCGGCCCTCGCGGGCACGGTGACCCGCGGCGCCCCGCTCCGGGTCCGCCTGCACACCGGCGGCGCCTGGCGCGACGTACCCCTGCATCGCCGTGCGGAACTGCCGCCCGGCGACACGGTCACCGGGCCGGCGGTCATCGTCGAGGACGGTGCCACGACCGTCGTGGACGACGGCTGGCGGGCGGCGACCACGGACGCGGGACATCTGGTCATGGAACGCGTCGCGGAACCGGAGAGTTCCACCGCGAGCACCACCGCGGACCCCGTCCTCCTCGAAGTCTTCAACAACCTCTTCGTGTCCATCGCCGAACAGATGGGCGCCCGCCTGGAGTCCACCTCCCAGTCGGTGAACATCAAGGAGCGGCTCGACTTCTCCTGCGCGCTGTTCGACCCCGACGGCAACCTCGTCGCCAACGCTCCGCACATCCCCGTCCACCTGGGCTCGATGGGCACCAGCGTGAAGGAGGTCATCGAGCGGCGCGGCACAAACATGCGCCCCGGAGACACCTACGCCGTCAACGACCCGTACCACGGCGGCACCCACCTGCCCGACGTCACGGTCATCACACCGGTGTTCGACAGGCCGGGGGAGCACGGCACTTCGGGGGAGCGCATCCTCTTCTACGTCGCCTCGCGCGGCCACCACGCCGAGATCGGCGGCATCGCCCCCGGCTCCATGCCCGCCAACAGCCGCACCATCGAAGAAGAGGGCGTCCTCTTCGACAACTGGCTTCTTGTGGAAGAGGGCCGTTTCCGCGAGGCCGAGACCCGTGCCCTGCTCACCGACGCCCCCCACCCCTCGCGCAACCCGGACACCAACCTCGCCGACCTGCGCGCCCAGATCGCCGCCAACCGCAAGGGCGTCGACGAAGTCATGCGCATGGTCGACGACTTCGGCCTCGACGTGGTCCAGGCCTACATGCGGCACGTCCAGGACAACGCCGAGGAATCCGTCCGACGCGTCATCGACGTCCTGGAAGAGGGCGAGTTCGCCTATCAAACCGACTCGGGTGCCACGATCCACGTCCGTGTCACCGTGGACCGCGGGGAACGCTCGGCGACCATCGACTTCAGCGGTACGTCACCGCAGCTCGCCACGAACTTCAACGCCCCCTTCGCGGTGGTCAACGCCGCCGTCCTGTACGTCTTCCGCACCCTCGTCGCCGACGACATCCCGCTCAACGACGGCTGCCTGCGCCCCCTGCGCATCATCGTGCCGCCCGGCTCGATGCTCTCGCCCGAGCCGCCCGCGGCCGTCGTCGCCGGGAACGTGGAAACCTCCCAGGCCATCACCGGCGCGCTCTACGCCGCCCTGGGCGTCCAGGCCGAGGGCTCCGGCACGATGAACAACGTCACCTTCGGCAACGACCACCACCAGTACTACGAGACGGTGGCCTCCGGCTCCGGCGCGGGCGACGGCTTCGACGGCGCGTCCGTCGTCCAGACCCACATGACCAACTCACGGCTCACCGACCCCGAAGTCCTTGAGTGGCGGCTGCCCGTCCTCCTGGAGGAGTTCGCCGTACGCGAGGGCAGCGGGGGCAGCGGCAAACAGCGCGGCGGGGACGGCGCCGTGCGTCGCATCCGCTTCCGCGAGCCGATGACGGTCTCCACTCTGTCGCAGCACCGCAGGGTCGCGCCGTACGGCATGGCGGGCGGCGCCCCCGGAGCGCTCGGCGCCAACCGCGTGGAACGCGCGGACGGCACCGTCGAGGAGCTCGCCGGCAGCGACTGTGCCGACCTGGGCCCCGGCGACGTACTCGTGATCGAAACCCCCGGCGGCGGCGGATACGGACCGTCGCCTCGCGACACCAATGATCCAGGAGAAGTGAGCGATGATCTTCAGGCGTTCTGAGCGCGGCAAGGCCCCCGTCGAGCCTGTCACGCTGAAGATCCTCGTGGCGGGCGGCTTCGGCGTCGGCAAGACGACGCTGGTCGGCGCGGTCAGCGAGATCAAGCCGCTGCGCACGGAGGAGACCCTCAGCGAGGCCGGCCGCCCCGTCGACGACACGAGCGGTGTCGCCGGCAAGCACACCACCACGGTGGCCATGGACTTCGGCCGCATCACCCTCCGGGAGGACCTGGTCCTCTACCTCTTCGGCACGCCGGGGCAGGACCGCTTCTGGTTCCTCTGGGACGAGCTGGCCACCGGCGCGCTGGGCGCCGTCGTCCTCGCCGACACCCGCCGCCTGGAGGACTGCTTCGCCGCCGTCGACTACTTCGAGCGGCGCTCCATACCCTTCGTCGTCGGCGTCAACTGCTTCGATGGCGCCTCCCGTTACCCTGCGGAGACCGTGCGCCAGGCGCTCGACCTCGACCCCGAAGTGCCCGTCGTGATGTGCGACGCGCGCGACCGCGAGACCGTCAAAGAGGTCCTCATCGACGTCGTCGAACACGCGATGGCGCTGGCCGCGGCGGCCCGGGAACCGGCCACTACGTAGCGCGCGGTCAGCATGCGGCCACCGCTGCGGCCCGTACCCCCGCCGACCGGGGTACGGGCCGCAGGTCCGTTCGGCCCGGCCCGTCAGCCCGCGCCGTCCTCCAGCCAGCCGAAGCTCCGCTCCACCGCCTTGTGCCAGTTGTGGAACTCACGGTCGCGTGACTCGGCATCCATCCGCGGTGTCCACTCCACGTCCTGCTGCCAGTGCGTCTTGAGCTGGTCGAGGTCGTTCCACACGCCGGTTGCGAGACCGGCCGCGTACGCGGCGCCCAGACACGTCGTCTCGGAGACCTTGGGCCGGATCACGGGCACCCCGAGGACGTCCGCCTGGTGCTGCATCAGCAGGTTGTTCTTGGTCATGCCGCCGTCCACCTTGAGGGTGGTGATCCGCACCCCGGAGTCCTGGTACATGGCGTCCACGACCTCGCGGGTCTGCCAGCTGGTCGCCTCAAGGACCGCACGCGCGAGGTGCGCCTTGGTGACGTACCGGGTCAGTCCCGTCACGACGCCGCGCGCGTCGGAGCGCCAGTACGGGGCGTAGAGGCCGGAGAAGGCCGGCACGATGTACGCCCCGCCGTTGTCCTCCACGCTCGCCGCGAGCGGCTCGATCTCGTCGGCCGAGCGGATGATGCCGAGCTGGTCGCGGAACCACTGCACCAGGGCGCCGGTGATGGCGATGGACCCCTCCAGGCAGTACACGGGCGCCTCGGAGCCGATCTTGTACCCCATCGTCGTGAGCAGCCCGCTCTTCGACGCGACGGGCCGGTTGCCGGTGTTGAGCAGCAGGAAGCTGCCTGTTCCGTACGTGTTCTTGGCCGTCCCCGTGTCGTAGCAGGCCTGCCCGAAGACGGCTGCCTGCTGGTCGCCGAGGGCGGAGGCGACGGGCACTCCGGAGAGCTGGCCCACGGCCGTCCCGTACACCTCGGCCGACGACCTGATCTCCGGCAGGACCGCCTCAGGCACGTTCATCGCCGACAGGATCGACTGGTCCCACTGGAGCGTCTGCAGGTTCATCAGCATGGTGCGGCCCGCGTTGGTGACGTCGGTGACGTGCTTGCCGCCGTCGGTGCCGCCCGTGAGGTTCCAGATCAGCCAGGAGTCGATCGTGCCGAAGGCGATCTCGCCGCGCTCGGCGCGCGCCCTGAGCCCCGGCACGTTGTCGAGCAGCCAGGCGGCCTTGGGCCCGGAGAAGTAGCTCGCGAGGGGCAGCCCCGTCTGTTCACGGAAGCGGTCCTGGCCGTCCGCGCCGCCCAGTTCGTTGCAGAGCGCCGCGGTGCGGGTGTCCTGCCACACGATCGCGTTGTGCACGGGCTTGCCGGTGGCGCGGTCCCACAGGACCGTGGTCTCGCGCTGGTTGGTGATGCCGAGCGCGCTCAGCTGGTCGGCTCGGAGCCCGGCTTTGGCGATCGCCCCCGCGACCACCGCCTGCACCTTGGACCAGATCTCGGTGGCGTCGTGCTCCACCCACCCCGGCTTGGGGAAGATCTGGCGGTGCTCACGCTGGTCCACGGCGACGATCGCGCCGTCCTGGTCGAAGATGATGCAGCGGCTCGAGGTGGTGCCCTGGTCGATGGCGGCGACGAATTTCTCGGAGCTGTCCGGCATGGCTACCCCTTGATGACCCTTGGTGAGAAGACTCAGAAGGCTGCGTTGTAGATGAGGCCCGCGAGGGCTCCGCCGATCAGCGGTCCGGCCACCGGAATCCAGGAGTAACCCCAGTCGGACGTGCCCTTGTTGGGGATCGGCAGGAACGTGTGCACGATGCGCGGACCGAGGTCGCGCGCCGGGTTGATGGCGTAGCCCGTGGGGCCGCCGAGCGAGAGACCGATGCCGACGACGAGGAAGGCCACGATGAGCGTCTGCGTGCCGGACTCGCCGAGCCCCTTGGTCAGGCCGAAGGCGAGGATCGGCAGCACCAGCGCGACGGTCGCGATGACCTCGGTGATGATGTTGGCGACCGGGTTCCGGATCTCCGGGACGGTGGAGAAGACGCCGAGCGTCGGCGTCGGCTGGTGCACGCCTTCGGAGTCGCCCTTCGCGCCGCGCGTGACGTTGGCCTGGAACTGGGCGAAGTAGACGAGGTACGCCAGGACGGCGCCGAGCATCGCGCCCGCCATCTGCCCGAGCACGTAGACCCAGACCTGGTCCCAGTCGCCGGTGTCGATGGCGATGCCGAGCGTGACGGCGGGATTGAGATGGCCACCGGAGAGCGGCCCCGCGGTGTAGGCGCCGGCGAGCACACCGAAGCCCCATCCGAAGGCGATGACGACCCACCCGGAGGCCTTCGCCTTCGAATGGCTGAGCGTGACGGCGGCGCACACGCCCGCGCCGAGAAGAATCAGAATCGCGGTGCCGATGACCTCACCGACGAAGACGTCCCCGTTCGAGTACATGGCGGCTCCTAGGCCCTCGCCCGGGGCGGTGCGCCCCGGTCCTCCGTGCAGGGTGCGTTTCCCACGACTACTGCCTGGATACGTCCGGCTGATGCAGCCGGAGGCAGGGAGTCTCCCGCGCCCCGCCCGGCGCCCATGGCGAGTGTGCCGTCACAGCCGTACCGCCCATGGGGGATGACCTGTTGACCAGGCCCTTCGCACGGGCCCTTCGCGCGCACAGAGGCTCTGGGCGCCGGGGGGCCGAGGAGTGGCGACGCCGACTGACACCCGGAAGTGTTCACCGATGGTGATGGAGCGTCAAGGTCGCGGACGGCACCGGTTGACCGGGGTGACGCGGCCCCCGCCGTCGGGTCTCAGCGCACCGCGACGACCGAGGAACCATGGCCGAACAGACCCTGGTTCGCGGTGATCCCCACGCGCGCCCCTTCGATCTGCCGTGCCCCCGCGGCTCCCCTCAACTGCCAGGTGATCTCGCAGACTTGAGCGATGGCCTGCGCGGGCACGGCCTCACCGAAGGATGCGAGGCCCCCGCTGGTGTTCACCGGCACGCGCCCGCCCGGCGCCGTCGCCCCGTCCCGCAGCAGTTTGGCCCCCTCGCCCTCGCCGCACAGCCCCAGGTCCTCGTACCACTGCAGTTCCAGCGCGGTCGACAGGTCGTAGACCTCGGCCAGCGATATGTCCTCGGGGCCGATGCCCGCTTCGTCGTACGCCGCCCGCGCGATGGACGCGCGGAACGTGCCGTCGGCCGGGGGCACGACCGCCGCCGAGTCGGTGGCGATGTCCGGCAGATCGAGCACCGTGGTCGGATACGTCGGCGAGACCGTGGACACCGCGCGGATCCGCACCGGATCGGCCGCTCCGTGCCGCCGCGCGAACTCCATGCTGGTGAGCACCAGGGCCGCGGCGCCGTCCGAGGTGGCGCAGATGTCGAGCAGCCGCAGCGGGTCGGCCACGACGGCCGAGGCGGCGACCTCCTGCGTGGTGACGGTCTTGCGGTAGCGCGCGTTCGCGTTGAGTGCGCCCGCGGCCGCGTTCTTCACCTTGACCTGGGCGAAGTCCTCAAGGGTGTCCCCGTGCACGGCCATCCGGCGGCGTGCGTAGAGCCCGAAGTAGGCGGGGTTGGTCGCTCCGAGGAGCCGGAAGCGCAGCCAGTCGGGGTCGTCCGCCCGGTCCCCGCCTGCGGGCCGGAAGAACCCCTTGGGGGCCGCGTCGGCGCCGACCACCAGGACCACGTCGGCCATGCCCGCGAGGATCTGCGTACGCGCCGTGCTGATGGCCTGGGCGCCGGACGCGCAGGCCGCGTACACGCTCGCGACGCGCGCGCCCTGCCAGCCGAGCGCCTTGGCGAAGGTCGCCCCTGCCACGTACCCGGGATAGCCGCCGCGCACGGTGTCCGCGCCGACGACCGAGCGCACGTCCCGCCACTCGATCCCGGCGTCCACGAGCGCCGCGCGCGCGGCCGTCACCCCGTACTCGACGAACGAGCGCCCCCATTTGCCCCAGGGGTGCATGCCCGCGCCGAGCACCGCCACCTCGCCGGTCATGCGCCCACCCCCACGGGCCGCCAGTGCCACGTCGTCCACGTCGTCTCGTCGTCCTCGTTCAGCACGCCGGGCACGACCTCCACCTCCATGCCGACCTCCAGGTCGGCCACGGAGACCCCGGGAACCGACTGCCCGAGCACCACCATGCGCTCCGCCGCCAGCTCCACTGCGATCAACGTGTAGGGCTGCCAGGGAAGTTCCGGGTCGGAGACATAGGGTGCGGGCGGCCGGTAGCGGCCGTCGGTGTACGACCAGACACGCCCGCGCCGCGACAGTGGCACCTCGGCCAGCTCCCCGCCCCGGCAGCCGGGGTTGCGGCAGTACCCGTCCTCGCGGGGGAAGAAGACGCAGGCGCACGCCGAGCAGCGCGTGCCCAGAAGACGGAAGTCGTCACCCTGCCCGGTGAACCAGTTGGCCACCACGGGTGTGTGCGTACGCGACAAGGCTCCTCCAGGCAGCAGATCTGACGGAACGTCAGAAGTGTGCCACGGGCAACCGTATTCCGTCAGGGGGTACGGGGCCGAGCCGCGGTGAACCGGACAGCCCTCTCCTGCGTCCGAGTACCGGGGGAGGGTGTCCGGGACCGACGGGGGTGCCCCGGACGCCCTCTCCGCAGCTGCCCTCACTTCCCCCGCAGCGAGCTCCGCGAGACGGGGAAGTCGAAGTAGGTGTCGGGGAACAGCTCCGGCTTGTGCGTGAAGTGCCACCACTCCTCGGGGAGATTGGCGAAGCCCTCCTTGGAGAGCACGTTCCGCAGGACATCGCGGTTGGCGCGCTGCTTTCCGGCGATCCGGGGATCGTCGGTGTGCGAGAGCGTGTCGAAGCAGTCGTAGCCCGTCCCCATGTCCACGGAGTTGTCCGGGAAGCGCTCGCTCCGCGGCCCGAAGCACGGCGTGAGCCGCTCACCAGGGATGTACGGACGGGTCGGCACCGCAGGAAGCCGCACCACGGTCAGATCCACCGTCGAACCCCTGCTGTGCCCGGACTTCTCGGCGATGTACCCGTCCGCGAACAGCCGCGACTTGTCGACACGCGGATAGAACTCGGCCTTCATGCGCTCGTCGCCGAGGTCCTTGCCCCAGCGCACGAAGTGGTCGACGGCCCGCTGTGGCCGGTAGCAGTCGTACACCTTCAGGGAGTAGCCCTTGCGCAGAAGAGCACGCTGCGCCCTGTGCAACGCCTTCGCGGCGGGCTCGGTGAGGATGCACATCGGCTTCCGGTAGCCCTCGATGGGCTCACCCACGAAGTTGTGCGGCGTGAAGTAGCGCATCTCCTGGATGATCGTCGGGTCCACGTCGCGCAGCGCGACGAACTCCTCGGGCGCCTTCGGCTCGGGCTTCGCGTGCGCGGGGGAGGGGGCGGCGGCCACGGCCAGCAGAGCGGCGGCGCAGACGGCGAGATTCCGCAGGGCGGGGAGCTTCGGGAGAGAGGGGAGATTCCGCGAGGCGGGGAGAAGTCCTGTCATGCTCCCTGCGTCTACCAGGACCCCGGGCACCCGCGAAAGACCGGCGCGTCGGCGATCGGATACAGTCCGCGGCGTGTCCGCATCCCCACACCACACCAACTCCCCTCCGAACACCCACTGTTCACGCTGTGGAGCCCTCTTCGAAGACCAGCCCTCCGGCCGGGCCCGCACCTGCGCCGCCTGCGGCGCGGTGACGTACCGCAACCCGCTGCCCGTGGCGGTCGCCCTGCAGCCCGTCTACGACACCCAGGGCACCGGCCTGGTCGTCATCACCCGCACCATCGCCCCCGCGCGCGGAGGCATCGCTCTGCCCGGCGGGTTCATCGACGACAGGGAGGACTGGCGCCACGCCGTCGTCCGCGAGCTCAAGGAGGAGACCGGCATCGGCGCGGACAGCCGCGACGTCCGCCTCGCCGACGCCATGAGCGCCCCCGACGGCTACCTGCTCCTCTTCGGCCTCCTCCCCGAACGCCCCGCCGCCGACCTGCCGGCGTCCGTGGCGACCGACGAGACCGAAGGCTGGGACGTGCTGCGCCGACCGGACGAACTCGCCTTCCCGCTGCACACGGTGGCGGCAAGCGCGTGGTTCGAGGGCCGCTACTGACCCTCCTGCGGGGCCCCGGCCCGCCTTCCGGAGGGCCGCCATCACACCTCAGCCGCGCCGCCGAGGCCCCGCACCCGCACCGGACGGCCCGGTGCGGGCCCGGCGTCGCCGTCCCGCTCCACCACGACACTCCCCCCGCTCCACCGTGTCGTGAACCGCTCCAGCTCCGCTTCCGCCCACCCGTCACCGGCGTCGGCGACCACGAGGCCGCCGCCCGTGCCGCCCTGGGCGGGCGCCCACGCCTCCAGCTCCAGACCCCCTTCACACCCCCGCACCGGCAGCACCGTGCCCGCGCGCGCGAACACCGGAATGCGCGCCAACGGAGCCTCCACGAGCACCGTCCCCGGCCCCTCGTACGCCATACCGGTCGCCGTGTCGTACCAGCGCCCCCTCGGCAGCCTGACCGCCCTGCACGCCGCACCGCTCTCCAGCACCGGCGCCACCAGCAACGAGTCCCCGAGCAGAAACGCGTCCTCACAGTCCCGCAACGCCCGGTCCTCGGGAGAGCCCCACCACAGGGGCCGCACATACGGAGCACCCGTACGCCGCGCGAGATGGGCCAGCGTCACGAAGTACGGCAGCAGGCGCCGGCGTTCGACCAGCACCTCGCGCGCGTGCCCGAGCACCTCGTCGCCGAACTCCCACGGCTCGCGCCGCCCCGCCGTGATCGCCGCGTGCGTACGGAAGAGCGGGAGATAAGCCCCCAGCTGGAACCACCGCAGATACAGCTCCGGCGACGGACTGCCGTCGAACCCGCCCACATCCGGACCCGAATACGGCACACCGCACAGCCCGAGCCCAAGGACCAGCGACAGTGACGCCCGCAACCCCGGCCAGCCCGTGGACACATCGCCGGACCACGTCCCTCCGTAGCGCTGCATCCCCGCCCACCCGGAACGCGAGAACAAGAAGGGGCGCTCTTCGGGATGCAGCCTGCGCAGCGCCTCGTACCCGGCGCGCGCCATCGCCAGTCCGTACACGTTGTGGGCCTCGCGATGGTCACCGCCGCGCCCCTCCATGGAGTGCCGTGCCGACCGCGGCAGCGTCGCCTCCCCGAACGCGGCGAACGACACCGGCTCGTTCATGTCGTGCCAGAACCCCGAGAACCCCTGCTCGAGCCGCTCCTCGTAGAGCGTGCCCCACCACTCCCGCGCGCGCGGGTCGGTGAAATCCGGGTATACCGCCTCTCCAGGCCATACGACACCGCGCACCGGGCGCCCCGCGGCATCCCGCACGAACGCGTCGGCCGCCGTCCCGCTGTCGTACACCTCGACGCCCGGTTCGCACTTCACCGCGGGGTCGACGATCGAGACCAGCCGGATCCCGCTCCTGCCCAACTCGTCCGCGAACTGCGGCAGTTTCGGGAAACGCTCCTTGTCGACGGTGAACACCTGGTGCGCGTCGTAGTGGTCGATGTCCAGATGGACGGCGTCCAACGGCAGCCCGCGTCCCTGATAGCCCGCCACGACCCGGCGCACCTCCTGCTCGCTGCCGAAGCCCCATCGCGCGTGATGGTGCCCGAGCGCCCACGACGGCGGCAGCGCCGGCGGACCGGTGAGCGACGCCCAGGAGTGCAGCACGCGCGCGGGAGTACCGACCATCGTCCAGGACCGCAGCGGACCGCCGCTCATCCGCACCTCGCACACACCAGCCCGGTCGTGACCGGAACCGGCACCCTCCACGCCCTCGTGCACCGACACCTCGCCCTCCCACGAGTTGTCGTGGAAGACCAGGTGCGTGCCGGCGTCGGCCACGACCATCTGCACCGGCATCGTGATGTACAGAGGATCGTCGCCCGGCCCGAAGGAACCGCCCGGATCGGTGTTCCACAGCCGGTACGTCCCGTTCCGCAACCGCGGGCCGCCGGACCGCCCGCCCAGGCCGAAGAACCGTGCGTCCGCCGCCACCTCGGACCGCTGCAGCCAGCGCCCCGCGCCCCCCTCGGCAGGCTCCCACCAGCGCGGCGGCAGATCCCGCCGCAACATCACACCGCCCGGCGTGCGCAGCTCGACCGCCCCGTGCCGCGAGACGACGACCGTCGCCCGCTCCGACACGACCCGCCAGCCACCCTCCTTGTCGGGCTCCAGGACGGCCCGCGGATCCGGCTCGGGGCTCCGGCACGACAGCGCGTACGACGGGTCGGGCTCCGCCCCGTCCCAGCCCAGGAAGACCGCCCCGCCGGACGTCACCCGCACCCGCAGCTCCGAGCGCGCGAAACGCACCACACCACCACCGGGCGCCGGCTCCATCCCCGTCACAGCACCCGGCACCCGGGCCCGTTCCGTGCCCCGGGGCGCCAGCCCCTTCGAGTCCGCCCGCCACCTGCGCCAGGAGGAGCGCACCGTGCGCAATCCCTGCGCCGTGCCGACCATGCCGACCGCCTTCACCGAACGCACCAGGTCATGACCGTTCATGCTGCTCACCCTGTCACCGAAGAAGCCATGTGTGTGCCGCGTTCAACTGCCGTTCACCTGGGGCGACGACACATACCCGCGGGGTCGGCTGTGTGGGGAACACCCTGGTGCGGAAGTCGATCACGTGGCATCGTCCCTTTCAGCCGTGTTCACGCGCACACCCAGCACGTGCGCACTCCACGCATACGACGCGTACAGTCCGGGAGCCGCCCCATGACGTCCTCAGCGAACCCTGCGCCGCTCTGGCAGCCGAGCCCGGAGAGGATCGCCGCCGCGCAGGTCACCCGCTTCCAGGCCTGGGCGGCCGAGCACTACGGAGCCCCCGCCGACGGGGGCTACGAAGCGCTGCACCGCTGGTCGGTGACCGAGCTCGAGACGTTCTGGAAGGCCGTCACCGACTGGTTCGACGTCCGCTTCACCACGCCCTACGCGCGCGTGCTGGGCGACCGCTCCATGCCGGGCGCCCAGTGGTTCCCCGGAGCGACCCTCAACTACGCCGAGCACGCACTGCGAGCCGCCGACGACCCCGCGCGCGCGGGCACCCCCGCCCTCCTCCACGTGGATGAGAGCCACGACCCGCAGTCCGTCACCTGGGCCGAGCTGCGCCGCCAGGTCGGCTCCCTGACCGCGGAGCTGCGCGACCTCGGCGTACGCCCCGGAGACCGCGTCAGTGGCTACCTGCCGAACATCCCCCAGGCCGTCGTCGCCCTCCTTGCCAGCGCCGCCGTCGGCGCCGTCTGGACCTCCTGCGCCCCCGACTTTGGTGCTCGCAGCGTCCTGGACCGCTTCCAGCAGGTCGAACCGGTCGTCCTGTTCACCGTCGACGGCTACCGCTACGGAGGCAAGCAGCACGACCGCCGCGAGACCGTCGCCGAGCTCCGCGCCGAACTGCCCAGCCTCCGCGCCGTCGTCCACATCCCGCTGCTCGGCACGGACGCACCCGAAGGCGCCCTGGAATGGTCGGCCCTCACTTCGGCGGACGTGGCCCCCACCTTCGAAGCGGTGCCGTTCGACCACCCCCTGTGGGTGCTCTACTCCTCCGGCACCACCGGCCTGCCCAAGGCGATCGTCCAGTCCCAGGGCGGCATCCTCGTCGAACACCTCAAGCAACTCGGCCTGCACTGCGACCTCGGCCCCGACGACCGCTTCTTCTGGTACACCTCGACCGGCTGGATGATGTGGAACTTCCTCGTCTCCGGCCTCCTGACGGGCACCACGATCGTCCTGTACGACGGCAGCCCCGGCCACCCCGACACCGGCGCCCAGTGGCGCATCGCCGAGCGCACCGGAGCCACCCTCTTCGGCACTTCCGCCGCGTACGTGATGGCCTGCCGCAAGGCGGACGTCCACCCCGCCCGTGACTTCGACCTCTCCCGCGTCGCGTGCGTCGCCACGACCGGGTCCCCGCTGCCTCCCGACGGCTTCCGCTGGCTGCACGACGAATTCGCCGACACCCCGGGCGGCCTGTGGACGGCATCGGTCAGCGGCGGCACGGACGTCTGCTCCTGCTTCGCCGGAGCCGTGCCCACCCTCCCCGTCCACATCGGCGAACTCCAGGCTCCTTGCCTGGGCACGGACCTGCAGTCCTGGGACCCCCAGGGCAAACCGCTCATCGACGAGGTCGGCGAACTGGTCGTCACCAACCCCATGCCGTCCATGCCCATCCACTTCTGGAACGACCCGGACGGCACCCGCTACCACGACAGCTACTTCGACACCTACCCCGGCGTCTGGCGGCACGGCGACTGGATCACCCTCACCTCACGGGGCTCGGTCGTCATCCACGGCCGCTCCGACTCCACCCTCAACCGCCAGGGCGTACGCATGGGTTCGGCCGACATCTACGAAGCCGTCGAACGGCTCCCGGAGATCCGCGAGACCCTCGTCATCGGCGTCGAACAGCCCGACGGCGGCTACTGGATGCCGCTCTTCGTCCATCTCGCCGACGGCGCCGCCCTCGACGACACCCTGCGCGACTGCATCAAGCGGACGATCCGCGAGCAGCTCTCGCCGCGCCACGTCCCCGACGAGGTCATCGAGGTCCCCGGCATCCCGCACACCCTCACGGGCAAGCGCATCGAGGTCCCCGTCAAGCGCCTCCTGCAGGGCACACCTCTGGACAAAGCAGTCAACCCGGGCTCTGTCGACCGCATCGAACTCCTCGACTTCTACGCGGACCTGGCCCGCAAACGCGCCTGAGCGTCAGGCCTTTCCCCAGCTCAGCGGCGATTGTCAGTGCCCCTCGTTACTGTGAGTGAGCATTGATCGACCGAATGCAGGGGGAAGCATGACGCACGCTCGGCAGGACACCATGCGACGCGCACTGCGCCGCGAAGTCGCCGGAACCATCGGCCTGCTGGCCGACGAGGAGGACTTCGCGGCCATGCGCCGCTACCGCACCTTCACCTTCGACGACCACGAGACCTACCTCCAACAGGTCGAGGGCCTCCTCAGGACCCTCGCGTCCCAGGGCAGGCACACCACCGTCGCCCTCTTCGACCCCGAGGACTACGCACAGTTCTGCGCGGAGAGCGGCCTGAACCCCGACACCCCGGCCAGCCGCACCCGCTTCACCGCGGAACTGGCCTCGGACGGCCCCTCCATTCCGTACGAGGGCCAGCCACTCACCGATCTCGTCCCCGACCTCGTCGACGAAGCGGTCCGCCAAGCCACCTGGGAGTACGCGACGGTGGTGCTCGCCCGCACGGGTCCCTGCGCGACCTGCGGCGAGGACATCGGACGAGCGGCCTTCGCCCGCGCCTCCGAACTGATCACCAGGGCCCTCGACACGTCGGGCCCGGGCACCCGGCATCTCGTGTGCAGCGTGCCCTCCGACCCCGAGACACTCCTCGCCGCACTGCATGTCGAGATCGCCGCCGACGGCCGGGCCCTGCTCGACGACACCGAAGCCCTGGAGTTCGCCACGGTCCTGGCCGTCGGCATCGCCACCCACCGCGCGGCCGGCATGGTGCTGCGCTCCAGCGCCGAAGGCGCACGCGACCGTGTCCAGGGCTGGCGCATGAACGGCGGACGGCTCCAGCCCCTCACCGCGGCCGAGGTCTTCGACGCCTACTGCACCGACGCCCTCTCGGGAGAGCTCGTCTCCCCGGAATCCGGCGTCGACTACTGCGCGGCACCCGACCTCGAGGAAGGCGATCCCGAAGGGGGCCACACCCACTGAACGCCGAGGGGCGCCCCACCGACTTGGTGGGGCGCCCCTCGAAAGAGCCGAGCGGTCGGTTACTCGCCCGAAAGCACCGCCTGCGCGGCCTTGCGGGCCTCTTCGGCACTGTCCGCGGCACGCGCGGCCGACGCGGCACGCTCGCACTGCGCCAGCGTGTACTTGCCGAGCGTCGCCCGCACGTAAGGAATGGACGCCGCACCCATCGACAGAGAGGTGACACCGAGACCGGTCAGCACACACGCGAGCAGCGGGTCGGAAGCCGCCTCGCCACACACGCCACAGCTCTTGCCCTCGGCCCTCGCCGCCTCGGCGGACAGCGAGACCAGGTCGAGCAGCGCGGGCTGCCACGGGTCCTGCAGCCGGGACACAGCGCCCACCTGCCGGTCGGCGGCGAAGGCGTACTGCGCGAGGTCATTGGTGCCCAGCGACAGGAACTCGACCTCCTGCAGGATCGAGCGCGCCCGCAGCGCGGCCGACGGAATCTCGACCATCGCACCGAACTTCGCCTGCAGCCCCGCCTCACGGCACGCGTCCGCGAACGCCTTGGCGTCGGCGCGGTCCGCCACCATCGGGGCCATGACCTCGAGGTAGACGGGCAGCCCCTCGGCGGCCTTGGCCAGCGCGGTCAGCTGCGTGCGCAGCACGTCGGGGTGGTCGAGCAGCGACCGCAGCCCGCGCACGCCCAGCGCCGGGTTCGGCTCGTCGGCCGGCGTCAGGAAGTCCAGCGGCTTGTCCGCACCGGCATCCAGCACACGCACGACGACACGGCCCTCGGGGAAGGCCTCCAGCACCGTGCGGTACGCGTCGACCTGCTTCTCCTCGGACGGCGCCTTCGTGCTGTCGTCCAGGAAGAGGAACTCGGTACGGAACAGACCGACACCCTCGGCCCCCGCCTCGACGGCGGCCGGCACGTCGGCGGGACCGCCGACATTGGCGAGCAGCGGCACCTTGTGCCCGTCGGACGTGGCGCCGGGCCCGGTCGCGGCGGCCAGCGCGGCCTTGCGCTCGGCGGCGGCAGCCTCGAGCTGCTCCTTCTTCTCGGCGCTCGGGTCCACGAAGATCTCACCGGTGCTGCCGTCCACGGCCACGACGGTGCCCTCGACGAGCTCACCCGCTCCCGGCAGCGCGACGACGGCCGGCACTCCGAGCGCCCGCGCGAGAATCGCGCTGTGACTGGTGGGCCCGCCCTCCTCGGTGACGAAGCCGAGGACGAGAGCCGGGTCGAGCAGCGCGGTGTCCGCGGGCGCGAGGTCACGCGCGATCAGCACGTACGGCTCGTCGCTGTCCGGGACGCCCGGCATCGGCACGCCCAGCAGCCGCGCGACGATGCGGTTCCGCACGTCGTCGAGGTCCGCCACCCGGCCGGCCATGTACTCACCGGCACCGGCCAGCAGTTCGCGGTAGTGGGAGAAGGCGTCGTAGACGGCGCGCTCGGCCGTGCTGCCGACGGTGATGCGCCGGTCGACGTCGGACATGAGCTCCGGGTCCTGAGCGATCATGGCCTGCGCTTCGAGCACCGCCTGGGCCTCGCCACCGGCCAGCTGACCGCGGGCGTTCAGGTCGGCCGCCACAGCTTCCACGGCCTGGCGAGCACGCCCCTGTTCGCGCTCGGCCTCCTCCGCGGGAATCTGCTTGGCCGGCGGCTCGAGAACCGCCGTACCCATGTGCCGAACCTCGCCGATCGCCACACCGTGGCTCACACCGACGCCTCGCAGCGTTGTCTCCATCTCACCGTCTCCGGTTGTGCGGCGGGCCCAGCCGCCGCGGTGGTTGTCGTACCTGCCGTCAGCGACGGCGATGACGTCACTTCCAGCTGAAGAGTGCGTCGCCGGCCTTTACTTCGCCGTCCTCGACGAGCTCGGAGAGGGACTCCGCCGTGGCCTCGAGCGCCACGATCGGGCACACCGGGGACTTGCCGGCGGCCTCGACGGCGGCCGGGTCCCAGCGCACGACGGCCTGGCCGCGCTGCACGGTGTCGCCCTTGTTGACGAGGAGCTCGAAGCCCTCACCATTGAGCTGCACGGTGTCGATGCCGAGGTGCGTCAGTACGCCATGACCCTGATCATCGACCACCACGAACGCGTGGGGGTGGAGAGAGACGACGATGCCGTCCACGGGAGAGACGGCCTCGGAAGGCTCGCGCACGGGATCGATAGCCGTGCCAGGCCCGACCATCGCACCCGAGAACACGGGATCAGGTACAGCAGAGAGCCCGATGGCGCGTCCTGCAAGCGGGGACGAAACACTGGTCATGGCATGCCTCCCAGGGGGTGGAGAATCACAGCCGCCGCCACTACCTGTCATGGACGACGCACTGTTCAGAAGGGTAAGTCATAAGAAGTCCCGGTTCCGCATGAGAGGTCCCGGTTGGCGGACGTAGAGGAGGTGCACAAACGATTTGCGCCTGCTCGATGCCCGATGTAGAGTCGGACTCCTGCCTGAGGCCGTGGGGCGCGGTAAGCGCCCGGTCCCGGCGGCAACCTTCACGTCAGATCCTATCTCTGAGTCCGTTCCCGCATGTCTGCGGTGGACGTGGTCAGAGAGTCGAATAAGACCTGATAAAGTCGGAACCGCCGGAAAGGGAAACGCGAAAGCCGAAAGGCCGGAGCGGGAACCGGAAAGGCACCGAGGGAGTCGGACACGAAAGAGTCTGATAGAGTCGGAAACGCAAGAACGAAGAACAAAAAGAAACACCGAAGGGAAGCGCCCGGAGGAAAACCCCAGACACTGTTCTGCGGGTGAGTACAAAGGAAGCGTCCGTTCCTTGAGAACTCAACAGCGTGCCAA
>NZ_JBHVZA010000042.1:0-51353 GCF_042880275.1 Streptomyces sp. NPDC058308
CGGCGGTGTACTTCACCGCCGGGCGCGCCTTTGCCGTCCCTCCATCACCTGGCCCGCAGCGCCGCCCGCGCCGGGATCGTCGCCGACGCCAGGCCCAGCACCAGGACCGCGGCCACGAACGAGCCGTACAACACCGGGGGTACGTACGGGGATTCGCCGGTCAGGCCGTTCATCATCGGGACGAGCGTGGCCAGGGCGATGGCGGAGCCGATGACGATGCCCGCGCAGGTCACGAGCAGCGCCTCCCAGCGGATCATCCCCATCACCTGGCGGCGCGTGGAGCCGATCAGGCGCAGGGTGCCGAGCTCGCGTCGGCGGTCGAGGACCGTCATCACCAGGGTGTTGACCGCGGCGATGGCCGCGAAGCCGCCGAGCACGGCCGCCATCGTGGTGTTGGCCCAGGCGTTGAGCTCGCGGTCCAGGGACTGGGCGGTGGCGTAGCCGTCGCGGTCCTGGAGGGTGCCGAGGCCGGCGAGGGCCTGCGCGGAGCCGCCCCTGGTCCAGACCTCGGTGGCGAAGGACGAGGTGACGTGCCGCTTCAGGTCGGCCGCGGGCATGGTCACCTGGGAGAGGCCGAGGCCCCTGCCGTACGTGGCGACGATCTTCGGCGACGCCTTGGTGCCGTCGGGCATGCGGATGTCGATGCGCTCGCCCTTCTTCACGTGGGCGGAGTCGGCGAGGCGGGCGTCGATCGCGATCTCACCCTTGCCGAGGGTGAGGGCGCCCGTCTCGACCTTCAGGTCCTGTACGTCGGCCAGGTCGGCGGCGGAGCCGGTGATGCCCTGCGCCGACGCCGACTCCAGCCAGCGGTCGCCGCCCGAGCCGAGCGGGACGAGGACGGACGTCTTGAGCAGGCCGACGGCCGAGGTGACGCCGTCGGCGTGCGCGGCCCTGGCCACCGTGCCCGGCGCGAGGCCCGCGTCGGAGGTGACGATGTGGTCCGCGGTGATGCCCGCGCGCTGCTGGTCGGCGGCGACCCGGTCCTCGCTGGTGTGCATGAAGACGAGGACGCTGGAGAAGGCCATGGCGAGCACGATCGGAGTGATCGCGGAGGCAAGCCGGCGGGCGTTCGTACGGGAGTTGGCGGCCGCCAGCGAGGCCGCGGCGCCCGCGCCGCGCAGCGGGAGCCCGAACAAGGCGGCGCAGCCGCGCGCCACCAGCGGGCCGAGCAGGGCCACGGCGAGCATGAAGAGCATGACGACGCCGAGCGCCGCGTTCGCCGCGTCGTCGCCGGTGTTGTTCGCGGCGAATCCGGCGAAGACCGCGCCGCCGACCGCCGCGGCGATGCCGAGCGGGGTGCGGATCCAGCCGAGCGACGCCCGTTCCGTGGCGGCCTCGCTGAGTGCCTGGCCCGGCTTGATGCGGGAGGGACGGCGGGCCGCCAGGTAGCCGGCGCCGAGCGCCGTGAGGACGGCGACGCCGACGGCGGAGACGAGCGGGATGAAGGAGACCGACAGGTCCACGGCCTCGGGGACGGCGCCCTTCTCCTTCAGCTGCCCGAACCACCAACTGGCCAGGGCGATGCCGGGCAGCACGCCGACCGCTCCCGCGAAGGGCGCGACGAGCAGCGTCTCGGTGGCGATGGTGCGGCGGACCTGGCGCGGGGTGGTGCCGATGGCGCGCAGGAGCGCGTACTCGCGGGCGCGCTGGCCGACGGAGAGCGCGACGGTGCCGGCCGCGGTGAAGACGGCGGTCAGGGCGGCGATGCCGCCGAAGGAGCCGCCGAGCGCGGTCAGGAGCTCCTTGGCGTAGGCGAGTTCGGAGCCCTCGGCGGCGCCGCGGTCGTCGCCCGTGTGGACTTTGGCCTTGCCCCCGAGGGCGTGTGCCACCTGTGCCTTGAGGGCGTCGGCCGGGACGCCGTCCTTGGGCAGTACGGCGACGGCGTCGACGCGTCCCGGGTGGCCGGAGACGCGTACGGCATCGGAGTCGGCGAACCAGGCGGTGGGGGCGGCCTGCCCGGCCCGTACGGTGCCGGAAACCCGGAAGTCGCGCGGCCCGTCCGCGGTGGTGAGCGTGGTGCGGTCGCCGACGGTGGCGCCGGGCGCGGCGAGGACGACCTCGCCGGGGTGCGGGGCGCGGCCCGCGGTCAGCTTCTCGCCGGTGAAGGCGGTGGAGCCCCAGCCGTGCGCGGTGACGTCTTTGCCGCCGGACTGGACGGGGAAGGTGACGTCGGGCACGGCGGTGCGCGCGCCGGGCACCGCACCCGCCTCGGCGACCAGGGAGGCGTCGATCCGCGCCCGGTCGGGCAGCGGCGTGTCCGACTCGGACTTGCTGTCGCCGCTGCCGGTGACGAAGTGGGCGGACTGGTCGGCGGCGGCCACCACGGGGGCGCCCGCGTAGCGGTCGGGCGGCACGGAGGCGCGCAGCCCGGTCTCCAGGAGGATTCCGCAGGCGGCCACGATCAGCGAGGCCATCATCAGGGCGACGAAGGTGCCCGCGAAGGCGGCGGGTTTGAAGCGGACGGCCGCGCGGGCGAGGCCGTTGGGGACGTACGCCATTACGCGGCCACCCCCGCGTACGCCGGGGCGGTCAGGCTCGTCATCCGGGCCGCGATCTGCGCGGCGGATGCGCCTTCGAGGCGGTCGACGAGGGAACCGTCGGCGAGGAAGAGGACGCGGTCCGCGTAGGCCGCCGCGGCCGGGTCGTGGGTGACCATGACGACGGTGGCGTTCATCGCGTCGACGGCGGAGCGCAGCAGGCCGAGGATCTCGGTGGCGGTGGTGGTGTCCAGGGCGCCGGTCGGCTCGTCGGCGAAGATCACGTCGGGCTCGGTGACCAGGGCGCGGGCGATGGCGACGCGCTGCTGCTGGCCGCCGGAGAGCTGGCCGGGCCGGCGGCGCGCCTTGTCGCCGAGGCCGACGCGGGTGAGCATCTCGGCGGCCTTGCGGCGGTCGGGGCGGTGGCCCGCGAGGCGCATCGGCAGGACGACGTTCTGCTCGACGGTCAGCGAGGGCAGCAGGTTGAAGGCCTGGAAGACGAAGCCGAGGCGGGTGCGGCGCAGCGCGGTGAGCTTGTTCTCGCTCATGCCGGTGATCTCGGTGCCGCCGAGGTGGACGGTGCCCGCGCTCGGCCGGTCCAGGCCCGCCGCGCACTGCAGGAAGGTGGACTTGCCGGATCCGGAGGGGCCCATGACGGCGGTGAAGCTGCCGCGGGGCAGGGCGAGGTCGATGCCCGCGAGGGCGTGCACGGCGCCGGAGCCGCGGCCGTACTGACGGCGGACTCCGCGCAGCTCGACGGCCCAGTCGCCGGGCAGGGCACTCGGCATCGGAGGCACCGCTGCCACCTTCGTGCTGCCCTTTTCGGCCCGGTTCTTCCGTCGCAGCCCCATGGCTGTGCCCGCCTTCCGTTCGTACGTTCCTGGTCGATGGTTCGAACGTACGGATCAGGGGGTGCCGTGGACCATGAGGACGGCTGGCGAACCCGGGGTGGGGTTAACCCCAGTTGAGGCGTTCGCCCCACCACTCGGTGACTTTTTGCTTACGGTTGAACACGGACCGGATTCAACCCTCCGTGGCGTTGGAGGCCTACGTGACCCAGCCCCGCGCGCTCGACGCGAGCGCCTCACCCCTCGACTACTACGGCGCCGAATTGCGCCGCCTCAGGGAAACCGCCGGACTGAGCCAGGGACAGTTGGGCGACTGCATCTTCTGTACGGGCTCCCTGGTGGGCCAGATCGAGACGACGAAGAGGGTGCCGACGCGGGACTTCTCCGAGCGGGTGGACGCGGCGCTGGGGACGGAAGGCCAGCTGTCGCGCCTCGTGGGCCTCGTCCTGCGAAGCCAGTTGCCGAGCTGGTTCCAGGCGTACGCGGAGATGGAGGCGCGGGCCTCGTACATCTCCACATTCCAGGCGCAGTTGGTCTACGGACTGCTCCAGACGGAGGCGTACGCGCGCGCCGTTCTCGGCGTCCTGACGGACGAAAATCTCGACGCCCGGACGGCGGCCCGCATGGAGCGGCAGCGCATCCTGGAGCAGGAGAATCCGCCGCTGGTGTGGGTGGTGCTCAGCGAGGCGGTCCTGCACCAGGAGATCGGCGGCCGCGAGGTCATGCGGGAACAACTGACGCACCTGCTGGACCTTCGGGACAGCCAGTGGGTGAACCTCCAGATCCTGCCGTTCACGGCGGGCCAACACGCGGGCCTGATGGGCTCGTTCACGACCCTCCGCTTCGAGGACGACCCCGACCTCATCTACACCGAGGACTTCGTGCAGGGGCATATGACGGCCTATCCCGAGAAGGTCAAGGAAAGTTCCCTTCGTTACGCTCGCTTGCAGGCATCCGCCCTGTCCGTGGAGGACTCGGCGGCACTGATCGCGCGCGTGATGGAGGAACGTTATGGGGACCAACCAGCTTCTGACGGGTGCGACATGGCGTAAGTCGAGCTACAGCAGTGACACGGGCGGCGAGTGCGTGGAGTGCGCTCCGCTTGGTCCCGCGGCTTGGCGCAAGTCGTCGTACAGCGGCGACACGGGTGGCGAGTGCGTCGAGGTGGCCGACCTCAGCGCCCACGTCGCCGTGCGCGACTCCAAGGATCCCGAGGGCCCGGCGTTCACCGTCGCGCCGGGGGCCTTCACCGCGTTCGTCGCAGCGGCGGCGGAGGGCCGCGTCTGAGCCTGGCGTGACGCAGGGCCCCGACCGCCCGCCTCGGGGCCCTGGCGTTCGGCCCGGCACACCCTGTAGGTCGTTTGGTAATCTAAGTATTGACGCGTCCTTGACGCTCTCTTTGCCAACCCCTACAGGAGGAGCGGGCCCATCGGACACGCAGACACCCTGATAGCCATGGGCGGCGCCTTCCTCGCCGCCGCCGTCCTCGCCCGCCTCGGCGGCCGCATCGGACTCCCCACCATCCCCCTCTTCATCCTGGCCGGGATCCTCCTCGGCCCCCACACCCCCGGCGTGGTCCTGGTCTCCGACCCCCACGACCTGGAGATGCTCTCGGCGCTCGGCCTGGTGCTGCTCCTCTTCTACCTGGGCCTTGAGTTCCACCTGGACGACCTCAAGACGGGCGGCCGCAAGATGGCCCTCGCCGGAGGCACCTACCTCGCCCTGAACGTCGGCGCCGGCCTGGGCTTCGGATTCGCGGTCGGCTGGGGCACCTCCGAAGCGCTGGTCCTCGCCGGGGTCCTCGGCATCTCGTCCTCCGCGATCGTCACGAAGGTCCTGGTCGACACGGGCCGCCTCGGCAACCCGGAGACCAAGCCGATCCTCGGCATCATCGTCGTCGAGGACATCTTCCTCGCGCTCTACCTCGCGGCCCTGCAGCCCGTCCTGTCCGGCGCCGACAGCCTCGCGGCGGCGGTCATGGACGGCGGCAAGGCGTTCGGCTTCCTGCTGCTGCTCGCCCTCGTCGCCCGCTTCGGCACGAAGGTCGTCGGGCGGCTCATGGACACCCGGGACGACGAGCTGCTCGTCATCTCCTTCCTCGGCGCCGCGGTCTTCGTCGCCGGGGTCTCGGAGTGGTTCGGGGTCGCGGACGCGATCGGCGCGTTCATGGTCGGCCTGATGGTCGGCAGCACGGCGTCCGGCGAACGCGTCCGCAAGCTGGTGCATCCGCTGCGGGACGCGTTCGGGGCGATCTTCTTCTTCGCGTTCGGGCTCTCCATCGACCCCGGCGACCTGCCGGTGGTGGTGTGGCCGGTGCTTGCCGCGGTCGCGGTGACGCTCCTGATGAACGTCCTCGCCGGACTCGGCGCGGCCCGCGTGTACGGGTTCGGCGCGGGCCCCGCGGCCAACATCTCCACCACCCTGCTCGCCCGCGGCGAGTTCGCCCTGATCCTCGCCACGATGGCGGCGGGCGCGGGCCTCGACGAACGGCTCTCGCCCTTCATCGCGGGGTACGTGCTGCTGCTCGCGGTCCTCGGGCCGTTGGCGGCAGGGCGGTCGGAGTGGCTGGCGCGGGTGCTGCCGGGCGGCGGTGACTACGCGGTGGCGGCCGCCGGGCCCAGTTCGTCCGGGAAGGAAGAACGGGCCTCCGCGAACAGCGCGCCGTAGTCGGAGCCGTAGGTGACGGCGGCGGCGAAGAGGGCGTCCACGGCGGCCTGCAGTGGATCATCCTCGACCGCGGCGGTCAGGGCGGGCAGCGCCAGGAACTGCTGCCGGATCGCCGGATGCCCAGGGCGGGCCGGGGCCACGGTGGTGTCCGGCACGGCCGGGTCGGCGAACATGCGGTCCACCACGCGGCCCTGGTCGTCAAAGGGCGCGGGCAGCGGCTCCCCGCGTTCGGCCGCCGCCAGCGCCGGGGCGATCCAGGCGACGCGGTCGAGCCCGGCCGCCTCGGCAGCGCGGCGCATGGCCCAGCGGGCGACGGCGCGCTGTCGCTCCGGGGCCAACCGGTCCAGGGCGTGGGCGAGTTCGGGGGCGAGCTCGATGAGCCCCCATTTGTTGCCGCCCACGTTCCGCAGGCGGTCGCCGGGGAGTTCGCCACCCCACTCATCCCGTTCGTGGCGCTCCCTCGCCTCCCGCGCGGCCCACTCCTCCGCCGACCGCCGGCGGCGTCTCGCCTCGGCCCGCTGCTCGGCGGAAGGGAGATCGCGTGCGGTGCTGTGCCAGTACGCGGCGCTGTTTCCGGTCTGCCTGACGAGACGGTCGCGTTCCGGCGGTGCGGGCCAGAACTGCAGGAGGTGCTCCTCGATGCCGGGGGACTCGAGGAACTCGTCCTCCCTCTCACGAGCTTCGTCCAGCCTGCTGCCGCAGTAGCGGACCCGGTAGTCGATCTCTTCGAGTCCGAGCGGGAAGCTCCCCATGCCACCCCACAGGTCGAGCGCCGTCTCGGGGCCCACCGGCCGGAAGGAGACCTCGACGATCTCTTCCCAGTGGTCCTCCAGGAGCGGCGGGCCCTCGTGGACCTCCACCGTGAAGTGGATCTCTCCGGTGTGCAGGCCCGAGACCAGGTACAGGAAGCCGGGTATCGCGGCACCGCAGAGCCCGTTCTCCTGGCCCGCGCACGCGTCGTGGAAATCCGCCCCCGCCCCGTCCGGATCGCTCTCCACGTAGAGCTGCCCGTACTCCACACGCACGAGCCCGCTCACCGGCGTCCGCACGGCGCCCACCTCACGCCTCCCGGCAGATCAACAGCAGCGCCCTGTCGTCGTTCACGTCCTTCGCGACCGCCTCGATGAGGTGCCAGGCCGCGCCGTGGAAGCCTCCGGCCACGTACCGGTCGGCCTCACCCGTCAGACGGTCCATGCCCTCGGCGATGTCGCGGTCGGAGGTTTCCACCAGGCCGTCCGTGAAGAGCATCAGGACGTCGCCGGGGCGCAGGACGCCTTTGACGGGGTCGAACTGCGCCCCGTCGTAGACGCCGAGAAGCGGGCCCTGGCCCGTCTTCTCCTCCCAGCGGCCGCTGCCCGCGCTGAGCTGGAGGCCCGGCGGGTGGCCCGCGGAGAAGAGTTCGTAGTCGCCGGTCTCCAGGTCCAGGACGAGGTGGATGGAGGTCGCGAAGCCCTCGTCCCAGTCCTGGCGGAGCAGATAGCCGTTGGCGGCGGGCAGGAAGGCGTGCGGGGGCAGGGAGCCGAGCAGGCCGCCGAACGCCCCGGAGAGAAGCAGCGCCCGCGACCCCGCGTCCATGCCCTTGCCCGAGACGTCGGTGAGCACGGCCTCCAGGGTGCGGCCGCCGTTCGTGCGGGCGGCGACCACGAAGTCGCCGGAGAAGGACTGGCCGCCGGCCGGGCGCAGCGCCATCTCGCGGTGCCAGCCGCGCGGCAGCTTCGGCAACTTGCTCTGGACGCGGATGCGTTCGCGCAGGTCGAAGAGCATCGTGCCGCCGCCGCGCCAGGGCACGCCGACCCGGCTGCGGAACTGGGCGATGAGGAGGCCGAAGAAGCCGCAGGCGGCGACCACGAGGACGGTGCCAGGGGTGACCCGGGAGACGCCTTCGGCGTACGGGCCGAGCTGGACGGACTCGACGATGAGGGCCACCGCCGACGCCGCGTACAGACCGAGCAGACTGGCGGGGCGCAGGAGCAGGCCGCCCGCGACGATGGGCAGGACGAGTGCGGCGGGCGAGCACCAGACGCTGTTGACGATCGTGGCGGACGTGATCACGGGGACGGTCAGGAGGAGCCCGGCCAGGGCGATCCAGTCGGAGCCGTCGCCGCGGAAGTAGTCGACCCCGGATTTGCGCAGCACGATGCGGACCCGGTGCAGACGCTTCTTCATCCGGGCCGTGAACGTCTCGGCTTGCGCACGCCGCTCGCCTCGCTCGCGCCGTGGGCGCCCTTCTCTTCGTACCGCCATTGCTCGTGGACCTTATCCAGCGAGCCGCGCACTTCGCACGGGAGGTCCCAGTTGTCCCCCGTCCCAGGCACGCCGGGAACGGGCGGCGACGGGCTCACCGGGGCGCGGAAACCCTGTCGCAGCAGACCTGTTGCCCTGATAGTCATGGCATATGACGACAGACATACGAGTGCTCGGCGAGGACGACTGGGAGACGTGGTACGGAGCTCTGGAGCTCGCGTTCGGCGGCGTCGCCGAATCGGAGGACGAACAGGAGCTGTGGCGCGCGCTCGCCGAGTACGACCGGTCGATCGGCGTGTGGGACGGGAAGGCGTGCGTGGGGTCGGCGGGGGCGTTCTCCTTCCGTCTCTCGGTGCCGGGCGGCGCGCTGGTGGACGCGGCGGGCGTGACGATGGTGGGCGTCGCGGCCACGCACCGGCGGCGCGGGATCCTGACGTCGATGATGCGACGGCAGCTGGACGACGTGCGTGCGTGGGGCGAGCCGCTCGCCGTGCTCACCGCGTCGGAGCCGGTCATCTACGGCCGGTTCGGGTACGGCGCGGGCACCCAGCAGATGCGGGCCGGCATCGATACGACCCGGGTGCGGCTGTCCGTCCCCGTCGGTACCGATGACGTACTTGTCCGGTACGCGGAGCCCGCCGACGTCCACGAGGCGTGCGAGGCCCTGTACGCACGCCGGGTCACCGGGCGCCCTGGCATGCTGGCCCGCCGGCCGGGCTGGGAGCGGCTCGTCCTCCTCGACCCGAAGGAGAACCGGGACGGCGCGTCACCGCTTCAGTGCGTGGTCGCCGAGCGCGCGGGCGAGCTCGTCGGGTACGTGCGGTTCGCCGTCAAGCCCGAGTGGGACTCGCAGGGTCCCAAGGGCGAGGTCAGGCTGCGCGACATCGAGGCGCTCGACCCGGCGGCGTACGCGGCGCTGTGGCGGTTCCTCTTCGGCATCGACCTCACGTCGTCGGTCCTTGCTCGCAACCGGCCGGTCGACGATCCGCTGCTCCAGCTCGTCTCGGACGTGCGCCGGTGCGACCTGAAGGTGGCCGACGCGCTGTACGTACGGCTCGTGGACGTGGGCGCGGCGCTGGAGGCGCGTACGTATCAGACGCCCCTGGACGTGGTGTTCGAGGTCGAGGACGCGTTCTGCCCCTGGAACGAGGGGCGTTGGCGGCTCACCGGTGACACGAAGGGCGCGTCGTGCGAGCGCACGGCCGACGCGGCCGATCTCGCCCTGTCCATACGGGAGTTGGGCTCCGCCTACCTGGGAGGCGTGTCCCTCACGTCGCTGGCGGGCGCGGGCCGGGTGCGGGAGTTGCGCCAGGGAGCGCTGACCGAGGCCTCGGTGGCCTTCGGCTCGGACGTGGCCCCCTGGCTGCCGCACGGGTTCTGAGGCCTCAGAGCCTGTGTCATATCCCCGGACTCGTGATGCGGTCGGGGTGATCTCAAGCGGGGCGCTGGCAGGCCGGGCACCAGAAGAGGTTGCGGGCCGCGAGGTCCGCGGTGCGGATCTCGCCGCCGCAGAGGTGACAGGGCTGGTTCGCCCTGCGGTAGACGTAGACCTCGCCGCCGTGGTCGTCGACGCGCGGCGGGCGGCCCATCGCCTCGGGGGTGTGCTCGGGCCTGACGGTGTCGATGCGGTTGAGGCGGACGCCCTCGCGCATCAGGGCGACGAGGTCCGCCCAGATCGCGTTCCACTGCGCCTCGGTGACGTCCTTGCCCGGGGTGTACGGGTCGATGCCGTGCCGGAAGAGGACCTCCGCGCGGTAGACGTTGCCGACGCCCGCGATGACCTTCTGGTCCATGAGGAGGGCGGCGATCGTCGTGCGGCTGCGGGATACGCGGCGGTAGGCCTTCTCCGGTCCGTCCGTGTCCCGCAGGGGGTCCGGGCCGAGCCGGTCGTGTATCGCCTGCTTCTCGTCGTCCGTGATGAGGGCGCAGGTGGTGGGGCCGCGGAGGTCGGAGTGGTACGCGTCGGTCAGGAGGCGGAGGCGGACGGTGTCCGTGGGCGGCGGGGCGGGGGTCGCGCCGAGGGTGTACTTGCCGAACAGCCCGAGGTGGACGTGGATCCACCCGGTGTCGGCGAAGCCGAGGAAGAGGTGCTTGCCGTGGGCCTCGGCGGCCTCCATCACCTGTCCGGTGAGCAGGGCGGCGCTGTCGGCGAACTTGCCCTGCGGGCTGCGTACGGTCACCGGCTCTCCGGCGAACCGCTCACGGTGGTCGTCCGCGAGCCGGTGAATGGTGTGCCCCTCCGGCACGGGTCCCTCCGGGGGTTGTGCGGTGAAAAGAATCGCCTTCAGGGCTCGTCCTCAAACGCCGGACGGGCTGAAACCCCGCGCTCGCTGGGATTCAGCCCCTCCGGCGATTGAGGAGCGGGGTCCGGGGCGGAGCCCCGTGGCGGCCGCTGGTGGTGCGGGTGCCCGGGGCGGAGCCCGACGCGGCGGCTACTGCTGGGGGTGGCCCTCGGGAATCGGGGGCAGGTCCCCGGACTCCTCGTACGCGGAGAGCATCTCGATGCGCCGCGTGTGCCGCTCCTCACCGGAGTACGGCGTCGCCAGGAAGATCTCGACGAACTTCGTCGCCTCCTCCCGCGTGTGCATGCGGCCGCCGATCGAGATCACGTTCGCGTCGTTGTGCTCACGGCCGAGCGCCGCGGTCTGCTCGCTCCAGGCCAGGGCCGCCCGCACGCCCTTCACCTTGTTCGCGGCGATCTGCTCGCCGTTCCCGGAGCCGCCGATGACGATGCCGAGCGCCTCCGGGTCCGCGGCGGTCTTCTCCGCGGCGCGCAGGCAGAACGGCGGGTAGTCGTCCTGGGCGTCATAGATGTGGGGCCCGCAGTCGACGGGCTCGTGGCCGTGGCCCTTGAGCCATTCGACCAAGTGGTTCTTGAGTTCGTAGCCGGCATGATCCGAGCCGAGGTACACGCGCATGGGTCCGAGTGTGGCACGCCGGGAGGCGGGTAGCCGCGACCGGGGCGGTTCCTTGATCTCCCAGGTCGGGACCTTGGTCCAGGCCATTCGTCGGTAATACAACAATCCGGATTCAGGACTTCCGTCCCGTTCACCCCTGAGTTTGAATGCGGGGGCTCGTGACCCGAGAACTTAAGGATTCGTCCATGACCTCGCAACCCTCCCTTGCGAAGGCAGACAGCACCCCCCATCCCCCTGGGGATCCGCGGTCTGGCGACAGTGGTGACCACGGCGACGGCCTGAAAGCGGGTCTCAAGAACCGCCACCTCTCCATGATCGCCATCGGTGGTGTGATCGGCGCCGGCCTCTTCGTCGGCTCCAGCTCCGGCATCGCCGCCGCCGGGCCCGCCATCCTCGTCTCGTACGCCCTCGTCGGCACGATGGTCGTCCTCGTGATGCGGATGCTCGGCGAGATGGCCGCCGCACGGCCCGCATCCGGCTCCTTCTCCACCTATGCCGACCAGGCGCTCGGCCGCTGGGCCGGCTTCTCCATCGGCTGGCTGTACTGGTTCTTCTGGGTCGTCGTCCTCGCGGTGGAGGCCACCGCGGGCGCCGTGATCCTGAACGGCTGGGTGCCCGCCGTCCCGCAGTGGGGCTGGGCGCTCATCGTGATGGTGGTGCTCACCGCCACGAACCTCGTCTCGGTGGGCTCCTACGGCGAGTTCGAGTTCTGGTTCGCCGGGATCAAGGTCGTCGCCATCGGCGGCTTCGTGATCATCGGCCTGCTCGCCGTCTTCGGCGTGCTGCCCGGCTCCGACAACCCCGGCGACGGATTCGCGCACCTCACGGACGCGGGCGGCTTCATGCCCAAGGGCGCGGGCGCCATCCTCACCGGTGTGCTGATGGTCGTCTTCTCCTTCATGGGCAGCGAGATCGTCACGCTGGCCGCCGGTGAGTCCGAGGACCCGCAGCGCGCGGTCACCAAGGCGACGAACAGCGTCATCTGGCGCATCGGCGTCTTCTACCTGGGCTCGATCCTCGTCGTCATCACCCTCCTGCCGTGGAACGACAAGTCGATCACCAAGGACGGCAGTTACGTCGCCGCGCTGAACTCGATCGGCATCCCGCACGCCGGTCAGGTCATGAACGTCATCGTTCTCACCGCCGTGCTCTCCTGCCTCAACTCCGGCCTCTACACCGCATCGCGCATGGCCTTCTCGCTCGGTCAGCGCGGCGACGCGCCCAAGGCCTTCGCGCGGACCAACTCCCGCGGTGTGCCGCAGGCCGCGATCCTCGGCTCCGTCGTCTTCGGTTTCGTCGCCGTCTGGTTCAACTACCAGTGGAAGGACACCGTCTTCGACTTCCTGCTCAACTCCTCGGGCGCGGTGGCCCTCTTCGTGTGGCTGATGATCAGCTTCACGCAGCTGCGGATGCGCGGGATCATCCTGCGCGAGGAGCCGGAGAAGCTCGTCGTGAAGATGTGGCTCTTCCCGTACCTGACGTGGGTCACGATCGCGATGATCTCGTTCGTGCTCGTCTACATGCTGACCGACGAGACCGGCCGCAAGCAGGTACTCCTCTCGCTCCTCGCGGCCGCGTTCGTGGTCGTCTTCTCGCTCGTACGGGAGAAGGTCAGGCCACGGGACACCGCGGGCGCGGACCGGACCGACGCCTGACCCCGGCGCCCTCCGCACTCCCCCACAGCCCCCGCGGGCGGACCCGCGGGGGCTGTGTCGTCCACCGGAATTCCGGTGGAACCACGGAGGAATTGACGCCGGGGCGTCCCGCCGGTGAGTAATGCTCTCCGTGTCGGACCAGACAACGGAGGCACCCGTGGACTTCACCGCACAGCGATTCGCGTTCCGGCCGGAGGACGCCGGGTACGAGGAGGAACTCGCCGGAATGCAGACCGGCTTCGCGACGCGGCCCGCCCTCGTCGTCGGCGCCGAGAGCGCCGACGACGTCGTCGCAGCGGTGTCGTACGCCGTCGGGGCCGGCCTGCCCGTCGGCGTGCAGGCCACCGGGCACGGCGTGCCCGGTGACTCGGAGGGCGGCGTCCTGATCAGCACCCGGCGCATGGACTCGGTCCGGGTGGACCCGCGGGCGCGCACCGTCACCGTCGGCGCGGGCGCCCGCTGGGGCCGGGTCGCCGAGGCCGCGGCGCCGCACGGCCTCGCCCCGCTGAACGGCACCGCGCCGAGCGTCGGTGTCGTCTCGTACACACTCGGCGGCGGACTCGGCATCCTGGGCCGGGAGTTCGGGTACGCGGCCGACCACGTCCGCTCGGTCGACGTCGTCACCGCGGACGGCGTCCCGCGCCACGTCACGCCGGAGCGCGAGCCGGAGCTCTTCTGGGGCCTGCTCGGCGGCGGCGCGAACCTCGGCGTGGTCACGGACCTTGAGATCGGCCTCGTGCCGGTGGCCAGGCTGTACGGCGGCGCCCTCGCCTTCGACGGCACCGTGGTCGACCCGGCCGCCGTGCTGCGCGGCTACGAGGAGTGGACGCGGACCCTGCCCGACGAGCTGACGTCGTCCCTCGCGGCGATCGTGTACCCGGACCTCCCGCATCTGCCGCCCCACCTGAAGGGCCGCTACCTCGTCCTGATCCGGGTCGCGTTCACCGGCTCGCAGGCCGAGGGCGAGCGGATCGTGGCGCCGCTGCGGGAGCTCGGGCCCACGGTGTCCGACACGCTGCGGGAGATGCCGTACGCCGAGAGCCCCACGATCCACGGCGACCCGGACTTCCCGCACGCCTTCTACGGCGACAACGCGGTCCTGAGCAGCCTCGACGTGACGGCGGCCGGTGAGATCCTCGCGCTGGCCGGGCCCCGGGCGGCCTCGATGCACATCCTGCAGTTCAACCACCTGGGCGGCGCGCTGGCGCGGCCCGCGCGGAACGCGGTGCCCTATCGCGAGGCGGGCTGGCTGGTCCGGCTCCTGTCGCCGCTGGACGGGACGGGCGTCGAGGCCCTCCGGAAGGTGCACGCGGAGGCGTTCGGGCTCGTGGCGCCGCAGACCCTGGGGCGCTCGCTCAACTTCGTCTTCGGCGGCAACGACCGGCCACAGGGGCTGTACGACCCGGAAACACTGAAGAGGCTCGCCGCTGTGAAGGCCACGTACGACCCGGCGAACCTCTTCAGGAACAACTACAACATCGACATCTACAACATCGACATCGACGTCGACATCGACATCGACTGACCGCGGTGGCCGCTCAGCGGTCGAGGAACTTCCACGCCGTGGGCAGCGCGCCCATCGCGAGCGCGGCCTTCAGGGCGTCGCCGATCAGGAAGGGCGTGAGCCCGGCGGCGACGGCCTGGGCCAGCGACATGCCGGTGGCGGCGGCCAGGTAGGGGACGCCGACCGCGTAGATGATCGCGGAGCCGAGGACCATCGTGCCCGCGGTGCGCAGCACGGAGCGGTCGCCGCCGCGGCGGGCGAGGGCGCCCACGACCGTGGCGGCGAGCAGCATGCCGAGGACGTAGCCGAGGGAGGGAGCCGCGACGCCGGAGCCCGCCTGCGCGAACCACGGCATGCCCGCCATGCCCACGAGGGCGTACAGGGCGAGCGAGAGGAAGCCGCGGCGGGCGCCCAGCGAGGTGCCGACGAGCAGCGCGGCGAAGGTCTGCCCGGTCACCGGCACCGGGGAGCCCGGCACGGGCACCGCGATCTGGGCGGCGATCCCGGTGAGCGCGGCGCCGCCGAGCACGAGAGCCGCGTCCTTCACGCGGGACGCGGGCAGCAGGTCGGCGAGGACCTGGCCGGGGCGAGTGGTGGCAGCGGCGATGCTCATCGGTGACTCCGCGGGAAGGAGGGCAGGTGGGGACGCGTCGACGCTATCCCAGGCCCCGGCGCGGCAACACGGTCACCGGGCGACAACCCCGGGGCCGGGCCTTGGTGGGCTCCGTACAAAGGAACGCGTGTACACCTCGGGCGGCGTGATGCTCGTCACGGAGGTCGGCGGGTGGGTGCCTCGTTTTGCGCGAAGGGCTGCCGCGCGGGGAGACTGTAGGGTCCCACCAAAGTTCTGTGAGCCCGAGAGCAGCCTGAGCACCATGCACGACGCAACCCCCGACGAATCGGCACCCGGCACCGGGGGTTGTGCGCACCCTTCCCCGAGCGCTGAATGCCCGCCCGCGCCGGGAACCGGCCCGGAGCCCCTGGGGGGCGGCCTCAAGCAGCGCCACCTCACCATGCTCGGCCTCGGCGGCGTGATCGGCGCCGGGCTCTTCGTGGGGTCGGGGGCCGGGATCTCCGTCGCGGGTCCCGGCATCGTCGTCTCGTACCTGATCGCGGGCGCGCTCGCGATGTGCGTGATGCGGATGCTCGGCGAGATGTCCGCCGCGATGCCCGCGTCGGGCTCCTTCTCCGTGCACGCCGAGCGCGCCCTCGGCCGCTGGGCCGGTTTCAGCGTCGGCTGGCTCTACTGGTTCCTGCTGGTCGTCGTGCTCGCCGTGGAGGCGACCGGCGCCGCGCAGATCGCGAACGGCTGGGCGCCCGCGGTGCCGCAGTGGGCCTGGGTGCTGATCTTCATGGTCGTCTTCACCGCGGCCAACCTCACCTCGGTGAAGAACTTCGGCGAGTTCGAGTTCTGGTTCGCGGCCCTGAAGGTCTTCGCGATCGTGGCGTTCCTGGTCCTCGGTCTGCTCGCCGCCTTCGGGGTGCTCCCGGACACGGACCCGGTGGGCCTGACGAACCTCACCGGGCAGGGCGGCTTCCTGCCGAACGGCTGGGAGGGCGTCGTCTCCGGGGTCCTCGCGGTCGTCTTCGCGTTCGGCGGTCTGGAGGTCGTGACGATCGCCGCGGCCGAGTCGGACGACCCGGTGCGCTCGGTGGCCCGCGCGGTGCGCAGCGCGGTCTACCGGATCCTCTTCTTCTACGTCGGGTCGATGCTGGTCATCGTGACGGTGCTGCCCTGGACGGCGCAGAAGGCCGGGGCCAGTCCGTATGTGACGGTCCTCGACTCGATCGGGGTGCCGTCCGCCGGGACGATCATGAACATCGTGGTGTTCGTGGCGCTGCTCTCGGCGCTCAACGCCAACCTCTACGGCTCGTCCCGGATGGTCTTCTCGCTGGCCGAGCGCGGTGAGGCGCCGAAGGCCCTGCTGACGGTGGGCCGGGGCGGGGTGCCGCGCCGCGCGGTCCTCGCGTCCGTCGCCTTCGGCTTCGTCTCGGTCCTGCTCAATCTGAAGTGGCCGGACTCCGTCTTCCTCTACATGCTCAACTCGGTCGGCGCGGTGCTCCTCTTCGTCTGGGCGCTGATCGCGCTCTCGCAGCTGCGCCTTCGCCGGCGCATCGAGCGCGAGGCGCCGGAGCGGCTCGTGCTGCGGATGTGGGCGTTCCCGTATCTGACGTGGGCGGCGCTGGCCGCCATGGCCGCGGTGCTCGTGCTGATGCTGACGGACGACGCGGCGCGGCCGCAGCTGCTCTGGTCGGCGGGGGCGACGGGGCTCGTCCTCGCGGTCGCGGGGCTGCGGGAGTGGCGTGCGGCACGCGTGAACAACAGGTGAACTTGATGTGCGCGTTCCTTCACAACGTGTGAGCGTCGTGTCCGTATAGCGGTCAGCTGTTCCCTGTCAGCGGTGCCGGAGCTCAGACTGTGGGCCGCTCTCTCCCCCGTCTCGGCTACTGAACAGGGCACGCCCATGTCTCGGACGTCCACCCCTCAGGACACAGCACCTGACGCAGCACCCAAGGCCGACTCCCCGCTCGTCCACGGCCTCAAGCAGCGGCATCTTTCCATGATCGCCCTCGGTGGCGTGATCGGCGCCGGACTCTTCGTGGGCTCCGGGGCGGGCATCGCCGCGGCAGGACCCTCGATCGTCCTCGCCTATGCGGTCTCCGGCGCGCTGGTCATGCTCGTGATGCGCATGCTCGGCGAGATGTCGGCCGCGAACCCCGCGTCGGGCTCGTTCTCCGTCCACGCCGAGCGGGCCATCGGCCCCTGGGCGGGCTTCACCGCGGGCTGGGGCTTCTGGTTCCTGCTCTGCGTCGCCGTCGGTCTGGAGGGCATCGGCGCCGCGAAGATCATGGTCGGCTGGTTCCCGGACAGCCCGGAGTGGGCGTGGGTCGCCCTCTTCATGCTGGTGTTCTGCGCCGCCAACCTGACGGCCGTGAAGAACTTCGGCGAGTTCGAGTTCTGGTTCGCCGCCCTCAAGGTCGGCGCCATCACGCTCTTCCTCGGCATCGGCGTCCTCGCGATCCTCGGCATCCTGCCCGGTTCCGACACCTCCGCCCCCGGCCTGGAGAACCTCACCGGCGAGGGCGGCTTCATGCCGAACGGCACGGACGGCCTGATCATCGGCCTCCTCGCCTCCGTCTTCGCGTACGGCGGTCTGGAGACCGTCACGATCGCGGCCGCCGAGTCCGAGAACCCGGTCAGGAGCGTCGCCAAGGCCGTGCGCACGGCGATGTGGCGCATCGCCGTCTTCTACGTCGGCTCCATGCTCGTCGTCGTCACGCTGCTGCCCTGGGACAACAAGGAGGTCGTCGCCAAGGGCCCGTACGTGGCCACGCTCGACCACCTGGGCATCCCCGCCGCCGGCGAGATCATGAACGTCATCGTCCTGGTCGCCCTGCTCTCCGCGATGAACGCCAATATCTACGGCGCCTCGCGCATGTCGTACTCCCTGATCGAGCGCGGCCAGGGCCCCCGGGCGCTCGGCAAGGTCTCGGGCGGCGTGCCGCGCCTCGCGGTGCTCGCCTCCTCGGTCTTCGGCTTCGTCTGCGTGCTGCTCAGCTACTGGCGTCCGGACGACGTCTTCCCCTGGCTGCTCAACATGATCGGCGCGATGATCCTGATGGTCTGGGTCTTCATCGCCGTCTCGCAGCTGATCCTGCGCCGCAGGACGGAGCGCGAGACGCCCGACGCGCTGGTCATCAAGATGTGGGCGTTCCCGTTCCTGACGTGGGTGGCGCTGGCCGCGATGGCGTACGTCTTCTACCTGATGACCGACCAGCCGGACACGCGCAAGCAGCTCCTCGCCACCGGCGCGCTGACGCTGGTGCTCGCCGTGATCGGCTTCGTGCGGCAGAAGACGGCGGAGAAGCGGGCGGCGGCCGTCTAGCCGTGAACCCCTACGAAGCCCCGGACCTCGCGGTCCGGGGCTTCGTCGTTTGCGCTGATATTCCCCTGCGGACCTAGGACAAAGGGCTGATCAACTTCGCACCACTCCTGCTGCTAGCCTGCAGTTGCGCAAGACTTGCAATAAGTTGAGCAACACAACAGCGCACCACAGCAGAGCAGCAGTCGGAGGGCTCGGACTCATGGCCATTTACACGCTTCCTGAACTTCCGTACGACTACGCGGCGCTCGAACCTGTCATCAACCCGCAGATCATCGAGCTGCACCACGACAAGCACCACGCGGCGTACGTGAAGGGCGCGAACGACACCCTTGAGCAGCTGGAGGAGGCTCGCGACAAGGAGACGTGGGGCGCCATCAACGGCCTGGAGAAGAACCTGGCCTTCCACCTCTCCGGCCACATCCTGCACAGCATTTACTGGCACAACATGAACAGCCCGAAGGACGGCGGCGGCGGCGAGCCGCTGGCCGCCGACGGTGTCGGTGACCTCGCGGACGCGATCGCCGAGTCCTTCGGCTCCTTCGCCAAGTTCAAGGCCCAGCTGACCAAGGCCTCGGCGACGACGCAGGGTTCGGGCTGGGGCGTGCTCGCCTACGAGCCGCTCAGCAACCGCCTCATCGTCGAGCAGGTCTACGACCACCAGGGCAACGTCGGCCAGGGCTCGACGCCGATCCTGGTCTTCGACGCCTGGGAGCACGCCTTCTACCTGCAGTACAAGAACCAGAAGGTCGACTTCATCGAGGCCATGTGGCAGGTCGTCAACTGGCAGGACGTGGCCAAGCGCTACGCCGCCGCCAAGGAGCGGGTCAACAGCCTGCTGCTGGCCCCCTGAGTCACGGCCGTCGCCGAGCTTCCCCCGGCGACGGCCGTCGGACGTCCTGCCTCGTGATCGTCTTCTCAACCTTCCCGAGGCGGGCGGACAGAGGAAAGGCCCCCGTGAGGACGTGACTCACGGGGGCCTTTCTGTTGCGGACTCACTCGAAGTTGGGGCCCTCGGTACGGGTCCGCTTGATCTCGTAGAAGCCCGGCGTCGACGCCACGAGCAGCGTGCCGTCCCAGAGCCGCGCCGCGGCCTCGCCCTTGGGCGCCGGGGTCACGACGGGACCGAAGAAGGCGATCTGCTCGCCGTTCGGGCCGGGAACGGCGATCACCGGCGTGCCGACGTCCTGGCCGACCTTGTCGATGCCCTCCTTGTGGGAGGCGCGCAGCTCCGCGTCGTACGCGTCCGAGTCCATGTGGTCGACGAGCCCTGCGGGCAGCCCGACGTCCTCCAGAGCGCCGACGACGGCCTCGCGGGTGGCGCCCTCGCCCCGGTTGTGGAAGCGGGTGCCGAGCGCGGTGTAGAGGGCTCCGGTGATCTCCTCGCCGTGCTCCTGCTGGGCGGCGACGACGACGCGGACGGGGCCCCAGGCCTTCGTCTCCAGCATCTCGCGGTACTCGTCGGGGAGCTCGTCGAGCCTGTTCTCGTTCAGGACGGCGAGGCTCATCACGTGCCAGCGGACCTCCACGTCACGGACCTTCTCGACCTCGAGCATCCAGCGCGACGTCATCCAGGCCCAGGGGCACAGCGGGTCGAACCAGAAGTCGACGGGGGTCTTGCTGCCGTTCTCGGACATGTCTCTCCCTAGGGAATGCGTTCGCATCTGGCCGGGAAAACGTCCAGGGCGCATCGGGGCATTCCCGGATGTCGGCCGCAGGCGGCACATGCGAGGATCGTAGACATTCGTACGAGTGACGCGCGTCATGTGCGGCATGCAGAGCCACACCCCGCAAGTCACACAGCCATGCGAGTCACGCAGCCAAGCGAGTCACAAGGGAGTGCCGCCCGTGCCCGGTGAGAATCTGTCCCGCGACGAGGCCCGCGAGAGGGCCGCGCTGCTCTCCGTCGACGGATACGAGGTCTTCCTCGACCTGCGTTCGGCGGTCGGCGAGAGCGGTCAGGAACCGCGCACCTTCCGATCGGTCACCACGATCCGCTTCCGCAGCGCCGAGCCGGGCGCCGCGACCTTCGCGGACCTGATCGCCCCGAGCGTCACGGCCCTCTCCCTCAACGGCAAGGACCTGGACCCCTCCGAGGTCTTCGACGGCACCCGGATCACCCTGGAGGATCTGGCCGAGGAGAACGAACTGGTGGTGGACGCCCAGTGCGCCTACAGCCGCACCGGTGAGGGCATGCACCGCTTCGTCGACCCCGAGGACGGCGAGGTCTATCTCTACACGCAGTACGAACCGGCGGACTCCCGCCGCGTCTTCGCCAACTTCGAGCAGCCCGACCTCAAGGCGCCCTACCGCTTCCAGGTGCAGGCGCCCGAGGGGTGGACCGCCTGGTCCAACGGCGTGGGCGAACTGTCCGACGGCGTATGGACGTTCGCCGAGACGAAGCCGATCTCGACGTACATCACGGCGGTCGTCGCCGGCCCCTATCACTACGTGACGGATTCCTACGAGCGCGTCCTCGACGACGGCACGCGCCTGGAGATCCCCCTCGGCGCTATGTGCCGCAAGGGCCTCGCCCCGCACTTCGACGCCGACGACGTCTTCCTCGTCACCAAGCAGGGCCTGGACTTCTTCCACGACAACTTCGACTACCCGTACCCCTTCGGGAAGTACGACCAGGCGTTCGTCCCGGAGTACAACCTGGGCGCGATGGAGAACCCGGGCCTGGTGACCTTCCGCGAGGAGTTCATCTTCCGCGGCAAGGTGACCCAGGCGTCGTACGAGCGCCGGGCCAACGTGATCCTGCACGAGATGGCCCACATGTGGTTCGGCGACCTCGTCACCATGCGGTGGTGGGACGACCTGTGGCTCAAGGAGTCCTTCGCCGACTTCATGGGCTCCTTCTCGATGGTCGAGGCCACCCGCTTCACCAACGGCTGGATCACCTTCGCCAACAACCGCAAGGCATGGGCCTACCGCGCCGACCAGCTGCCCTCCACCCACCCGGTCACGGCGGACATCCGCGACCTGGAGGACGCCAAGCTCAACTTCGACGGGATCACGTACGCCAAGGGCGCCTCGGTCCTCAAGCAGCTCGTCGCGTATGCCGGACGTGACGCGTTCCTGGAGGGCGCCCGGCGCTACTTCAAGCGGCACGCGTACGGCAACACGGTCCTCGGCGACCTGCTCTCGGTCCTGGAGGAGACCTCCGGGCGCGACATGGCGGCCTGGTCGCGCGCCTGGCTGCAGACGGCGGGCGTCAACTCCCTGACCCCGCAGGTCATTCTGAACGCGGAGGGCCGCATCACCGAGCTCTCCGTCCTCCAGGAGGCCGCCGAGTCCCACCCCGAGCTGCGGCCGCACCGCGTGGCCGTCGGCCTGTACCGCAGGGCGGCCGGCGGCGAGCTGGAGCGGTACGCCCGCGCGGAGGCCGACGTCGAAGGCCCGCGCACGGTCGTCGCCGAGCTGGCCGGCGAGGCGGCGCCCGAGCTGGTCCTGGTCAACGACGACGACCTCACGTACTGCAAGAGCCGCTTCGACGAGAACTCGCTCGCGACGCTGCGCGGCCATCTCGGCGACATCACCGACCCGTTGGCCCGCGCCCTGTGCTGGTCCTCGCTGTGGAACCTCACGCGGGACGGCCTGATGCCCGCCCGTGACTTCATCGGTCTGGTGCTGCGTTTCGCCGGGCGCGAGAGCGACATCGGCGTGCTGCAGATGCTGCACGCCTGGGCCAACTCCGCCCTCACGCACTACGCCGCGCCCGCCTGGCGCGAAGAGGGCGGCCGGGACCTCGCCGAGGGCGCGCTGCGCGAGCTGCGGTTCGCCGAGCCGGGCAGCCAGCACCAGCTGACGTGGGCGCGGTTCTTCGCCACCGTGGCCTCCTCGGCGGCCGACCTGCAGCTCCTTCAGGGGCTGCTGGAGGGCACCGCCAAGATCGACGGCCTGGACGTCGACCAGGAGCTGCGCTGGGCGTTCCTCTCCCCGCTGGCCTCGCACGGCGTCGCGGGCGAGGACGTCCTCGCGGCCGAACTGGCCCGCGACGACACGGCTTCCGGCAAGCGGCACCAGGTGCGGTGCCTGGCCGCGCGGCCCTCGGCGGCGGTCAAGGCCCAGGCGTGGGCCGCCGTGGTGGAGTCCGACGCGCTGTCCAACGCGCTGGTCGAGGCGACGATCTCGGGGTTCGCACGGCCCTCGCAGCGGGAGCTGACGGCGCCGTACGTGGCCAAGTACTTCGCCGCCATCGAGCGGGTGTGGGCCGAGCGGTCCATCCAGATCGGCATGGACGTGGTGAAGGGACTCTTCCCGCACCTGCAGGGCGACGAGGCGACGCTGGCGGCGGCGGACGAGTGGCTCGCCGCCCACGAGTCCGGCGCGCCCGCCCTGCGCCGCCTGGTCCTCGAGGCGCGGGACGACCTGGCCCGCTCACTGCGGGCCCAGGCCTGCGACGCGGGGGCCGCGGTCTGAGCGACGGGGTGAGGGGAGGGTGCCGGTCACCCTCCCCCGCCCCGGCGGGAGGGGACCGGGCACCCGCCCCGGCGGCGCAGGTCAGGGCGGTGTCGCACGCGGGAGCTCATCGGCAGTCGAACGTCCGTGCTTTAGGGCGAGCTTGTCCGGGTTTGTCGACGGGCGTGTAACACCGGTTAGCGGGGCGGTCGGCCGCGGGAACGACCGGGTCATGAACCACGACACCCCGCTCTCACCCCTCCCCCTCCAGCACCTCGCCGACGTCCAGCTCCGCGTCATGAGCACGGCCCAGCTGGGCGAGCACGGCGTCACCGCGGCGGACGCCGGAACGCACTGCCGTCCTGGCGGGCCCTGGCAGCAACTGCTCCCGGGCGTCTGCCTGTTGCACCCGGGCCCGCCGACCAGCGAGGAGCGGCTGCACGGCGCCCTGCTGTACGCGGGGCGCCCGCCGGTCCGCGCCGCAAGGGCCGTGCCCGCCCAGCCCCGCGCGGGCGAGGCCCACGCCCCGTACGCGGACGCGATGATCACGGGCCTCGCCGCGCTCGCCCTGCACCGCTTCTCGTCCGCTCCCCCGCTGCTCTCCCTGGACCGCGTCGACGTCCTGGTGCCCCGCACCCGGCGCCTGCGGTCCGTCGGCTTCGTCCGGCTCGTGCGCGGCCAGGTGATGCCGACTTCCCAGCAGGTCACGGGAGTTCCGGTGGCGCCGGTGCCGCGGGCCCTCGCCGACGCCGTGGCGCAGCTCACCGACGCGGGCGCCGTGCGCCGCCTGCTCACCGAGGCGGTGCGCGGCGGGCACTGCGAACCGGCGGCGGTGGTACGGGAGTTGAACAACGCGCGGCTGCTCACGCGCCCGCACGTCGTGGACGCCGTCGACTCCCTGCTCGCCGAGGGCCGGGCCATCGCCGAGGACCGGCTGTACCGGATGGTCACCGAGCACGGGCTGCCCGACCCGCTCTGGAACGTCGACCTGCGGCTGCCCGGCGGCCCGCACCTGGGCGGCGTCGACGCCTACTGGCCCGACCACGCCGTCGCCGTGGAGCTGGACACGCGGGCGCCGCGCCAGGACGAGGACGCGATGTGGTCGGAGTACGTCCGCAAGCGCGAGCATCTGGAGCGGCTCGGCATCACCGTCGTGCACATCACCCCCAAGAAGCTCAGGGACTCCGCCGAACAGCAGGCGACCGTGGTGCGGACCGCGCTGATGGCGTCGGTCGACCGCGACCCGGCGGCGTATGTGGTGGTGCTGCCGAGATAACGCGGGTACGGACCGCCATATGCAGGACCGCAGGACCGCAGGACCGCAGGAGGGGAGTGAAGGGGCGGAACGCCGTGGGCCACGGGTTCCGCCCCTTCGCATGTCCTCGGCTCACGTGCCGCAGAACTCCGCCGTCACCACCGGATCGGCGTCGCCCGCCCAGTCGCCGTTGATGTTGAGCGCCAGCGAATGGCGGCCGTCCGGGGTCGTCACCGCCAGGGACGACGAGCCGTGGATGCCCCCGTCGTGGCCCCAGATCACCCCCTTGCAGGGCAGCTTCAGGACGGAGATGCCGAGCCCGTATCCGGCGCCCTTGTCGCCGACGGGAACCGTCGTCTTCATCTCGGCGAGCTGCGCCTTCGGCAGCAGCCTGCCGCCGAGCAGCGCCGCGTAGAAGCGGTTCAGGTCCCCCGAGTCGGAGATGATCTCGCCCGCCGATCCGGCCATGGACGGGTTGAGCTCGGTGACGTCGTAGACCTTGGCCTCGGGGTCGGCGGGGAGCTTTCCGTAGGCGCGGGAGCTGGGCCGCGGCACGGTGGGGCGGGTGCCGGGGACCGTGGTGGCGTTCAGGTGGAGGGGGGCGATGACGCGGCGCCTGATCTCGTCGCCGTACGCGTTCCCCGTCACCTTCTTGATGATCATCCCGGCGACGATGTAGTTGGTGTTGGAGTAGCTCCAGTTCGTGCCGGGCTCGAAGGCCGGCTTGTGGCGCATGGCGAGATCCACCAGCTGCCGGGGGGCCCAGGTGTCGTAGCGGTGCTTGAAGAAGTCCTTGCCGAACACCTTCCGTACGAACTCCTCGTCCTCGGAGTACTCGGCGATCCCGCTGGTGTGGTTGAGGATCTGGCGGACCGTGATCCTGTCGCCGTCGTGACCGTGGCCCTCGACGACACCCGGCAGCCACTTCCCCACCGTGTCGTCCAGATCGATCCGGCCCTCGGCCTGCAATTGCAGCAGCACGGTCGCCACGAACGTCTTGGTGATACTGCCGACGCGGAACCGGTCGTGCTCGCCGCGCGGGGTCTTCCGCTTCAGGTCCCCGAGGCCCGAAGCGGCGTTCCAGGGCCCGTTCTCGTCCCGCACCTGGGCAGTCACGCCGGGCACGCCCTCGGCGACGATGCCGTCGAGTGCCCGCCTGGTCGCCTCGTGCCGGTCCCCCCGCGCGTCGGCGGAGGCCGGGACGGTGAGCGCCCCCGCCGTCAGCGCCATCGCCGTGGTCATCATCGCCGCCGCGCCCAGCAGGCGGCTTCTGCGCACTGACATGTGGTTCCCCCTCGTTGTCGAGCCTCGTCGATGGGTGTCGAGCCTCGTCGGTCGCGGTCGACAGGGGGGACCGGGCGGCCCGGGGCGGAGGTTGACGCGGGTGGGCGGGTTGGGCGTGTTTCAGCCGATCGCCCCTCCCCCCGCTCCGGCGGATCAGCCCTTCTTGAGGATCAGTTCCGTGTTCCTGTCGCCCGGCTCGCCGCCCAACGTGGGCCTCGCGCCGGGGGCGTTGAAGGACAGCTCGCGGTAGAGCGCGGCCAGGCCGGTCTGGGAGAGGTCGGCGAAGTCCGTGCGGTGCGGGGCCGCGGATTCGATGAGGGTGGTGAAGACGGAGACCGTCCCGTCGTGGTTGTCGCTGATCTCCACCACCCGCGCGAGCTGCGGGAAGTCGATGTGCGAGGCGGTGGAGACCTCCCAGAAGGAGCCGTGCGCGGTGCGGTGCGCGGTGATGGCGTTCTTGTGGCTGTGGCCGTTGACCCAGGCGAGGACGGAGGGGAACCGGCCGAGCAGCGGGACGATCTCGTCGCCGCCGTGCCGGGCCTCGCCGGGCCGTGCCGGGTCGTCGCGGAGGTTGCGCATCGTCCTGCTGGTGTGGTGGCTGAGGACGACGACGTACGAGGGGCCGCCGTCGCGCTGCTCGTTGGCCGTCAGCTCCCGCTCCAGCCAGCGCAGTTGGGCGGTGCCGAGCGAGCCTTCGTAGTGGCCACCGGGGTCGGTGGTGTCCAGGCTGATGCCGAGCACGTCGTCGCTGATGCGGAAGGAGTAGTACTGCGTGGCGGCGGCGAGGTTCTCCTGGGTGTAGCCGTGGCCGACGGGGCCGGGGCCCGCGTGCGCGGGGTCGAGGTGTGCCTGGAGGTACTCGACGGGCGTGAACGGCGCGCGGGACGCGTCCGGCGTGACCGGCCGCATGCGGCGCGCCTCGCTCTTGAGGAGTTCCTTGAAGTGCGCGCCCTTGGGGTCGCGGCCCTTCTTCACCGCCTTCCACAGGGCGGCTCCCCGCGCCTCGTCCAGGGACATCAGCTTCCTTCCGCCGGTGGCGAATTCGGTGAAGTACGGGTCCCGGGGCGCCCAGCAGCCGCCGGGCAGGGCGTCGTGGTTGCCGACCGTGGAGTACCAGGGCAGGCCGAGGCCGGGGCTGTTCACCTCGCTGATCGCGGCGTCGAGGAAACCGTGCAGGCGCGGGAAACCGAGCCCCTTGTCGGCGTCGCGCAGGGCGTCGTCCGGGTGCCAGTACAGCTTGAGGCCGCTGCTCTGCACGCCTTCGTAGTGGCGCGGGTCGCCGGTGTTGGGGGTGATGCGGCCGCCGCTCATCACCTTGAGGAACCAGTCCAGTTCGGACCGGGAGTTGTTGTCGGTGTTGTCGCCGGTCGTCACGACGCAGTGCAGGGGAGCGCCGGTGGCGGGCGCGCCGCGCAGGGCATTGACCCGCTCGACGAGGGCGACGGCGCCGGCCACGGACAGGGACTCGTGGGGCCGCCAGGCGCTGGCCGTCTGGGCGCGCAGGTACTCGTAGCGCAGGGGGTGCTGTACGTCGACGAGGTGCAGGTCGGTGAATTGCACGAAGGCGGCGAGCGCGGTGCGCCGGTTCTCGCGGCCCGCCCTGGCCGCCGCGAGGTCACCCCGGACGACGCGGCGCCAGGCGGGCCCGTCGCCGAGCCGCCGGTAGCCGTGGCCGCCCCGCGGTGCGGCGACGGTGAGCAGGGTGGTGCCGTTCTTGTACGGCATGAGGGGCGCGGCGGGCGCCGGGCGGGAGTGCGGGACGGTGGCCCGGCCCGCGGGCGCGGCGTTGCCGGAGCCCGCGCCGGGGCCGAGGGCGTAGCCGGCCCCGGCGGAGACGGTGACCGCTCCGGCGGCGGCGAGGAACGCGCGGCGGTCGAGTCCGGCCACGGCGGAGGCGGCGCGAGACGCCGCGTCGGTTGTGGCCGTGGCGGTTGCGGTGGCGACAGAGCGTATGCGCGGCATGGCGCGGTCTCCCCGGGTGCGAACGCGTCGGCAGTGGTCGCGGGCGGCCCGGGCCTGACTGCGGCCTGCGAACTGCCCGCTCGTACTGGATCGTTGGCAGCGGGGATGACCTGCGCGTGAACGAGGCCGCAACGGGCGGCGCAGATCACCGTACGTGGATCACCCGGCACCCTGCGCGGTCACGCACCCCTCTCCGGGCGGAGAGGCACCGGTCACTCCGTGTTCACCTGCCGGGGAAGGGAAGGCAGTTGGCGGGGTCAGCGCGCCGGTCCTGCCGGGCCCGCGGGGTGGCCGTGGCCGTCGGCGGGGCGGGTGCGCCAGAGGCTCAGGCCGATGTCGACGAGCCCGACGCGGTCGAGGTCGGGTACGGCGTCCAGGGGGTGCCAGGCCGCGAGGTCCGTGGAGCCCTCGGTCTCGTTGCGCAGGGTGCCGCCGGTGATGCGTCCCTCGTAGACGATCCGCAGGCCGTGGAAGTCGGCGACGGCGCCGAGCCGGCGCGGGTAGCGGCGGCGCAGGGAGTCGACGCCGAGGAGCGCGACCGGCTCGACGACGTACCCGGTCTCCTCGTCGGCCTCCCGGATCACGGTGTCGTAGGGATCCTCGCCGTGGTCCATGCCGCCGCCGGGCAGCGTCCAGCGTTTGCTGCCGTCGCCCGCGACCCAGCGGGCGAGCAGGACGTGGCCGTCGCGTACGCATACGGCGTAGGCCGCCACCCGGAGTTCTTTGTGCACGGGGTGACGCTAGGCGGTTCTTTGGGGGAACGCTCTGTGTCTGCGGGTTTGCCGTGGCTTGTCGCGCAGTTCCCCGTGCCCCTTCGGGGCGCGCCGGCAGCCACCCAATGTCCCTTGTGCTCACTCTTGTCCGCGATGACGTATGGCGGAATTGCGTCACGCCTCGATCACAGCTCGGACAACTCTCCCCAAACAGCTGTCACTTACGTAAGGGTGAGCGGTCATCCGGTCCCGAATTCCGGACCCTTCGGGGTCCGGGCGGGGACCGACCCTCCTTCCCGACCTTCACGCACAGGGATGCCGATGCCCAGATCCAGTTCCAGCGCCAGACGCGCGCCCCGTCTCGCGATAGCCGTCGGTCTGACCGCCGCGCTCTGCGCGACCGGGGCCGCCCCTCTCGCCTTCGCGGCGGACGAGACGCCCGTGCCCGCCCCCAAGTCCGCGGGCGGCAAGCTCGGTCCTGCCGACGCCGGACTGCTCGCCGACGCCAAGGCGGACGGCGAGAAGACCGTCACGATGATGGTCGCCACCGCGCCCGGCGCCACCGAGCAGGTCGCCGACCAGCTCGACGGCGTCAAGGGCGGCTCGGTGGGCCGCACCTACGACAAGCTCGGCTACGTCCGCGCGACCGTGCCGACCGCCGAGGCGGACGCCGCGATCAAGTCGGCCACGAAGCTGTCGTCGGTGCACGCCATCGACCTGCGCCACGAGATCGAGCTGGACGACCCGACCCCCGCCGCGGACCGCGCCAAGGGCGCGAGGACCGCCGCCGAGGGGACATACCCGGGCCCGGACAAGAGCACTCCGGCGAAGAACCCTTACAACCCGTCCGCCGAGACGGGCGCCGTCGACTTCGTGAAGAAGCACCGCAAGGCCGACGGCCGCGGCATCACCATCGGCATCCTCGACTCCGGCATCGACCTGGGTCACCCCGCGCTGAAGAAGACCACCACCGGCGAGCGCAAGATCACCGACTGGGTGACCGCGACCGACCCGATCGTGGACGCCGACGCCACCTGGCGCCGGATGACCAACCCGGTCAGCGGCCCCGTCTTCACCTGGGACGGCGAGACGTGGCAGGCCCCGGCGGGCTCCTTCCAGGTCAACCGCTTCCGCGAGTCGGCCACCACCGGCGGCGACGCCAAGGGCGACATCAACCGCGACGGCGACACCACCGACAGCTGGGGCGTGCTCTACGACCCGGCCGCCGGAACCGTCCGTGTCGACCTGAACGACAACAAGGACTTCACCGACGACAAGCCGATGAAGCCGTACAAGGACGGCCACCAGGTCGCCTACTTCGGCAAGGACGACCCGGCGACCGACGTCGTCGAGCGCGTCCCGTTCGTCGTCGAGATCCGCAAGGACGTGCCGACCGACCCGTACGGCGGCGACTGGGTCGGCAGACACGCCGACTTCGTCAACATCGGCGTCATCGAGTCCGAGCACGGCACGCACGTCGCGGGCATCACCGCGGCCAACGGCCTGTTCGGCGGCAAGATGAGCGGCGCCGCCCCCGGCGCCAAGCTGGTCTCCTCGCGCGCCTGCACCTGGACCGGCGGCTGCACCAACGTCGCGCTCACCGAGGGCATGATCGACCTCGTGACGAAGCGCGGCGTCGACATCGTCAACATGTCGATCGGCGGCCTCCCGGCCCTCAACGACGGCAACAACGCGCGCGCCGAGCTCTACAACCGCCTCATCGACACCTACGGCGTGCAGCTGGTGATCTCCGCGGGCAACTCGGGACCCGGCGCCAACACCATCGGCGACCCCGGCCTGGCCGACAAGGTCATCTCGGTCGGCGCGGCCATCTCCAAGGAGACCTGGGCCGCCAACTACGGCTCGGCCGTGCAGAAGAAGTACGCGATGATGCCGTTCTCCTCGCGCGGCCCGCGTGAGGACGGCGGCTTCGCGCCGATCATCTCGGCGCCCGGCTCGGCCATCAACACCACCCAGACCTGGCTGCCCGGCGCCCCGGTCGCCGAGGCGGGCTACAGCCTCCCGGCCGGCTACTCCATGCTGCAGGGCACCTCGATGGCGTCCCCGCAGGCCGCGGGCGCCTCGGCGCTGCTGCTCTCCGCCGCGAAGCGGGAGCACATCTCGCTGACCCCGGCGAAGCTGCGCACCGCGCTGACCTCGACCGCGAGCCGCATCAGCGGTGAGCAGGCGTACGCGCAGGGCACCGGCCTCATCGACGTCGTCGACGCCTGGGACGCCATCGAGGACGGCGCGAAGGCGCACACGTACGCGGTGAAGGCCCCGGTCGACACCGCCCTCGATCAGGAGCTCAAGAAGCCCGGCACCGGCATCTACGACCGCGAGGGCGGCCTGCGGACCGGCCAGAAGCGGACGTACGACGTCACGATCACCCGCACCTCGGGCCCGGACCGCGCCGTCCGCCACAGCCTGAAGCTGGTCAACAACCACGAGGGCACGTTCAAGCTGCTCGGCAAGGGCGACGTGACGCTGGGCCTGAACAAGCCGGTCACCGTCAAGGTCCAGGCGAAGGCCACCTCGGCCGGACTGCACAGCGCGATCCTCACCGTCGACGACAAGCGCACCGAGGGCGTCGACCAGCAGATCATGTCGACGGTCGTCGTCTCGAAGCCGCTCGCCAAGCCGTCGTACACCTTCACCGCCTCGGGCACGGCGCAGCGCAACAGCTCCACGTCGTACTTCGTGACGGTCCCCAAGGGCGCCAAGTCCCTGGAGGTCTCCCTCGGCGGCCTGAAGGACAAGAGCCAGACCCGCTTCATAGCGGTGCACCCCTACGGCGTCCCGGTCGACTCCACCTCGTCGATCGTCTGCTACCCGAACTACGAGAACCCGGCCAACACCTGCCGCCCGGACCTGCGTGCGTACGCGGACCCGCAGGCCGGTGTCTGGGAGATCGAGGTCGAGTCGCGCCGTACGTCGCCGATGCTCGACAACCCGTACAAGCTGAACGTCGCCGCGCTCGGCGTCGCCTTCGACCCGGCCGTGCAGACGCTGCCCGAGGCGAAGGTCGGCACGCCGGCGCCCGTCTCCTGGAAGGTGACGAACGACTTCGCGGCCGTCGACGGCAAGCTGAAGGGCGGCTCGCTCGGCTCCGCCAAGTCGGCGCGGCCCAGCATCAAGCAGGGTGAGACGCAGACCACCGAGGTCGTCGTGCCCGCCGGCGCGGAGCGTCTCGACGTGGCCATCGGCTCCCCCGCGGACGTCGCCGCCGACCTGGACCTGGCCGTCAAGAAGGACGGCGTCGTCGTCGGTTCGTCGGCGGAGGGCGACTCGGAGGAGTCGGTCAGCCTGACCAAGCCGGCCGCCGGTACGTACACGATCGAGGTGGCGGGCTACTCGGTGCCGTCCGGCACGACCGCGTACGACTACCGGGACGTCTTCTTCTCCGGCGCGCTCGGCAGCGTCACCGTCGACGAGTCGAAGCGGGTCGCGCTCGGCAACGGCGAGTCGGCGAAGATCGACGCGAAGGTCGAGGCGAAGGCCCCGGCCGCCGCGGGCCGTGAGCTGTTCGGCGAGGTGTCCCTGCTGAACGCGGGCGGCACGGTCGCCGGCAGCGGCAGCGTGAAGGTCGAGAAGGTCACGCCGTAACGGTGGCCTCCATCGCCGGGCGGGCTCTCCTGAGCCCGCCCGGCGTTTTGCCCTTTCCCCCGGGCACAGGTCAGCCCGCGGGCCCCGGGCCGCCGTCGCACCGGATCTTCTCGGCGGCCGGCAGGGCCTTGCGGATCATCGCGCGCAGGCGGTCGCGTTCCCTGCCCACGGCCCAGTTGGCGGGCTCCCCCGCGCCCTCGTCGACGGTGATCAGGACGCGGTCGCCGGTCCTCGGGCGCCGCTCCGCGTCACGGTCCATCGGGAACGCGACCGAGGGGCGCCCGGACGCCGGTTTCCAGTAGCGCGTCACGTCGAGCGTGACGCGGTCCCGCAGCCCGCCCGGCACCGGATCGACCGCGGTGACCGTGCCCTCCACGATGAGCCGCGAGCAGGCGACGAAGCCCTCCGCGCTCAGGTCCGCGTGCCCGCCGCCCCCGTCTTCCCGCTGCTCCGCGGACGCCGCGCCCCTCGCGTCCGAGTCGGCCGCCCCGGGCCCGGTGTCCACCACGAGCCAGGCGAGCCCGCCGACCACGGCCGCCGCCACCGTCGCGGCGAGCGCGCCGAGGGCGACCCGCACGCGGCGCCGGTCCGCCGCGCGCGGGGGCCGGAGCGGGACGGCCCGCGCCGCGGGAGGCGCATCCCGCGCGGCCAGCGTGTCGCCCACCGTGCCGAGCCGCTCCCGCAGCAGCGCGACGTCCGCCACGGCCGCCGCGTGCGCCGCGGCGACGTCGGGGTCGCGCAGCGCCCCGTCCGGCACGGGCTCGTCCGTGATCGCCGTCATCAGCGCGTCGAAGTCCTCGTCCCGCACGTCACACCACCTCCCCTTCGTGCAGCCGCGCCCGCAGGAGCCGGACCGCCGTGTGCAGCCGGCTCTTGACCGTGCCCTCCGGAATGCCCAGCTCATCCGCGATGTCCCGGACCGGGAGATCCGCGTAGAAGCGCAGGACCACCACTTGCCGCTGGGCGTCCGGCAGCTCGCCGAGGCCCTGGGCCACCGCCAGCGAGGTGGCCCGCGCCTCCGCGCCGTCCTCGTCGGTGGCCTCCCGCCACAGGACCGCCAGCCGCTCGCCGAGCCGCTCCTGCCTGCGCCGGGAGCGGTGCCAGTCCATCGCCAGGTTGGAGGCCACGACCGCCGCCCACGCGGACACGTCACGCGGCGCCTCGCGCCCGTCCGCGGCCCGCTCCAGGAGCTTCAGCCTGACCTGCTGCACCCCGTCCGGCAGATCGGCGTGCGGCACCCCGCCGAGCGCGAGCACGGCCCGTACCCGGTCCTCCAGCGCCGGACCGAGCGGATCCGCCCCCTGCGGCCGCGGCGCGCGGTGCGCCTTTCTGCGCAGCAATGTGCCTCCCCTGCCCGCGTTCCCCCTACGACGCCCGGAGCGCCCAAAACGTTCACGGCGGCCCGTCCGGCGAATGTGGCGTCCCGCACCTCGGACAATGGATTGGACAGAGCCGCCCTGGACAGACGCATCATGGAGCCAAGCCCAGGCCGGGGTCACCAGGCCGCACACACATACGGAGGAAGTCCCTGTGAAGGTCGGAATCGTCGGAGCCACCGGTCAGGTCGGCAAGGTCATGCGCAAGATCCTCGCCGAGCGGAAGTTCCCGGCCGACGAGCTGCGCCTGTTCGCCTCGGCCCGCAGCGCCGGGAAGGTCATCGACGGCGTGACCGTCGAGGACGCCTCCACGGCCGACTACACGGGCCTGGACATCGTGCTGTTCTCGGCCGGCGGCGCCACCTCCAAGGCCCTCGCCGAGAAGGTCGCCTCGCAGGGCGCCGTCGTGATCGACAACTCCTCGGCCTGGCGCCGTGACCCCGAGGTCCCCCTCGTCGTCTCCGAGGTGAACCCGCACGCGATCAAGGACCGCCCCAAGGGCATCATCGCCAACCCGAACTGCACGACGATGGCCGCGATGCCGGTCCTGCGTCCGCTGCACGCGGAGGCGGGCCTGCAGGCGCTGGTCGTCGCCACCTACCAGGCGGTCTCCGGCTCCGGCCTCGCCGGCGTTGACGAGCTGTTCGAGCAGGTCAAGAAGGTCGGCGAGGACGCACCGAAGCTCACCCACGACGGCTCGGCGGCCGAGTTCCCCGAGCCCGACAAGTACGTCGCGCCGATCGCGTACAACGTCCTGCCGATGGCGGGCTCCGTCGTCGACGACGGCCTGAACGAGACCGACGAGGAGCAGAAGCTCCGCCACGAGTCCCGCAAGATCCTGGAGATCCCCGAGCTGAAGGTCTCCGGCACCTGCGTGCGCGTGCCGGTCTTCACCGGCCACTCCCTCCAGGTCAACGCCCGCTTCGCGCGGCCGCTGAGCCCCGAGCGGGCCACCGAGATCCTCTCCTCGGCCGAGGGCGTCGTCGTCACCGAGGTGCCCACGCCGCTGGAGGCCGCGGGCAAGGACGAGGCCTTCGTGGGCCGCATCCGGGGCGACGAGACGGTCGAGAACGGCCTGGCCTTCTTCATCTCCGACGACAACCTCCGCAAGGGCGCGGCGCTGAACGCCGTGCAGATCGCGGAGCTGGTCGCCGCGGAGCTCAAGGGCTGAGCTCCTGCCGTACGTTGATGAGGGGCGGTCACCGTTCGCCGGTGGCCGCCCCCTTCGCGTGCCAGGGCCGGCCGCGCCGGGCGGCCCCCGCGCACGCCACCGCCACCAGCGCGAGCCCGGCGAGCCCGCCGCCCAGCCACAGCACGGCCCCCGCCCCCCGGCCGTCCGCCACCCGGCCGCCGAAGAGGGCGCCGAGCGCGATCGCCACGTTGAACACCCCCGCGAAGAGCGCCGACGCCGCCTCCCGGGCGTGCGGGGCCGCGGCCATCACCCAGTTCTGCGCGGAGACAGAGACCCCGCCGTACGCCAGGCCCCACGCCACGAGCAGCGCCACCGACGCGGCCGTCGAACCGGCCGCGGGCACCATGAGCAGCAGCACGGCGGTGAGTCCGGCGCAGATCATGAGCAGCGCCCTGCGCGGGTCGCGGGCCGCGGCGGCGCCGCCCGCGAAGTTGCCGACGACACCGGCCGTCCCGTAGGCGAGGAGCAACAGGCTGATCAGGCCCGCGTCGATCCCGGGCACTCGCTCCAGGACGGGGCGTATGTAGGTGTACGCGGCGAAGTGGCCGGTGACCAGGAGGGTGATGGCGAGGAGCCCGGCCCGCAGCCGGCCGATGCGCAGCAGCCCCGGGACCGCGCGAAGTCCGGCCCCCTCGTGCGCGGGCAGCCGGGGCAGGACCGTGGCGAGCAGCGCCGCGACGGCGAGGGCGAGCACGGCGAGGGCCGCGAACCCCCAGCGCCAGCCCGCCAGTTCGCCCAGGAGCGTACCGGCGGGCACCCCGAGCACGGACGCCACCGCGATCCCGCTGAAGATCACCGCGGTGGCCCGCCCCGCGCCCTCCTCGCCGGCGAGGCGCACACCGAGGCCGGCCGCGACGGCCCAGACCCCGCCGATGCAGACGCCCACCAGGACGCGGGCGGCGAGCAGGACGCCGAAGGAGGGCGCGAGCGCGGAGACGACGTCGGCGGCGGCCAGCAGGACCATCAGCACGGACAGGACCGTGCGCCGGTCGGCGCGGCGCGCGGCGACGGGCAGCAGCGGGGCCGCGAACCCGGCGACGATGCCGGGCAGGGTGACGGCCAGACCCGCGGTGCCGTCCGAGACGTGCAGGCCGGAGCCGACGGAGGTGAGGAGTCCGACGGGGAGCATCTCCGTGGTGACGACGGAGAAGGTGGCGGCGGCGACCGTGAGGACGGCGAGACGGTCGCGCCGCCGCGGCAACGCGCCGTGCCGGACCGGGATGTGAGTGCTCTGTGACATGGCATCCACCCTGTGGGGGGTGCCCGCCGGGGAACAACGCGGAAGATCTCATCCTTGTATGAGCCGGATTCATCGACCGGGGCGGTCGTCGGGGCGATCAGGGAGAGGGGGCCGCGCGGCATGGGCGGGAACGGGCTGGAGATCCGGGAGCTGGAGTGCTTTCTGGTGCTCGCCGAAGAGCTGCACTTCGGGCGGGCGGGGGCGCGCCTCTACGTGTCGCAGAGCCGCGTCAGCCAGCTGCTCGCGGCCCTGGAACGACGCATCGGCGCGCGCCTGGTGGAGCGTACGAGCCGCCGGGTGGCCCTGACCACACTCGGGGAACGCTTTCTCGCCGAACTGCGGCCGTCCTACGGCGAGTTGGCCTCGGTGGTCGAGCGGGCGCGGTCGGCTGCGCGGGGCGTCGCGGGCACCCTGCGGGTCGGTTTCCAGGGGACGGCGGACGCGCGGCTGATGCGGGCCGTCGAGGCCTTCCAGGAGCGGCACCCGGTCTGTGCCACGGAGCTCGTGGAGGTGCCGCTCTCCGATCCGTTCGGGGCGGTGCGGACCGGCGGGGTGGACGCGGCGATCGTGCTGCTCCCGGTCGCCGAGCCGGACCTGGTGCTCGGCCCCGTCTTCTCCGGCGAGCGGCAGACCGTCGCCGTGTCGGTGCGGCACGCCTTCGCGGAGCGGGACTCGCTCACGGCGGCGGAGCTGACACGGACCCCGCTGATCGCGGCGGCCGCTCCCGCGCCCGCGTACTGGCGCACGGCCCATGCCCCCTCGGACGTGCCCGCCCCCGCGGTCCGCACGCTCCAGGAGGGCCTGACCCTGGTGGCGGCGGACCGCGGGGCGATGCTGCTGTGCCGCCCGACGGCGGAGTACCACGGCCGAAAGGACGTGGTCTTCGTGCCGGTCGACGGCCTCCCGGACTCGGTGCTCGGGATGGTGTGGCACCGGGACGGGGAGACGGAGCTGGTACGGGAGTTCGCGCGGGTGGTGGGGCCGGTGGTGGCCGGGCCCTAGCGGTTCTCTCCCGCCCTGCTCTCTCCTGCCCTGCTCTCTCCTGCTCTGCGCACCTCGAAGTGGAAGCAGCCGTACTCCACGGCGCGCACGTGCACGAGGGCGACCTCCGGGTCGGCGAAGGCCTCGGCGAACGCGGCGTCGAAGCCCTGCTCCTCGCTCTCCGGGATCTCCAGGAGGCGGCCGCCGACGATGTGGCCCCGGGCGTCGTAGCGGCGGATCGTCCGCAGGGCGCCGGCCCGGGAGAAGGGGTAGCCCGCACGCTCCCCCGACGGCCCCTCGCAGGGGTCGGCGTGGATGAAGACGGGGCCCTGCTCGTCGTAGGCGCCGGGGACCGCGCCGGTCTCGGCGGCCCAGCGGCGCAGCGGGGCGTACGACACGAGGGCGACGCGCTCGCCGGGGGCGATGGGCCGCAGGCAGCAGCGGAGCGGGTCGCCGCCCTCGTGGTCGACGTACGGGACGCAGGGCCGCCCGGCGTCGTCGGTGTCGCGGAGTCGCGCGAGCACGGCGGGTGCGATGGGGAGCGGAGTGTAGGTGGTGGGCGGGGTATGGGTGTTGGGCGGTGGGGTGCGGGGGGTCGTGTGCGCGGTGGTGGTCATGGGTCGAGCCTCGCGTGCGGGCGAGGGCGAGGCTGGCGGTTTTCGGACGCGGAGGTCGCCTCGCGAGCCGCAGGCACCGCCTTGGTAAGCCTCAGAGTCTGTGTCACCTGAGCCTGTGTCACCCCACCCCCCACGACCCGCGCCCGTTCAGCTCCGCCACGTCCGCGCCCGTCGTCCTGCGGTACGCCGCGCGCAGCTCCGCCAGTTCGTCCGGCGTCAGGACGTCCTCGATCCGGTCGAAGCCGTCCGGCGCGCGCAGCGCGACCGCGTGGAGGACGCGGTCCGCCGGCATGGCGCGGTTGGCGAGGACGACCGCGTTGGCGGCCTCGCGCCGCACCTCCTCGTACACCCGCAGCCCCGCCTCCCGGTCCGGGGCCGTGTGCGCGAGGCAGCGGGCCAGGACCCGGGCGTCGAGGATCGCCTGGGAGCCGCCGTTCGACCCCACCGGGTACATCGGGTGCGCCGCGTCGCCGAGCAGGGTGACCGGGCCGCGGCCCCACTGGGCGAGCGGGTCCCGGTCGACCATCGGGTACTCCAGGATGTGCCGCGTGGCGGCGAGCAGCGCGGGGACGTCGAGGTCGCCGATGCGCCACCCCGCGTAGTGCGGCAGGACGTCGGAGAGCCGCCCGGAGCGGTTCCAGTCGGCGGGCCCCGCGATGCCGTGGTGGTGCGCGGGCGGCAGCCGCACCTCCGCCACCCAGTTGAGAAGCTCCCTGCCCCGTTCCTGGGCCCGTCGGGAGATCGGGTAGACGACGAGTTTCGCGGCGGCGTTGCTGCCCGCGACCGCGACGGTCCGGCCACCGAGCACGGGTTGCCAGTCGGTGGTGCCGCGCCACATCCGGATGCCGTTCCACAGCGGCGGCCCCTCGCCGGGGTGCAGCACGGCCCGCACCGTGGAGTGCAGCCCGTCGGCGCCGATGAGGGCCCGTACCCGTACGGCGTACTCCCTGGCGCGCGCCATGTCCCGCAGGATCACCCGCAGCGCGCCGCCCTCGCGCTCGGCGAGCCGCACGAAGGCGGTGCCGGTGCGCACCGCGTGGTCGCCGAGCCGGTCACGGACCGCGTCGAGGAGGATCAGCTGGAGGGCGCCGCGGTGGAGGGAGTACTGCGGCCAGTGGTAGCCGAGGGCGAGACCGCGCGGCTCGGCCCAGATGCGGTTGCCGTGCCGGTCGAAGTGGACCATCGCGTCGGGGGCGACGGCGGTCGCCGCCAGTTCGTCGCCGAGGCCGAGCTCGGTCAGCTCCCGTACGGCGTGGGGCAGGAGGTTGATTCCCACGCCGACCGGCCGCAGGTGGTCGGTGGCGTCCACCACGCGGACGTCGATGCCCGCCGCGTGCAGGCTGAGCGCCGCGGTGAGTCCGCCGATGCCCGCGCCCGCCACCAGTACGTCGGTCATGGCCGCCGCGCGTGCGGGCCGGCGCCGGCCGGCCCCTCGGTCCCCAGCATCTCCGGCATCCCCCTGTGGTCCCTGACCGCCTGCGAGGCCGTGGTCGGCGGCCCGTGCGCGCGGCGGTGCGAACGCGCGGAGCGTAACCGCACGGCAGCGGGAGAACAATGGTCCCGGCGGCCATCCGGAGCCGCATGGAAGGATGGCCGGAAACACCATAAGTCGCACCCACCGACCACCCGACGCGTCGTGCCCAGAAGGACCACACGTCGTACCCGAGGAGATGACCGCGTGCCCGGCACCAATCTGACCCGCGAAGAGGCGCAGCAGCGGGCGAAGCTGCTCACCGTTGACTCGTACGAGGTCGATCTCGACCTCTCCGGAGCACAGGAGGGCGGCACCTACCGGTCCGTGACCACGGTGCGCTTCGACTCCGCGGAGGCGGGCGCCGAGACCTTCATCGACCTGGTGGCCCCCGCGGTCCACGAGGTCGTCCTGAACGGTCACGCGCTGGACGCGGCCGCCGTGTTCCGTGACTCGCGCATCGCGCTCAAGCACCTGCAGGCAGGGCCCAACGAGCTGCGGGTCGTCGCCGACTGCGAGTACACCAACACCGGTGAGGGCCTGCACCGCTTCGTCGACCCGGTCGACCAACAGGCGTACCTGTACACGCAGTTCGAGGTACCGGACGCGCGCCGCGTGTTCGCCTCGTTCGAGCAGCCGGACCTGAAGGCCACGTTCCGGTTCACCGTGAAGGCGCCCAGCGGCTGGACGGTCGTCTCCAACTCACCGACGCCCGAGCCGAAGGACGACATCTGGTCCTTCGAGCCGACGCAGCGCATGTCGACGTACGTCACGGCGCTGATCGTCGGCCCGTACCACTCGGTGCACTCCTCCTACGAGGGCCCGAACGGCCAGTCCGTGCCGCTCGGCATCTACTGCCGCCCCTCGCTCGCCGAGTTCCTCGACTCGGACGCGATCTTCGAGGTGACGCGGCAGGGCTTCGACTGGTTCCAGGAGAAGTTCGACTACGCGTACCCCTTCCCCAAGTACGACCAGCTCTTCGTGCCGGAGTTCAACGCGGGCGCGATGGAGAACGCGGGCGCGGTGACCATCCGCGACCAGTACGTGTTCCGCTCGAAGGTGACGGACGCCGCGTACGAGGTGCGCGCCGCCACGATCCTGCACGAGCTGGCCCACATGTGGTTCGGCGACCTGGTCACCATGGAGTGGTGGAACGACCTGTGGCTGAACGAGTCGTTCGCCACCTACGCCGAGGCCGCGTGCCAGGCGTACGCGCCGGGGTCGAAGTGGCCGCACTCCTGGACGACGTTCGCCAACTCCATGAAGACGTGGGCGTACCGCCAGGACCAGCTGCCCTCCACGCACCCGATCATGGCCGACATCAGCGACCTGGACGACGTCCTGGTCAACTTCGACGGCATCACGTACGCCAAGGGCGCCTCGGTGCTCAAGCAGCTCGTCGCGTACGTCGGGGAGGACGAGTTCTTCCAGGGCGTGCAGGCGTACTTCAAGCGCCACGCGTTCGGCAACACGCGCCTGTCCGACCTGCTCGGCGCCCTTGAGGAGACCAGCGGCCGCGACCTGAAGACCTGGTCGAAGAAGTGGCTGGAGACGGCGGGCATCAACGTCCTGCGCCCGGTCGTGGACGTCGACACAGCGGGAGTCATCACGTCCTTCGCCGTCAAGCAGGAGGCCCCCGCGCTGCCCGAGGGAGCCAAGGGCGAGCCGACGCTGCGCCCGCACCGCGTCGCGATCGGCCTGTACGACCTGGACGAGGCGTCCGGCAAGCTGCTGCGCACGGACCGCGTGGAACTGGACGTCGACGGTGAACTCACCGCCGTGGACGCCCTGGTGGGCAAGCGCCGCCCGGCCATGATCCTCCTCAACGACGACGACCTCTCGTACGCGAAGGTCCGCCTGGACACCGAGTCGCTCGCCTTCGTCACGGACCACATCGGCGACTTCGAGGCGTCGCTGCCGCGCGCGCTGTGCTGGGCGTCGGCGTGGGACATGACGCGCGACGCGGAGCTGCCGACGCGGGAGTACCTGAACCTCGTCCTGTCCGGCATCGGCAAGGAGTCGGACATCGGCGTCGTGCAGTCGCTGCACCGCCAGGTGAAGCTCTCCCTCGACCTGTACGCGGCCCCCGAGGGCCGCGAGGCGGCGCTGACCCGCTGGACCGGGGCGACGCTCGAGCACCTGCGGGCCGCCGAGCCGGGCAGCGACCACCAGCTGGCGTGGGCGCGGGCGTTCGCGGCGACGGCCCGTACGGACGAGGACCTGTCGCTCCTGGAGCGGCTGCTCGACGGCTCGGAGTCGGTGGAAGGACTCGCGGTCGACACGGAGCTGCGCTGGGCGTTCGTGGCGCGGCTCGCGGCGACCGGCCGCCTCGACGAGGCGGGCATCGCGGCGGAGCTGGAGCGGGACAGGACGGCGGCGGGCGAGCGGCACGCGGCGTCCGCGCGGGCGGCGCTGCCGACCGCGGAGGCGAAGGCCGCGGCCTGGGCCTCGGTCGTCGAGTCCGACACCCTGCCGAACGCCATCCAGGAGGCGGTGATCGGCGGCTTCGTCCAGACCGACCAGCGTGAACTCCTCGCCCCCTACACGGAGAAGTTCTTCGCGTCGGTCAAGGGCGCGTGGGACTCCCGCTCCCACGAGATGGCCCAGCAGATCGCCACGGGCCTGTACCCGGCGCTGCAGGTCTCCCGGGCCACCCTGGACGCCACGGACGCCTGGCTCGCCTCGGCGGAGCCGTCGGCGGCGCTGCGCCGCCTGATCACGGAGTCCCGCGCGGGCGTGGAGCGGGCGCTGAAGGCGCAGGCCGCGGACGTGTAGTCCGCTGACCGGGCGGGGGGGGTGGTATCGCTCCCCCCGCCCGGAACAGCGGAGCTCAGCGGCGGGCCGCCCAGACCCTGCGCTCGGTGCGGACCGCCAGGTCGGTGCGGCGCAGGACGCTGTGCGGGCCCTCCGTGTCGAGCAGCCGGTCGAGTGCGGCGAGGTCACCGGGCGCGAGCGCTTTGCGGACCAGGCTGTCCAGCTCGCCGTCTTCTTGCGTCACAGGCAACACCGTAGGCCTGATGTGCCCGGCGGGCCCGGCCGGGCGCCGCTACCGCGAGCGCGTCGGCACCGCTTCCCGCAGAGCCGTCAGGACGCGGGCCACCGCCGCGCCGGAGGCCCCGCCGCGCCGCACCGCCGCGATCACGTGGCGGCGCGGGCGGTCCGCCGAGAGCTCCCGCATCACGACGCCGTCCCGCCGCACCGCCGCGAGGCGGGGCACCAGGGCCACCCCCATCCCCGCCTCCACCATCGCGAGGATCGCCGTCCAGCCGGACGCCGAATGCGCCTGTTCCGGCGCGAACCCGGCGCCCTCGCAGGCCGCCCGGGTGATCTCGGACCAGGGGCCGCTGCCGCCGAAGATCCACGGCTCGGCCGCCAGATCGGCGAGCCGCAGCCCCTCGGCCGCCGCCAGCGGGTGGTTCCCGGGCAGCGCCACGTCCAGCGGGTCGGCGAGGAGCGACTCCCGGGTGAAGCGCGTGTCCGCGTCGGCCGCGGCGGGCGCCTGGACGGCCAGCGAGAGAGCGACGTCCACCTCCCCGGCGGCGAGCAGCTCGTACGCCTGCGCCGCCTCGGTCTCCCGCACCCGTACGGAGATGCCGGGCGCCGCCTCCCGCAGCGCCCGGACGGCCGGCACGACGAGGGCGGGGACGGCCGTGGAGAACGCCCCGACCCGCACCTCCCCCGCCTCGCCCTGCGCATAGGCGGTCAACTCGGCGTCCGCCTGCTCCAGTTGGGCGAAGACGGCCTCCGCGTGCCGCAGCACCAGATGCGCGGCGTCGGTGAGGCGGACCCGCCGTCCGTGCGCCTCCAGGAGCGGTACGCCCAGCTGTTTGGCGAGGTTGGACAGCTGCTGGGAGACGGCGGACGGCGTCATGCGCAGCGCCTGCGCCGCCGCCGTCACGGTGCCCCGCTCGCTCAACGTACGCAGGATCTGCAGCTTCTTGATGTCCCACTCGCTCATGAGGCCAACGTACCGACTGGTCAGAAGCGGAGAACCCACCGGCCGCGCCCCCTACTTCGCGCGGGCCGAGCCCAGCACGACCCCGCCCAGGATCAGGCCCATGCACAGCACCTGCAGCGGGCCCATCGCCTCACCGAGGAGCGCGAAGGAGAGCAGGGCGACGCAGACCGGCTGGAGGTAGTAGACGACTCCGGCGCGGGCCGCCCCAATGATCGAGATGGCCTTGTTCCAGGCGAAGAAGGCGACCGCCGAGGACACCACGCCGACGTAGAGGAGCGGGGAGACCGTGCCGGGAGTGGGCTCGAAACCGCCCTGGACCGCGTAGCTGGCCGCGTACACCGGCAGCAGCATCAGCGCGCCGAGCACGAACGTGGAGAAGAGAAAGGGGAGCCCGCCGATCTCCGCGGGCTTGCGCTTGAGCAGCGCGCTGTACGAGCCGAAGGAGAGCGCGCCCGCGATCACCCACAGGTCGCCGACCGCGAAGTCCATGGCGAGGGAACCCTTGCTGACCAGGAGGAGGACCCCGACGCAGGCGACGAGCATGCCGGTGACGCGGCGCGCGCCGAGCCGGGCGCCGCCGAGGCGTTCATAGACGGCCATCAGGACCGGCGACGCGGCCATGATCATGCCCATGTTCCCCGCGGTGGTCGTCATGCCCGCCTGGTTCACCAGGGTGTTGTAGACGGTGACGCCGAGCAGGGCCGCGACCAGCAGGAACTTGAGGTGCTCGCGCAGCAGCCCGCGCTGCCGCCAGGTCTGCCGCGCCGCGAACGGCGCCACCGCGACGATGGCGATGACCCAGCGCCAGAACGCGTGCTGGACGGGCGGCACGGTGTCGTGCAGGGCCCGGGAGGTGACGAAGCTGCCCGACCAGACGCCCGTGGCGAGGGCCGCGAGGGCGAGGCCGATGCCGATGGGGCGCGCGGCCGGGTGTGCGGTCGAGTGTGCGGCCGGGTGTGCGGCCGGGTGTGCGGTCGGCGCGGTGTGAGCGGGGGTCCGGTCCAGGACTGCCACGAGGTATCCCTCGCCTCTCTCCCCCGTGTGGCGAGGGTGTCTCGGTGCGTTGCGGGACCACCGTGACACCTCGACACCCATCAGGTCTACCGAATCTTTTCGCTGATTCTCTTAAGTAGAACCGAATGATTGACGACCGGTGTCAGCCGATCCCCCACTCCCTCAGCGCCGCCGCCACCGCCCGCGCGTCCGCGCCCTCCGCCGCCCACGCCACGTATCCGTCGGGGCGGACCAGGACCGTCGTGCGGCGCTCGCTCGCCCAGTGGGCCGGCACCGCACGCCCCGCCGCGTGCCCCTCGTCCGCCGGGGCGATGAGGACGAACCGGCCCGCACGCAGGGCCTCGTGGAGCCGCCCCTCCTTGAGCTTCACGTCGGGGGCGCGGCGCCCGACGAGGCGGTGGGCGCCCTTCGGTGCCGGATAGGCGATGCCGACGCCGGTGACCTGGCCGAGCGCCTTGGCGCGCGCCGCGGGCACACGGTTCACGACGGCGGCGACCGCGGCACGTGCCGCGCGGGTCCACGGGCGCTTGGCCATCGCGAGCCGGACCAGGCCGCCACTGCTGCGGAGCGCCGCCTTGCCGACCGGGTGCCGCTCGGCCTCATACGTGTCCAACAGCCCTTGCGCGGCACGGCCGTTGACGGCGGCGGCCAGCTTCCAGCTCAGGTTCGCGGCGTCCTGCAGCCCGGTGTTCATGCCCTGGCCGCCGGCCGGGGAGTGGACGTGCGCGGCGTCGCCCGCGAGGAAGACGCGGCCCACCCGGTAGGCGGGGGCCTGCCGCTCGTCGCTGTGGAAGCGGGACATCCAGCGGGCGTCGTGCATCCCGAAGTCCCGGCCGAGCGCCCGCCGGACGATGTCCTTGACCTCGGCGAGGTCGAGCGGCTCACTGTCGGGGACGTCCCGGCGGCGGTCCCAGCCGATGACGCGGTGGTAGCCGTCACCGAAGGGCGCGAGGAAGGCGAAGGTGTCGCCGACGGCGCTGACGGCGAGCAGGCTCTCCGGCTGCTCGGCGAGCCTGACGTCGGCGAGGACGAGCGAGCGGATGACGGACCGGCCGGGGAAGGGCAGGCCTACCGCCTCGCGCACCCCGCTGCGGAGCCCGTCGGCGCCGACGGCGTAGGCGGCCCGCAGGGTGCCCGACTCCCCGCCGGGGCCGCGGAGTTCGAGCGTCACCCCGTCCGCGTCCTGAGTGAGCCCGGCCACCTCGCTCTCGTACGAGAAGCGCACCCCGGCGGCGACCGCGCGCCGCTCCAGGGCGCGCTCCACCTCGTACTGCCCGATGACGAGGACGTGCGGGAAGCGGGAGGGCAGTTGCGTGAGGTCGAGCGAGAGGCGCTCGAAGAGGCGCAGCGCGCCGAGCGGCTCCCCCTTGGCCTCCAGCTCGTCGGCCAGGCCCCGGGCGTCCAGCTGCTCCAGGGTGCGGGCGTGCAGGACCATGGCGCGCGACAGGTTGCTGATCCCGCGCTTCCGCTTCTCCACGAGCGTGACGGGGACGCCCGCCTCGGCGAGGTCCCCGGCGAGCAGCAGCCCGGTGGGTCCCGCGCCGACGACCACGACAGTGGCGCCGCCCTCGCCCTTGACGGTTCCCGCGCTCTTGGCGGCGCCCGTGTCCGTAGTGGCGCCCGCGTTCTTGGTGGTGCCCGTGTTCCCGGTCGTACCGTTCATGGCGGCCTCCTGATGCCAACACCTGTTGGTCAACGCTTGTTGGCAAAGGTAGAACTGCGGCCATGGACTGTCAACGCCTGTTGGCCTACGGTTGTTGGCATGACCGGAAACAGTGACGTGCCGCCCCGCCGCTCCGACGCCACCCGCGCCGGCATCCTCGCGGCGGCCCGCGAGCGCTTCGCCGCGGACGGGTACGAGCGCGCGACGATCCGCGCCATCGCCAAGGACGCCCGGATCGACCCGTCGATGGTGATGCGCTACTACGGCAACAAGGAGGGGCTCTTCGCCGCGGCCACCTCCGTGGACCTGCGGATGCCGGACTTCTCCCGGGTGCCCCGGTCGGACGTCGGGCGGGTGCTCGTCACGCACTTCCTCACCCTCTGGGAGGACGACGGGGTGCTCACCGCCCTGCTCCGCGTGGGGATCACCAACCAGGCGGGGGCCGAGCGCATGCGGGAGGTCTTCGCGGAGCAGCTGCTGCCGGTCGCGCGGGAGGTCTGCCCCGACCCGGCCGAGGCGCCCGTGCGGGCCTCGCTCTGCGCCTCCCAGATGCTCGGGCTCGCCCTGACCCGATACGTCCTGCGCTTTCCGCCGTCCGCCGCGCTGACGCGCGAGGAGGCCACGCGATGGCTGGCGCCGACGCTCCAGCGCTACCTGACGGCCGAACAGCCGTGAGTGACGGCCGGACGGCCGTGAGCACGCCGAGGGCGCCCTGCGGCGACGTCCGTACGCGGTACGGGTGTACGTCGCCGGAGGGCGCCCTCGGCGTGCTGAGTCGACCGCGCGGGGATCCGGCCCTCAGGGCGTGACGCCCGGGACGCGGCCCCCGCCGCGGGTCAGCCCTGCTTCTGCTTGCGGGACTTGTCGCCGACCATCACGAGGCCCGCGATCACCAGGAACAGCACGATGGGCGCGGCGACATAGAGGCCGAGCGTGTCGATGACGCTCAGGCCGGGGCCCGGGTCGTCACCGTCGTCGCGGGCCGCGAAGGCGGGGGACGACATGAGCAGCATCATCAGCGTCGTGCCGGAGGCCAGGGCGCCGGCGCGCAGTGCGTTCTTCTTGTCCACGGTGCCAACGTAGCGAACTCCTAAACGGCGTGCGCGCCCGGGGGTGCCGTACGGGGACTCGTCCCGGCTTCCGCGCCCTCGCGGAACACCGCCATGAGCCCGTGCAGGCGCGGAGAGGCGGCGAGTTCCTCCAGGGTGACGGGGCGTCCGCCGGAGTCGGCGACGGGCAGCCGCCAGTTGGGGTACTGGTCCCACGTGCCGGGCAGGTTCTGCGGGCGGCGGTCGCCGACGGCGTCCGGGAGCCAGACGCCGATCATGCGGGCCGGGGTGGCCAGCAGGAAGCGGTGCACGGCGCGGATCTCGTCCTCCTCGCAGCCCGTGCCGCCGGGCAGCATGCCGAGCCGGGAGAGCAGACCCAGCCACTCGCGCACGTCGGCGGCGGCCTCGGCCTGCTCCTCGGCCAGGGGGCGGGTCAACAGGCCCAGATCGTGCCGGAGTTGGACGTGCTCACCGGTCAGGCGCGCGGCGGTCGGGGGCAGGTCGTGCGTGGTGGCGGTGGCCACGCAGTCGGCGCGCCACTCCGCGGCGGGCAGCGGGCGGCCCGTGCCCTCCCAGTCCCGCTCGAACCAGAGCACCGAGGTGCCGAGCACGCCGTGCTCGCGCAGCGCCTCGCGGACGCCGGGCTCGACGGTGCCGAGGTCCTCGCCGATGACGAGGGCGCCCGCGCGGTGCGCCTCCAGGGCGAGGACGGCGAGCATCGCCTCCGCGTCGTAGTGGACGTACGTCCCCTCGGTGGGCTCGCGGCCCTGCGGGACCCACCAGAGCCGGAAGAGGCCCATCACGTGGTCGATGCGCAGGGCGCCCGCGTTCCGCAGGAGGCCGCGCAGGAGCGCGCGGTACGGCGCGTAGCCGGACTCGGCGAGGCGGTCGGGGCGCCAGGGCGGCAGGCCCCAGTCCTGGCCGCGCGCGTTGAAGGCGTCCGGCGGGGCCCCGACGGTCATGTCCGGGGCGAAGTGCCACCGCTGGACCCAGGCGTCCGCGCCGCCGGGGTGCACGCCGACCGCGAGGTCGTGCACGAGGCCGATGCCCATGCCCGCCTCACGCGCGGCGCGCTGGGCGTCGGCCAGCTGGGTCTCGGTGAGCCAGGCGAGCCGGCTGTGGAAGTCGACGCGGTCCATCAGCTCGCGCCGGGCACGGGCCGTGCCGGGCGAGGCCGGGTCGCGCAGGGCGTCGGGCCAGGAGTGCCAGTCCGGGCCGTACGCCTCGGCGAGGGCGGACCAGGTGGCGTGGTCCTCGAGGGGCGCGCCCTGCTCGGCGAGGAAGGCGCTGTAGGCGGCGCGGCGGCCGGGGCCGAGGGGGACCTCGTGGAGCAGTTCGAGGGCCTCGCGCTTGAGGGCCCAGACCGCGTCGCGGTCGATCAGCTCGCCGTCACGCAGGACCGCTTCGCGCAGGCGGGCGGCCCGGCGGCGCAGCTCGTCGACCCGGTCGCGGGCCTCGCCCCGCAGATGGGCGAACTCGGGGACCGCCTCGATGCGCAGGTGCACCGGGTCCGGGAAGCGGCGGGAGGAGGGGCGGTACGGCGAGGGGTCGCTGCCCGGCCCCCGGGGCGTGCGGGGCACGGCCGCGTGGAGCGGATTGACCTGGACGAAGCCGACGCCCAGGTCGCGCCCCGACCAGGCGGCGAGCTCGGCGAGGTCCCCGAGGTCGCCCATGCCCCAGGAGCGGCGGGACAGCAGGGAGTAGAGCTGGACCAGCAGGCCGTACGAGCGGTCCTCGGGGGTCCTGATCCGGCGGGGGGCGGCGATGAGGTGGGCCGTCGCCTCGCGCCCGTCGGGGGCGCGCGCGTACAGCCGGTGCACGCCGTGCGGCAGCCGCGGCCCGCTCGCCCCGCCGCCCTCCGGCGCCGTCTCCCACTCCGCGGTCCCGCCGTCCTCCAGCTCCACCCGTACGTGCGTCCCCGGCGGCAGTCCGGCGAGCGGTGCGGGGGTGGTGGGAGCGGTGGGGGTGGTGACGTCGGCGGGGGCCGGGGGCGGCTCGTCCGCAGCGGCCGGGCGCCCGCCCGTCCAGGCCACCACCGTCGGCGGCAGCAGGCGCGCGGCCAGGGCGGCCTCGCGCGCGGCCAGGGCGGACCGGGCCGCTTCCAGGGTGCTCGCGTCCACGTCCAGTGCGGCGAGTGCCGCGATCACCGCCGCTTCGGCGGCCGGGACGGTGCGTCCCGGCGACGGGGAGTAGGAGGTGGCCACCCCGTACGAGGCGGCCAGCCGGGAAAGGGCCATCAGACCCCCATGAAGTCCAGGCCGGAAGCGGTGCCGGTGGAGGTGGGCTCGCTGGTCAGCGGGGCTGCGTCGGCGAGGGGCGGCTCACTGGTCAGCGGGGCTGCGTCGGCGAGCGGCGGCTCACTCATCAGGGGCGGCTCGATGCAGCCGCAGGAGCAGGAGCCGTCGAGGCCCGAGTCGGGGTGGGAGACCTGTTTGGAGAGCGCGTCGAGCAGGAGGTTCGCTGAAGCGGCCACGTGGGAGCTCCTTGTCAGGGGGCAGGTTTCGGCAGCCCTACCCAAAGCGCGGGTTCGCAGACGTATACGGTGCCTCAACGTGTCCTGGGTCACATTCCGTTCCCGTCGCGCAAGTTGTCTCCCGGGGCTCGTCCGCCTCCGCAAGAACGGGTTCCGAACCCGCGGTCGCCGGGAAGATCTGCACGTCGCGCGCGGGCCCGGCACGGCTCGGTTCCGGGGGTGGCGCGTACCCCTCCGACGAGGGAGTTCGCACGGGTTCCTGGAAGATTCCCCCGACCGTGAAGCGGTCTCGTTGACACCCCCGGCACCGTGCGGGGCGGCAGGCGGCAGGGGCGGCCGCGAGAGCGTGCGCATGGACGCGCGCGACACCCGCTTCGGCTGTTCGCTCCGGTCGGTGGAGGCGTACGCGGTCGCCGGTGACCGGCAGCCGCGTACGACGCCCACCTACAACGAAGCCCGGATCGGTGACTAGGCGGAAATGCCGTCGATCCGGGCCATCGCGTCGTCCGCGCCGAACGGCTGCAAGTAGGGCAGCCAGCGCGGATCCCTATGCCCGGTCCCGATGATGCGCCACGCGAGGCCCGAGGGCGGTGCGGGTTTGTGCCTCAGCCGCCACCCCAGTTCCATCAGGTGGCGGTCGGCCTTGACGTGGTTGCAGCGGCGGCACGAGGCCACCACGTTGTCCCAGGCGTGCTGACCGCCTCGGCTCTTGGGAATGACGTGGTCGACGCTGGTTGCGACGCCACCGCAGTACATGCACCGGCCGCCGTCACGGGCGAACAGTGCACGCCTGGTCAGCGGAACGGGCCCCCGGTAAGGGACCCGGACGAACCGCTTGAGGCGGACCACGCTGGGTGCGGGGACGGTGCGAGTCGCGCTGTGCATGAAGGCGCCGGATTCCTCGAGGCAGAGAGCCTTGTTCTCCAGGACGAGGACGAGCGCGCGGCGGAGCGGTACGACGCCGAGGGGCTCGTACGACGCGTTGAGGACCAAGACATGCGGCACGGCGGATGCCTCCTTGTACGCCGGCGGCGCGTGGCTCGCGCCGGGACGATCTGGCTGTCAGTCTCCCCTCATGCCTGGTCGTAGCGCCAGCATGTCCCCGTAACGGCCTTGAAGTGTTTTCGACCACAGCGGGCGCGCGACGGAGACGTCACTTGGTTCTTCCCCAGGTGAGCACCGTCTCTCCCTCGAACATGACAACGATCCACACACGATGCCCCGTTAGTGTGGTGGGTCTGCCCGGTACCCCCGGTTCGTCTCCATCGAGTCGATTTCCCTCCCGGGCAGGCCGCGATACCTGGAGGTACCCGCAGTGTTCTTGTCCGTCCTGTCGGCAGCCGGAACGGACCCGGACGACAAGCCGACGCCGAAGCCGACGACGAAGCCGCCCACCCTTGAGGACGCTCAGGAGAGCGCCACGAACGCGGCGAGCTGGGTCGAGCAGAACTGGTCCACGTGGCTCGGCATCGGTCTGCGCATCGTGCTCATCGTCGCGATCGCCCTTGTCCTGCGTGTCCTGGTGCGCCGCGCCATCACCAAGCTGATCGACCGCATGAACCGCACGGCGCAGGCCGTGGACGGAACGGCGCTCGGCGGGCTCCTGGTGAACGTGGAGCGCCGCCGCCAGCGCTCGCAGGCGATCGGCTCCGTGCTGCGCTCGGTGGCCTCGTTCCTGATCCTCGGCACGGCCGGGCTCATGATCCTCGGCACGTTCGACATCAATCTGGCCCCGCTGCTCGCCTCCGCGGGTGTGGCGGGCGTCGCGATCGGCTTCGGCGCCCGCAATCTGGTCACGGACTTCCTCTCCGGCGTCTTCATGATCCTTGAGGACCAGTACGGCGTCGGCGACTCCATCGACGCGGGCGTGGCCTCCGGCGAGGTCATCGAGGTCGGTCTGCGCGTCACGAAGCTGCGCGGCGACAACGGCGAGATCTGGTACGTCCGCAACGGCGAGGTCAAGCGCATCGGCAACCTCTCGCAGGGCTGGTCCACGGCGGGCGTCGACGTCACCGTCCGCCCGGACGAGGACCTGGAGAAGGTCAAGGAGACCCTCGCCTCGGTCGGCGAGACCATGGCCAAGGACGAGCCGTGGAACGAGCGCCTCTGGGGCCCGGTGGAGATCCTCGGCCTGGACAGCGTGCTGCTCGACTCCATGGTCGTCCGGGTCTCGGCCAAGACGATGCCGGGGAAGTCTCTGGGTGTCGAGCGGGAGCTGCGGTGGCGGATCAAGCGGGCGTTCGACGCGGCGGGCATCCGCATCGTGGGCGGCCTGCAGCTGGCGGTGGCGGAAGACCCCGCCGACCCGTCGGCCGGTGTCGCGGCCCCCTCCGCCTACGCCTCGGCGACGTCTCCCCAGTCCCTGGCGGCGTCCCCGATACCGCCGCCGCCTCCGAACATGGCGAAGTAGTTCTCGTGCTGTGGGGGTCCGGGGCGGGCGGGGGCTTCGGTGGGCCTGCGTCTTTGATGGTCACCGGGGCCGCCCGGTGCGGTGCGGAGTGTGGCGGTTCCGGGCCGGGAGTAAAGGGCGCCCTGCGGGCGTCGGCTACGCCGATTCCGCTGCGCTCCACCCTTGACTCCCGTCCCTCCACCGCACGTTGACCTTTGACCCGGACGGCCAGGGTGGGGCGGCGGGATGGCCTAGGAGGGTCATCACCTTTCACTGCCGGGTGCGGACCGGCCCATCGTGGCCGACCGCCCCGGTTCACGGCTCGGCCAGCCGCCCGGCCACGCCGCTCGGGCCATCCCCTCTCACTGCCGGGTGCGGACCAGCCCATCGTGGCCGATCGCCCCAGTTCGCGCCCGGCCAGCCGCACGGCCTTGCTGCTCGGGTCATCGGCTCTCGCTGCCGGGTGCGGTCCGGCCCATCGTCGGTGACCGTCACCGTTGCGGCTCGGT
>NZ_JBHVZA010000043.1:0-51276 GCF_042880275.1 Streptomyces sp. NPDC058308
GCGCCCCCCGCCCCCCCGCGCGGCGCTGGCCGCCCCGCACCCCCCCCCCCTCGGCGCCCCCCCCGGGGGACAAGACCGGCCCGCGAGCACCGGCCCCCGCGACCCCGCCCCGCCCCCCCACCCGCCCCGCTACGCGGGACACTATCCGCATGCGTCGCAGACTGATCAACAGCACCCTCGCCGTCGTCCTCGTGGTGATCGCCGTCTTCGGCGTGAGCCTCGTCATCGTCGAGACGAGGACGATCAGCAGCAGCGCCCAGGAGCGCGTCGACTCCGAGGCCCTGCGCCTCGCCAGCATCGTCGACAGCCGGCTGATCAGCGAGGAGCGGATCACCAGCGACATCCTGCGCGACCAGGTCGCCACCGACCGGTACGCCCGCATCGTGCTCCCGGGCCGCGACCCCATCGAGATCGGCACCCGCCCCTCGGGCAAGGTGATCAGCGCGACCCGCCCCGGCGAACAGGGCGAGAAGGTCACCGTCCAGGAGCCGAAGGCCGCCGTCACCCGCGAGGTCGGCCGCACGCTGCTGATCATCGCCGCCGTCGCGCTGCTCGCCATCGTCGCGGCGGTGCTCCTCGCCGTACGCCAGGCCAACCGTCTCACCTCCCCGCTCACCGACCTCGCCGAGACCGCGGAGCGCCTCGGCTCCGGTGACCCCCGCCCCCGCCACAAGCGGTACGCCGTGCCGGAGCTCGACCGGGTCGCCGACGTCCTGGACGCCTCGGCCGAGCGCATCGGACGGATGCTGACGGCCGAGCGCCGGCTGGCCGCGGACGCCTCGCACCAGCTGCGCACGCCGCTGACCGCGCTCTCCATGCGGCTCGAGGAGATCACGGTGACCGAGGACCTGGACACGGTGAAGGAGGAGGCGACGATCGCGCTGGCCCAGGTCGAGCGGCTCACCGACGTCGTGGAGCGGCTGCTCACCAACTCCCGTGACCCGCGCACCGGTTCGGCCGTCGCCTTCGATCTGGACGAGGTGGTCAAGCAGCAGCTTGAGGAGTGGCGCCCGGCCTACCGCAGCGCGGGCCGCGCCATCGTCAGCTCGGGCAAGCGGCACCTGGAGGCGGTCGGCACGCCGGGCGCGGTGGCGCAGGTGCTCGCCGCGCTGATCGAGAACTCGCTGATGCACGGTGGCGGCACGGTCGCACTGCGTACCCGGGTCACCGGCAACCAGGCGGTCATCGAGGTCACGGACGAGGGGCCCGGGGTCCCCGCGGACCTCGGCGCGCGGATCTTCGAGCGGACCATCAGCGGCCGCAACTCGACGGGTATCGGCCTCGCGGTGGCCCGGGATCTGGCCGAGGCGGACGGCGGCCGTCTCGAAATGTTGCAGACGAACCCGCCCGTCTTCGGGCTCTTCCTGTCGCGTACGCCGCTCGCGAGGGCCACGGACCCGGAAGCGGAGGACAAGCCGGTCCGCTAGCGGACCGGGGGACGGCGCGGCGTCAGCCCGCGCGCCGTACGACCGGCGGCTCGTCGCTCTCCGTCTCCTCCAGGAACGATTCCGCATGCGCGACGGTCTCGCGGGCGGGCAGCGCCTTGAACACCCAGGAGCGGTAGGACCAGAAGCGGAAGAGCGTCGCGATGCCCATGCCGAGGAACTTGAAGAAGTTCGCCTGCAGCTTGCCGTCCCAGCCGAACCAGTACGTCGCCGCGTAGAGCACGCCGTTCTCGATCACCAGGCCGACCACGCTGAACAGCAGGAACAGCGTGAGTTCCTTGGTGCGGCCGCTCTTGTCACGGTCCCTGTACGTGAAGTAACGGAAGCCCAGGTAGTTGAAGGCGATGGCGACGACCGTGGCGATCACGCTCGCCCGCACCACGTGCAGGTCCGTCATGTGCCGCACGAGGTTGAAGACCCCGAAGTTCACCAGCGTTCCGACCGCTCCCACGGCTCCGAACTTGGCGATCTCGCGCTTGAGACTGTCCAGCCGCCCCCGCAGTGCGCCCCGTTCCGTCATGGTGGTCGCCCCAGCCCCCGTCGATTCGTACCGGTGGATTCATGGTGATTCGTACCGGTTTCTACGTGCCGACGGATTGGTGATTCGGTCGTGTCGACCAAGCCATGCTAACCAGCGGCCATCCCCGGCGCGCGCGGGCGCCCGGACACTGTGGCTCCGCTGTGACAGGAGGGGCCCCGAAGGCGCCGGTAACCGGCCGTTCCCGGGTGGCCGATACCGGCCGATACCCTGGGGGTGTGACGTTCCCGGTAGTCGGCATGGTCGGCGGCGGTCAGCTCGCCCGCATGACCCACGAGGCGGGCATCCCCCTCGGCCTGAAATTCAAGCTCCTCAGTGACACCCCGCAGGATTCCGCGGCCCAGGTCGTCGGCGATGTCGTCATCGGCGACTATCGCGACCTGGACACGCTGCGTGACTTCGCGCGGGGCTGCGACGTGATCACTTTCGATCACGAACACGTACCCACCGAGCATCTCAGGGCCCTGGAGGCGGACGGCATCCCCGTGCGTCCGGGGCCCGACGCGCTGGTGCACGCCCAGGACAAGGGCGTGATGCGCGAGAAGCTCACGGAGATCGGCGTGCCCTGCCCGCGCCATCGGATCGTGGAGGACCCGGCCGACGTGGCCGCCTTCGCGGCCGAGGGCACCGCGGACGGCGGCGACGGCTTCCCCGTGATCCTCAAGACGGTGCGGGGCGGCTATGACGGGAAGGGGGTGTGGTTCGTACGTTCCGTCGAGGACGCCGAAGAGCCCTTCCGGGCCGGTGTGCCCGTGCTCGCCGAGGAGAAGGTCGACTTCGTGCGCGAACTGGCGGCGAACGTCGTCCGCTCGCCGCACGGCCAGGCCGTCGCCTACCCCGTCGTCGAGTCCCAGCAGGTCGACGGCGTGTGCGACACGGTGATCGCGCCCGCCCCCGGCCTTTCGGAGGAACTGGCGGGCGAGGCGCAGGAGTTGGCGCTGCGTGTCGCCAAGGAGCTCGGCGTGGTCGGCCACCTGGCGGTCGAGCTCTTCGAGACGCCCGACGGCCGCATTCTCGTCAACGAACTGGCGATGCGCCCGCACAACTCCGGCCACTGGACGCAGGACGGCGCGATCACCTCGCAGTTCGCCAACCACGTCCGCGCCGTGCTCGACCTGCCGCTCGGCGACCCGCGCCCGCGCGCCAAGTGGACCGTGATGGCCAATGTCCTCGGCGGGGACTACCCCGACATGTACGCCGCGTACCTGCATTGCATGGCCCGCGACCCGCAGCTCAAGATCCACATGTACGGCAAGGACGTGAAGCCCGGCCGCAAGGTCGGTCACGTGAACACCTACGGCGACGATCTGGACGAGGTCCTCGACCGCGCCCGCCACGCAGCCGGCTACCTCAGAGGAACGATCACCGAATGACCTCTCCCGTTATTGGCATCGTCATGGGGTCCGACTCGGACTGGCCCGTCATGGAGGCGGCCGCGCAGGCCCTCGCCGAGTTCGAGATCCCCTTCGAGGTCGACGTCGTCTCCGCGCACCGCATGCCGCACGAGATGATCGCGTACGGCGAGCAGGCGGCGGACCGCGGCCTCAAGGCGATCATCGCGGGCGCGGGCGGCGCGGCCCATCTGCCCGGCATGCTGGCGTCGGTGACCCCGCTGCCGGTGATCGGCGTGCCGGTTCCGCTGAAGTACCTGGACGGTATGGACAGCCTGCTTTCCATCGTGCAGATGCCGGCGGGCGTCCCGGTGGCGACGGTCTCGGTCGGCGGCGCGCGCAACGCGGGGCTGCTCGCGGCCCGCATGCTCGCGGCGCACGACGCCGAACTCCTCGCCCGTATGCGGGAGTTCCAGCAGGAGCTGAACGGCCAGGCGACGGAGAAGGGCAAGCGGCTGCGGGCCAAGGTCGAGAACGCGGGGTCCGGCTTCGGCTTCGGCCCGGGATCCGGTTCCGGTTCCGGTCCCGGCTTCGGTCCGGGAAAGTGACCGCATGACTTCCAGTGATCGCATGACGTCCCTCGACCGGGCGCGCGCCCTCCTCGCGGACTTCCCGGTCGTCGACGGCCACAACGACCTGCCGTGGGCCCTGCGCGAGAAGGCTGGCTACGACATCGGCAAGCTCGACATCGCGACGGACCAGCGCGGCACTCTGCACACGGACATCGCCCGGCTGCGCGCGGGCGGCGTCGGCGCGCAGTTCTGGTCGGTGTACGTGCGCACCGACCTGACCGGCGACGCGGCGGTCAGCGCGACGCTCGAACAGATCGACTGCGTCGAGCGGTTGCTCACCCGCCACCCCGCCGACCTGGCCCGCGCGCGGACCGCCGCGGAGATGGAGAAGGCCCGCTCCGAGGGGCGCATCGCCTCCCTGATGGGCGCCGAGGGCGGCCACTCCATCAACAACTCCCTGGCCACGCTGCGGGCGTTGCACACGCTCGGCGTCCGCTACATGACGCTCACGCACAACGACAACATCGCGTGGGCGGACTCGGCGACGGACGAGCCGGGCGTCGGCGGCCTCTCGGCCTTCGGTCACGAGGTCGTCCGCGAGATGAACCGCGTCGGCATGCTGGTCGACCTCTCCCACGTGGCGGCGACGACGATGCGGGCGGCCCTGGACACCTCGGTGGCCCCGGTGATCTTCTCGCACTCCTCGTCGCGGGCGGTCTGCGACCACCCGCGCAACATCCCGGACGACGTCCTGGAGCGCCTGCCGGCCAACGGCGGCGTGGCGATGGCGACCTTCGTCCCGAAGTTCGTCCTCCAGGCGGCGGTCGACTGGACGGCGGCCGCCGACGAGAACATGCGGGCCAACGGCTTCCACCACCTCGACACGAGGCCGGAGGCCATGAAGGTCCACGCGGCCTTCGAGGAGTCGACGCCGCGCCCGGTCGCCACCGCCGCGACGGTCGCCGACCACCTCGACCACATGCGCGAGGTGGCGGGCATCGACCACATCGGCATCGGCGGCGACTACGACGGCACGGCGTTCACGCCGGACGGCCTGGACGACGTGGCGGGCTACCCGAACCTGATCGCGGAGCTCCTCGACCGCGGCTGGTCGAAGCCCGACCTCGCGAAGCTGACGTGGCAGAACGCGGTACGGGTGCTCGGCGCGGCGGAGGACGTGGCGCGGGACCTCCAGTCCCGCAGGGGCCCGTCGATCGCGACGCTGGAGCAGCTCGACGGCTGAGGCGCGGCGCGCCCCGTCAGGGGCGCGGGGAACTGCGCGAGCAACCACGGAAAACCCGCACCCGCGGGGGAACCGCCGGAGGCAGACGCGTCCGCGAGTGGTTCGTGGCTGAGCGCGCAGTTCCCCGCGCCCCTAAAGGGTGCCCTCCCCCTGAAGCTGAAGTCAGGGAGAGGGCACCGTTACCGCTGAAGCGCCGCAGGCTACGGCAGGTTCCGCGCCATCACGATGCGCTGGACCTGGTTCGTGCCCTCGTAGATCTGCGTGATCTTCGCGTCGCGCATCATGCGCTCGACGGGGTAGTCGCGGGTGTAGCCGTAACCGCCGAGGAGCTGGACCGCGTCCGTGGTGACCTCCATCGCCACGTCCGACGCGAAGCACTTGGCGGCCGCGCCCTGGAAGGTGAGGTCCCCTTCTCCACCTCCGGCGGCGACGCGCTCGGACTTGGCCGCAGCGGCGTACGTCAGCTGGCGCGCGGCCTCGATCTTCATGGCCATGTCCGCGAGCATGAACTGGACGCCCTGGAAGTCGGCGATCGGCTTGCCGAACTGCTTGCGCTCCTTGACGTACCCCTTGGCGTAGTCGAGGGCGCCCTGCGCGATGCCGAGGGCCTGCGCCGCGATGGTGATGCGGGTGTGGTCCAGGGTCTGCATGGCGGTCGCGAAGCCCGTGCCCTCCTCGCCGATCATGCGGTCGGCGGGGATGCGGACGTTGTCGAGGTAGACCTCGCGGGTGGGGGAGCCCTTGATGCCGAGCTTGCGCTCCGGGGCGCCGAAGGAGACGCCCTCGTCGCCCTTCTCGACGACGAAGGCGCTGATGCCCTTGGAGCGCTTCTCCGGGTCCGTCACGGCCATCACCGTGTAGTACTCGGAGACGCCCGCGTTGGTGATCCAGCGCTTGACGCCGTTGAGCACCCAGAAGTCGCCGTCGCGCACGGCCCTCGTCTTCATGCCCGCCGCGTCCGAACCGGCGTCCGGCTCGGAGAGGCAGTACGAGAACATGCCCTCGCCGCCCGCGAGCGGCGTCATGTACTTCTTCTTCAGCTCCTCGGAGCCGGAGAGGATGACGGGCAGCGAGCCGAGCTTGTTGACCGCGGGGATCAGCGAGGAGCTGGCGCAGACGCGCGCCACTTCCTCGATGACGATGACCGTGGCGAGGGCATCGGCACCGGCGCCGCCGAAGGCCTCCGGTACGTGCACCGCGTGCAGGTCGTTGGCGACGAGGGCGTCGTGGGCCTCCTGCGGGAAGCGGGCCTCCTCGTCCACCGCGGCGGCGAACGGGGCGATCTTCGCCTCGGCCAGCGAGCGGATCGCGTCACGGAGCATGTCGTGCTCCTCGGACGGGCGGTACAGGTCGAAATCAGCCGATCCGGCCAAGGTCTCTCACGCTCCAAGGACGCTAATTACCGTTAAGTAACCCAAATTTTAGTGGCGTCGCCGCCCGAGGGATACGTGAGCTTGCCGACAGCGCGAAACGTGCCCCGTGAGTGGCCCCGACGTGCCCGACTATGCTCGGTCGCGCACCGAAGCCCGCATACCTCTGGAGCACCGCATGGCCCTCAAGATCACCGTGATCGGCACCGGCTATCTCGGCGCCACGCACGCCGCGGCCATGGCCGAGCTCGGCTTCGAGGTGCTTGGGCTCGACGTCGTGCCCGAGAAGATCGAGATGCTCCAGCGGGGCGAGGTCCCCATGTACGAGCCCGGTCTCGAGGAGCTGCTCCGCAAGCACGTCGCGGGCATCGAGGGCTCCAGCGGACGGCTGCGCTTCACCATGGACTGGGCCGAGGTCGCGGACTTCGGTGACGTGCACTTCCTCTGCGTGAACACCCCGCAGAAGCACGGGGAGTACGCGTGCGACATGTCGTACGTCGACACCGCCCTTGAGTCGCTCGCCAAGCACCTGAACAAGGCGTGCCTGGTCGTCGGCAAGTCCACCGTCCCGGTCGGCAGCGCGGACCGGCTCGCGGCCCGCCTCCTGGAGCTGGCCCCGGCGGGCGGCGAGGCCGAACTGGCCTGGAACCCGGAGTTCCTGCGGGAGGGCTTCGCCGTGCAGGACACGCTGCACCCCGACCGGATCGTGGTCGGCGTGCGCAGCGAGCGCGCCGAGAAGCTGCTGCGCGAGGTGTACGCGACGCCGCTCGCGGAGGGCTCGCCCTTCGTCGTCACCGACTTCCCGACGGCGGAACTGGTGAAGACCTCCGCCAACTCCTTCCTCGCCACGAAGATCTCCTTCATCAACGCCATGGCCGAGGTGTGTGAGGCGGCGGGCGGCGACGTCGTGAAGCTGGCGGAGGCCCTCGGCCACGACGACCGCATCGGCAAGAAGTTCCTGCGCGCCGGGATCGGCTTCGGCGGCGGCTGTCTGCCGAAGGACATCCGCGCGTTCATGGCGCGCGCCGGCGAGCTGGGCGCCGACCAGGCCCTGACCTTCCTGCGCGAGATCGACTCGATCAACATGCGGCGGCGCGGCCAGATGGTCGAGATGGCGCGTGAGGCGCTGGGCGGCGACTCGTTCCTCGGCAAGCGGGTCGCGGTCCTCGGGGCGACCTTCAAGCCGGACTCGGACGACGTGCGCGACTCCCCGGCGCTCAACGTCGCCGGCCAGATCCACCTCCAGGGCGGCCAGGTCACGGTGTACGACCCCAAGGGCATGGCGAACGCCCGCAGGCTCTTCCCCACCCTCGGTTACGCGGACACGGCCCTTGACGCGGTCCGGGGCGCGGACGTGGTGCTGCACCTCACCGAGTGGCGCGAGTTCCGCGACCTCGACCCGGCGGAGCTGGCCGCCGCGGCGGCGTCCCCCGTCATCCTGGACGGCCGCAACGCCCTGGACCCGGCCGCGTGGCGCGCGGCCGGCTGGACCTACCGGGCCATGGGCCGCCCGACGGCGTAACCCTTCCGCGGGAGCCGCGGGAGCCGCGGGAACCAACCGGCACCGGCCGGAGTTTCCCCAGTTCGTCGTACTCCTGGAGGAAGAATGTCGCTCGCCCGGCTCCACGCCGTCGTCCTGGACTGCCCCGATCCGCTCGCCCTGGCGGAGTTCTACGCCCGACTCGTCGGCGGCACCCCCGTCGCGAGCGGCAACGGCTGGGCCGACCTCCAGGGCGACACCGGCACGCACCTCGCCTTCCAGCGTGCCCCCGGCCACCGGCCCCCGAGGTGGCCCGGTCCTGACGGGTCGCAGCAGATCCACCTGGACGTCACAGTGGAGGACATGGACGCCGCGGAGAAGGAGATCCTCGCGCTCGGCGCCACGGTGCTCGACAACGCCGACCGCGAGCGCCCGTGGCGGGTTTACGCGGACCCTGCCGGGCACCCGTTCTGCCTCTGTATCTGACGTGACGGACGTGTCCGACGGGACTGACGTGACAGACGTGGCGGACGTGTTCGACGTATCCGACGACAAGGAGCAAACCATGGCTGACGCCCCCAGCACCTCCACCCCCATCGCAAAGCTGCGCAACGTCGTCCTCGACTGCCCCGACCCCCTGGCCCTGGCGGAGTTCTACGCCCAGATCATCGGAGGCACCGTCGAGGGCGACGACGGCGGCGACTGGGTGGACCTCGTGTTCCCCGGCCGCGTCAAAGTGTCGTTCCAGCGGGTGAGCGACCTGCGACCGCCGCAGTGGCCGCGCTCCGACGTACACGGCCAGCAGCTCCACCTGGACCTCGACGCGGGCCGTACGACGGAGGAGATCGACGCGGCCGAGAAGAAGGTGATCGCCCTCGGCGCGCGTCCGCTGGACGTGGACGACGACGACGGCAAGCGCGACTTCCGCGTGTACGCGGATCCCGCCGGGCACCCCTTCTGCCTCTGCAAGCTCCCCTGAGCGAGCGGGAGTTGACCGCCCCCCGGGCCGGGGAGCGGTCGCTCAGCCGTCCAGACGCTCCATCCGCGCCGTCGACGCGGCCCGCCGGTTCCGCGCCGCCCGCGCCGCGAAGTCCGCTTCGCGCAGGGTGCGTTGGGCGTTGCCCCAGGTGAGCAGCGCCAAGTCGGCCTCGGGCCAGCCGCGTTCGACGAGCTCGGTGACCAGCCGCGGGTAGCTCGCCGTGTCGGCCAGGCCCGCGGGATGCGTCTCGGCGGTGTCGTACGTGCCCGAGAGGCCGACGCACTCCGGCCCGGCGACCCGGCGTACGTGATCGAGGTGGTCGGCCACCTCGCGCACCGAGGCCCCCGTCCGGTCGGCGGCGAGCGGCACCAGGCAGAGCCCCTTGGCGGCGCCCACCTCGGCGAGCAGCGCGTCGTCGAGGTTCGCCGGATGGTCGCGCAGGGCGCGCGCCCCGGAGCGGGTGAAGATCACCGGGGCCTTGGAGACGGCGAGGACCCGCCGCGCCGTCGCCTCGGACGCGCCGGAGAGGTCCGCGAGGACCCCGAGCCGGTTCATCTCCCTGACGACCTCCTCGCCGAACGGGCTCAGCCCATCCGCGCCCGCCCACGACGTGCCGGAGAGGGTGACCGCGCACAGGCCCAGGCTGTGCAGCGCGCGCAGCGTGCCGAGCGAGTCGCCGAGCGCGGCGCCGCAGGCGGGCCCGATCAGGGTGGCGACGCGGCCGCAGTTGCGCGCGTCGGCGGCCTCCGAGGCGTTGCGGGCGAGTCGCAGGGCCTCGGGGTGGGCGGCGACGACGTGCTGCACGAAGTCGATCTGTTCGAGCGTCGCGCCGACGGGCCGGTCGGCCTGCGGCCCCTCGGGCACGTGCACGGACCAGAACTGTGCGCCGACGCGGCCCCGGCGCAGCCGCGGCACGTCGCACTCCAGGCCGTTGTCGCCCGTCTCGAAGTCGTACCAGGGCAGTTCGCGCAGCGCCCAGGGCAGCCCGCTGTAGCCGTCGGCGACGGGATGCGCGGCGAGCAGCGCACGGGCCCGCTCGGCGGGGTCGACGGTCCGCACCGACTCGCTCTCGCTCTCGTGCTCGTGCGTGGGGAGCGGGGCGGGCGCGGGCAGCGGTTCCGGTACGGGGAGCGGGTCCCGTCGCGGGAGGGGCTCGCGCCCGGGGAACGGGGACCGCGCGGGCAGCGGATCGGGGACCGGCTCGCGCCGTGCCTCCGGCCCGGGCTCGGAAACGGGTTCGGGCGCGGGGACGGGTTCGGCCGGGGCGGGGGGCCGGTCGAGCTCCCCCGCCCCGGTGGTGGTGGGGAGGTCCTCCTGCAGGTCTGCCATGGCGGGTGCTCCGGACGTCGGCGGGCGGCAGTTCCCCTCACCGTGGCACGGAGCGGCCGCGGCTTCGCGGCGGGCGGAGCGTTCGGGGTACGGGGCGGTGCGGCGGGACGGACGAGGGCCCCGCCGACCAGGTCGGCGGGGCCCTCTCGCGTTCGTCGGGGAGCGCCTCAGTTGCTGCCCTGGACGGTGACCTTCTCGTCGTTGTTCAGCTGCTCGACCAGCTGCTTGACCTTGGCCTTGTCCCAGAGGAGGTTGCCGCCCGTCTGGCCCGCGATCGGCATGTTCATGGACTTGCCGTCGCCGCCGGTGATGCCCTTCATCGCCCAGAACATGGAGGCCACGTCGAACAGGCCCATGTCCTTGTCGACGACCAGGGTGTCCAGGCCCGCGCCCATCGTGGGGTAGAGCTTGAAGGGGTTCATGACCGTGCCGGGCGTGGCCACCTGGTGGGCCAGGGCCGCGAGGAACTTCTGCTGGTTCTTCGTACGGTCCAGGTCGCTGGAGAAGGCGTGCCGGGTGCGGACGAAGGCCAGCGCCTCCTGGCCGTCGAGCGTCTGCTTGCCCGCCTCGAAGTCGGCGCCCGACCACTTGTCCTTGAAGGCCTTGGGGATGTCCATCTCGACGCCGCCGACCGAGTCCACGATCTTGGCGAAGCCGCCGAAGCCGATCTCGGCGTAGTGGTCGATCTTGAGCCCGGTGTTGTACTCGACGGTGCGGACGAGCAGCTCGGGCCCGTCCTCCGCGTACGCGGCGTTCAGCTTCGTCTGGCGGCCCTGGTTCGGGTAGAGCTTGCCGGACTCGGCGCCCTTGAACGAGGGGATCGTGACGTTCGAGTCGCGGGGCAGCGAGATCATCGTGTTCCCGCCGTCGTCGGCGACGTGCAGGATCATCATCGAGTCCGTGCGCTTGCCCTCGGCCGAACCCGTGTGGAGCTTCTTCTTGTCCTCGGCGGTCATGCCCGCGCGGCTGTCGGAGCCGACGATCAGGTAGTTCGTGCCCGCGCCGCCCTCGGGCCGCTCGATGACCTTGGAGAGGTCGACCTCGCGCTTGAGCTTGGAGTCGGCCCAGAAGTACGTGATGACGGACGTCACCAGGAGGACGCTCACCAGCGTGATCGCACCCCACTTGATCCGCTTGCGCCAGTTCGGCGCGGGGCGTGCGGCGCGCGGCGGGTGTCCGGCGCCGCCCTGGCCGCCGTTGCCGCCGTTCGGCTGGCCGTAGACCTGGCCGGTGTTGTAGCCGCTGTCGTACGCGTTGCCGGGGTTCTGGCCGTACGGGTCCTGGCGCGGGGTCCGCGGCTCGAAGACGTCGTCGCGGGCGTCGCCGTACGGGCGGCCGTCCCCGTACCGCTCGTCGTACCCGTCGTCGTACGAGGGCTGTGGCGGGACCCCACCCGGCGGCGTACCGGCCGGACGGGAGGGCTGGCCGCGCTGGATGTGCCGCATCACGCGGGCTCCCTCGGGCTGGGAGTCACCGCGGCCGCCGCCGTAACCCCGGCCGCCGCCCTGATCGTCAGGCCAATCGCTCATGTGGCCCAGTGTGCCGTCTCGGACCGTGCGCCTCACAGGGCCGTCGGGGATTCGGGTCCGGGCTGTTGCAGAGCTGATGCAAAGCGGCCGGGGAGGGGGTGGACATACGTCCGGCATAGGGTGGAGGGCATGACAGACCAGGCCCCCAGTCCGGAATCGGAGATTCCGGGCAAGCCGACTTCGGCGTCCCGCACCACACTCAGCCACATCATGACCCACAACGACACCAACCTTCTCGGGACGGTGCACGGTGGCGTGATCATGAAACTGGTGGACGACGCGGCGGGGGCCGTCGCCGGACGCCACTCCGGTGGGCCGGCGGTCACGGCCTCCATGGACGAGATGGTCTTCCTCGAGCCGGTCCGCGTGGGCGACCTGGTCCACGTGAAAGCCCAGGTCAACTGGACCGGGCGCAGCTCCATGGAGGTCGGGGTCCGGGTCCTCGCCGAGCGCTGGAACGAGTCGACGCCGGCGCAGCAGGTGGGGTCGGCGTATCTCGTCTTCGCGGCGGTCGACGCGGACGGGAAGCCGCGGACGGTTCCTCCGGTCGTCCCCGAGACCGACCGCGACCGTCGCCGCTACCAGGAGGCACAGATCCGCCGCACCCACCGGTTGGCCCGGCGCCGGGCGATCAAGGAGTTGCGGGAGGCGCGGGTGGCGGAGGGGTTCGAGGACTGAGGCGAGTCCGCGGGCGCGGGATGGTTGTCCCCGCCTGGGGGCGGTGCCGCCCGACCATCCCCCTGCGGGCTGCGGACGCGCGCCGACCTGTCGCGCAGTTCCCCGCGCCCCTAGGGGTGGTGCCGCCGGTTCCCTGACTGCGGGCGCGTCGTGGTTGCTCGCGCAGTTCCCCGCGCCCCTGAGGGGGTTTCTGCGGGTTCCACGTCTGCGGGTGCGTGCTGGCTGCTCGCGCAGTTCCCCGCGCCCCTGAGGGGGTTTCTGCGGGTTCCACGTCTGCGGGTGCGTGCTGGCTGCTCGCGCAGTTCCCCGCGCCCCTGAGGGGGTTTCTGCGGGTTCCATGTCTGCAGGTGCGCGGTGGCCGCTCGCGCAGTTCCTCGCGCCCCTGCCCCCAGAGGCGCGAGGAACGCCCCCGCAGGAAAACAGCCGGGCTACACCCCCTCTAGGGGCGCGAGGAACTGCGCGAGCAACCACGGCGCACCCGCAGGGAAAGACCCGACCGGCACCCCCGAGGGGCGCGGGGAACTGCGCGAGCAACCACGGCGCACCCGCAGGGAAGCAGCCGACCGGCCCCCCCCAGGGGCGCGGGGAACTGCGCGAGCAACCACGGCGCACCCGCAGGGAAAGACCCGACCGGCACCCCCCGTCTAGGGGCGCGGGGAACTGCGCGAGTAACCACGGCGCACCCGCGGGGAAACAGCCGACCGGCACCCCCCAGGGGCGCGGGGAACTGCGCGACAAGCCACCGCTCACCCGCACCCGCACCCGCACCCGCACAGGGAGAGAGCCGAACCGCCCCCCGGAGCGGGCTCAGGAGCAGACCACCTCGTCCCCCGTCACCGCCCCGAACTCACCCTGGTGAACATCCTCCGCCCGCACCGCCCGCACCGCCCTGAAATCCGTCCCCGCAATCACCTTCAACGTCGCCCCCTGCCCCGGCACCGCCCGCAACTCCGCCCCCGGAAGCGCCGTGGCGAGCGCCTTCGCCGAGCGGTCCCAGCGCGGGTCGAACGCGACCACGGTCCGCACCGCGGGCCGCGCCGCCGCGCCCGGCACGTCCGTCGGCGTGCGGGTGGTCTGGAACCCCGTCGCCGCCAGCGCCGCGTCGACCCGCTGCCCGAGCCCCGGCGTCCCCGTGCCGTTGTCCACCTGGACCCGGACCTGCTGCGGCGAGACGCCGACCAGCGTGGCCTTGGACCGGTTGCGGTGGACCGCCAGCGGCCGGTCGTCGCGGAGCGTCTCGAACAGCTTGCCGGACTTCACCGGGTCCCACTTCAGCGTCGAACCGATGCCCGGCACGATCTGCCCCTGCGGACTCAGCGGCACGGTCGTGAACTCCGAGGACGAGGGGGAGAAGCCCCGCATCGCCCGCCCGAGATCGAGCATGTCGCCCGTGTCGAAGCCCTTGTCCGCCCGGACCGAGCCGAGCAGCGTCCGCGTCACGTCACGGAACTTGACCGGGTTCAGCAGGACACCGCTGCCGGTGGCCTTCGCGATGAGCGCCGCGAGGAAACGCTGCTGACGCTGCATGCGCCCCAGGTCGGAGGCCCCGTCGATGTACCGGGAGCGGACGTACTGCAGCGCCGCGCCGCCGTTCAGCTGGTGCGTGCCCTCCGCCAGGTCGAGCCCGGTGTGGGAGTCCCGCAGCGGCCGCGCCGTGCAGATCTCCACGCCGCCGAGCACGTCGACGGTCTTCATGAAGCTGAGGAAGTCGATCTCCAGATAGTGGTCGATCTTGACCTTCGTCATGTGCTCGACGGTGCGCACGGTCAGGTTCGGCCCGCCCTCCGCGTACGCCGCGTTGATCTTGTTGGGATGCTCGCGGTGCTGCTTGAGCGTGTTCCGGTCGACGTGCGCGGGCAGATCCGCGTAACTGTCCCGCGGCAGGCTGACGACGCTGGCGCGGTCCCGGTCCTCCGAGATGTGCACGATCATGATCGTGTCCGTGCAGTGGCAGGGCGCGCCGCCGAGCCGGTACTTCGCCTTCTCCTCCGGCGTGATCTTGTCGCGGCCGTCCGTGCCGACGAGCAGCACGTTCATGCCGTGGCCCGACTCGGGCCTGTTCTTCATGTCCTTGAAGGCGTCCACCCGCTTGATGCCCGTGTCGAGGCTGGTCACCACGGAGTGCCCGATGCCCGCCGCGGCCAGCACCGTCACGGAGAAGGTGGTGGCCACCCGCATCGCCCACCGCGGCCGCTTTCCCCGCCCGCCGGCCTTCCGTGGCGACGTGCGGGCCGGTGGGCGGGGGCGGCGCGGCGTGGGGGCGGGGGAGCGGGGCGGTGTGGGCACGTGCGGAACACCTCCGCGGAGAGCGGGCGGCCGGGGGCGGGGACGAGCCGGGAACCCGAGAAATGTAATGCCATACGAAATGCGGCCCGGGGTAGCGACCCGGACGGCGCGCGCCCGTGTCCCCCATTCGCGGTAACGTGACGCGTGATGAACGCGAAGTCCGAGGTGCAGCCTCCAGCCGTTTCCGTGATCATGCCCGTCCTCAACGAGGAGCGGCATCTGCGCGCGTCCGTGCACGCGATCCTGCAGCAGGAGTACGCGGGCGAGATGGAGGTCGTCGTCGCGCTCGGCCCCTCCACCGACCGCACGGACGAGATCGCCGCCGAGCTGGTCCGCGAAGATCCCCGGGTCCACACGGTGCCCAATCCCACGGGCCGCACGCCTGCGGCGCTGAACGCCGCGATCAAGGCGTCCCGTCACCCGATCGTGGTGCGCGTGGACGGTCACGCCGCGCTCTCGCCGGGCTACATCACGACCGCCGTCCGCCTCCTGGAGGAGACCGGCGCGATGAACGTCGGCGGCATCATGCACGCCGAGGGCCAGAACGACTGGGAGCACGCGGTCGCCGCCGCCATGACCTCGAAGATCGGCGTGGGCAACGCCGCCTTCCACACCGGCGGCGAGCCCCAGCAGGCCGAGACGGTCTACCTGGGTGTCTTCCGCCGCGAGGCACTGGAGCGCCAGGGCGGCTACAACGAGGAGTTCATCCGCGCCCAGGACTGGGAACTGAACTTCCGCATCCGCGAGGCCGGCGGCCTGATCTGGTTCTCGCCCGAGCTGAAGGTCTCGTACCGCCCCCGCCCGAACGTGAAGGCGCTGGCCAAGCAGTACAAGGACTACGGCCGCTGGCGGCACGTCGTCGCGCGCTACCACGAGGGCTCCATCAACCTGCGCTACCTCGCGCCGCCGACCGCGGTCTGCGCCATCGCCGCGGGCATCGTCGTGGGCGCGGCGCTCACGCCGTGGGGCTTCGTCGTCCCCGGCGGCTACCTCGCGGCCATAGTCGCCGGGTCCGTCCCCGCGGGCAAGGGCCTGCCCCTGAAGGCACGCCTGCAGATCCCGGTGGCCCTCGCGACCATGCACATGTCGTGGGGCTGGGGCTTCCTCACCAGCCCGCGCTCGCTGGCCAGGAAGGTCATCGCCTCGCGCCGCCCGGCCGTGCTGGGGGAGAGCGAGACCCAGGAGGCCTGAGAGCAGCTCGCCTCTGACGGCCCCCGTCCCGTACGAACGACAGCGGCCCGGCCCCATCTCACCGGTGGGACCGGGCCGCCGTCGTACCCGTCGCCTACCAGCTGAAGCCCGGGTCCACCTTCATGCACGCCTTCTTGTCGGAGCCGCTGAGCGCGTCCGCGGACTCCGGCGTCCTGTCGTCCTTCTTCTTCGGCTTGGGCGGTGCGTCGCCCTCGCGCCAGTCGGCGCCGACGACCAGCGTCACCCCGGAGACGTCCGTCGACTTCTTCGCCGAGCTCAACGGCAGCCCCAGGGACTTGGCGACCCGCTGGGCGTCGCCCTCCAAGTCCTTGCTGGGGTAGCGGATCACCGTGCTGGCCTCGGTGAGCGCGGCCGCCGTGTCCGGTGTCGCCTTCTTGAAGCCCTTGCCCGCGAGGAGCTGCGCCACCGTGCTCGCCCGGCCGCTGACGGGCGGCTCCATGGACGTACGGGTGCCGTTCTGGACCTGCACCGCGATCTCACCGTCCGCGGCGGCCGGGTCGTCCGACGGCTTTTCCTTGGCCGGCTTCTTCCTGCCCTTGCCGTCCAGCGGGATGTCGTCGCGGACCAGGCGGAAGAGCTGCTCGGCGTCGCCGGGCTTGGGGACGACGCGCTCACCGGCGTACTCGAACGGCATGGTCGTCATCGTCGTGCGCGACGGCGAGACCTTCTTCAGCTCGTTGCCGAGGTCGTACAGCTTCATGAGGTCGCCGAGGCCGTCGTCGACCTTCAGCGCCCTCGTCGCCTTGTCGGCGAGCTTGCGCAGCTGGTTCGGGCTGGTCAGGCCGGTGTTCTCGCGGAGCTTGCGGACCAGCGCGTTCATGTACATGTGCTGGGCCTTGGCGCGGCTGATGTCGGTGCCGCCCTCGAAGCCGTAGCGGGTGCGCAGCCACTGCAGGGCCTGCTTCCCCTTGACCTCCGTGGTGCCCTTCTTCAGCTTCAGGCCCGAGCCGTGGCCCTGGCTGTCGCGCGAGTGGATGTTCTTGTCCACGCAGACCGGTACGCCGCCGATGGCGTCGGCCATGGAGACCACACCCGAGAAGTCGACCATCATGAAGTGGTCGATGTGGATGTTGGTGAGCTTCTCCCAGGTGGCGACCGTGCAGCCGGGGCCGCCCCGGCCGAGCGACTCGTTCGTCATGGTCTTCGGGCCGGTCTGCTGATAGACCTTGCCGTCGTCGGGGTCCGTGCACTTGGGGATCTGCAGCAGGGTGTCTCGCGGCATGCTCACGACCGACATGTTGGAGCGGTCGGCCGAGACGTGCAGCAGCATCTGCACGTCGGCGAGGGGCGGCGAACCGAAGGTGTTCTTGGCGCCGCCGAGCTTCTGGTTCGCCTTGGAGTCGCGTGCGTCCGAACCGATGAGGAGGATGTTCAGCGGGGTCTGTCCCGCGGCGTTGGGCGTGGGCTCGGGGGCCCGGTGCTCGCCGAGGTTCAGGTCGTCCGTCTCTATGTTGCCGTTGAGGTGCTGGTAGTAGAGGTATCCGGCGCCGGCCGTCCCGAGTATCAGTACCGAGAGGATCGTCGCCGACCAGCGCAGGACGCGTCGCTTGCGCCGTGGCGGGCGTCCGCCGCCACTCGCGCCGCGCCGGTGCCGTGCGTCGCCCTTCGGGGCGCCGCCGTCGGTGCGCGGAGGGTCATCGGGGCGTGCCTCGCCGTGTGCGCCGTTGTCCCAGCCGTGATCACTGGCGTGCGGAGCGCGTCGTCGCGCCCCCTCCTTACGCACGCTGTTCTGCCTCATCCCCAGCCCCTCCCCGCCCCGTTCCTGAACTGCGGTCGCCCTGCAGCGCCTTGGCGCATTGTTAGATGCAGAACGACCGCTTCAGGTCACTCCGCACACATAACCTTGTCCGCTTCGACCTTCTTGATGTCCTTCGGTGCCTTCGACGCGGCATCAATGGGCACCCCCGCGCCCTTGAAGTCACCGCCGATCGTCAGCTTCATGGCCGGGAGGCCCTGTGCGTTCTTCTCGCTCTTGCCCGGCTTCATGGCGGAACCGGACAGGCCCATGAGGTCGGCGAGCCGACGGGCCTGGTCCGCCTGGCCGGGCGCGTACTCGAGCGTCGTCTTCTTGCTGACCGACGGCGCGTTGCCCAGCTGGCTGGACTTGAGCACGCCCTCATCGTTCTGCAGCCAGGTGAGAGTCGTCTGAGCGGCGCCGGTCTTGCCGCTGCCGTTGTAGATGTCGACGCGGACGTCGGAGGCGTCGGCCTTGGGGCCCTTGAGGCGGGCGGCCACCGCGGCCTTCTCCTTCTTCTGCTTCTTCTTCACCTCGGTCAGCGACTCGTCGGCGCGCATCATCGCGAAGAGCTGCTCCGCCTTGGTCGGGTCGGGCACAACCGTGATGGGGACCTTCTCGGCGGGGTTGTCGATCACCGGCACCGTGGTGAAGCTCAGGTTCTTCATGTCGAGCTTGCCGAGCTCCATGCCGAGGTCCTTGAGTTTCATTATGTCGGCGATCTTGGAGTCGACCGTGAGCGCCTCGGTGCCCGCCTCCGCGAGCTTGATCATCTTCTGCGGGCTGGTGAGGGTGTCGCTGGACTTCAGCTTCCGCATCAGGGAGCTGAGGAACTGCTGCTGCAGTTCGATCCGGCTCAAGTCGCCGCCGTTGCCCACGGAGTGGCGGGTGCGGACGAAGGCCAGCGCGTCCTCGCCCGCGATCGTGTGCTTGCCCTTGGGCAGCTTCAGATGCGACTTGGGGTCGTCGATGTCCTTGGCGAGACAGACCTCCACGCCGCCGACCGCGCTGGAGAGCGTCTTGACCGCGTTGAAGTCGGCCACCATGAAGTGGTCGGGCGTGATGCCCGTGATCGCCTTGACCGTACGCATCGTGCAGCTCGGCGTGCGGTCGTACTGACCGAGGCTCTCGTTGAAGCGGGCCTTCTGCGAACTCTGGATGTCCTTGGTGCTGCCGTCCTCCTGCTTGGTCGGGCAGGTCGGAATGTCGACGATCATGTCGCGCGGGATGCTCAACGCGGTCGCGTTCGTCCGGTCCTTGGAGACGTGCAGGAGGATCGTCGTGTCGGCGTGACCGACGCTGCCCTCGTCCCCGTACCCCTTGTTGCCGTCACCGCTGCGCTTGTCGGTGCCCATCACCAGGATGTTGATGGCCCGGTCCTTGCTGAAGCCGCCGGTGCCCGCACCGTCATCGTCTATCGACGTGATGTTGTCGTTGAGGTGCTGGTAGTAGAGGTAGCCGCCGGTGCAGCCCGCGACGAGCAGGAAGGCGAGCGTGCCGCCCGTCCAGACCATGATCTTCTTGCCCTTGGTCTTGCCCTTGCCCTTGCGCGGCTTCTGCTTGCGCCGGCCGCCGGAGCCGGGCTCCGGCTCCTTGACCCGCCGCCGGCGCTGCCCCGGCACCTCGCGGCGCTCGTCGCGTTCTCCCTCGCGGGCAGGACCCTCACGGCCCGGCGCGGAGCGGCCGCGGCCACCCCTGCGGGGTGACGAGCCACGGGGTGCGGGCACCGTCGACTGCTCTGCGGAGGGACTCAGTCGCAGTTCGTAATCACCGGTGTCCGGGTTGAGTACCCATTGGTCTGCGGGGTCGATGTTCTCCGCCCGCCCACGGCCTTGCGCGTCCACGGTTGTTTGCGTCCTCCGTCGGGGCCACGCGGCGCCTTTCCCCCCTCTAAGAAGGCGCTCGGTCACTCGGTCCAGCGGTGCGCGGCCGACAGGCCCTGCGCACCGGATCGCTCACACTATCCGCCCAGTTCAGCGTCGGACGACGCCGGTGACAAATTCCACTCCCCTACAACTGGGCAATCCGCCCTATTTCTTTGTGGGACACACCGTTCCCTTGGGCATCGTTTTACTCGCAGGTGGATCCCGCGGCGGTGTTGCCCCGGAATGTGGGCGCGGGGGATGGCGTCGGAGAAGGGTCGTCCGGCTTCTCGTCGCTCCACTCGCCGGAGTCGTCGTACTCCTCGCCCGAGTCGTCGTACTGCTTCTCGTACTGCTTCTCGGGCTGCTGCTCGGACTGCTTCTCGGCGGAGAGGTCCGCCGGCTGCTCGGAGCGGCGCGGGTCCACCGCGACCGGGCTGTCCGTCCGCAGCAGGTCGAAGAGGCGGTCCGCCGCGGGCTCGACGAGCTCGTCGCGGTTGGCGTCGTACGTGTACGACTGCCGGGGAACGGTCAGGAACTGCACCCCTTCTGTAGGGATATCGCGCATGCCGCGCACCAGTTCGTACAGACCCCGCAGACTTGCGAGTCCGGGATCGGTCGTGAGCGAGGAAGTCGCCGCGTCGAGAACGGGATAGAGCTTCGCCGGATTCAGCAGGACGTCATTGCTCTGCACCTTGTTGACGAGCGCGCCGAGGAACTCCTGCTGGCGGTCCATCCGGTCGGTGTCGCTGCCGTCGCCGAGGCTCTTGCGGGCGCGCACAAAACCCAGCGCCTGCTCGCCGTTGAGGCTCCGCATGCCCGGGGCGAGCTTCACCTGGGCGTCGCCGTCGTCGATCGGCGTCTTGATGCAGACCTGCACGCCGTCGACCGCGTCGACCATGTCCTTGAACCCGGCGAAGTCCACGACCATGTGGTGGTCGACCCGAATGCGCGTGAGCGTCTCCACCGTACGGATCGTGCAGGCCGTCCCGCCGAACTCGAACGCCCAGTTGAACTGGGCGAACCGGGGCTCGGTCCGCGAGCCGTCCGGCCTGCGGCAGCCGGGGATCTGCACCATCAGGTCGCGCGGGATCGACACGGCCGTCGCGCTCTGCCGGTCGGCCGCCAGGTGCAGCAGGATCGTGGTGTCCGAGCGCTGGGTGCCCGGGTCCTTGCCGTACTTGCGGTTGCCCGGCCCCGCACGCGTGTCGGAGCCGAGGAGCAGGATGTTCTGGGCGCCGCGCACCAGCGCCGTCGGGCGTTCCTTCTCGTAGCGCGCCAGCTCGTCGGCGGCGTCCGTGTCCGTGGTGATGTTCCCGTTGAGCTTCTGGTACGCCGCCCACCCCACGCCGCCCACACCGAGCACCAGGACGGCGGCGCCGAGCGCGGTCCAGCGCAGCCAGCGGTGCTTGCGGCGGGCGACGCCCACGCCGGTGGGGCTCGCACCCGTGCCGGGTCCGTACGTGGCCTTCGGCTCAGGCGAGGTGCCTTCCGGGGGCGGGGGCCCGTCCGGTCCGGAAGGCGTGCCTGCGGTCTCGGTCACGTGTGCGCCCACCCCTCATGGCTGCGTCGGTGCGTTCGTCCGTACCTACGACCATGGACCGCGCGGGCGCCGGGGGCCTCCGGGCCAGGGGCCGGTGTGCGCCGAACGGGGGAAGCGCACCCGTGACCGGTGGTTCAGCGCGCGGTGAGAGTCACCCGTTCGTCGGACACCCGCTTCCGCAGGCCCTCATCGGCCAGCCGGTCGAGATGGCGGCAGAGCACTACGGAGCCGCCCGCGGCCAGCGCCGCGTACAGACCGGTGCTCAGCCCCTCCCAGGTGTCGTACGAAAGGCCGGACAGGATCCGCGAGCCGGGCGTCACGCCGAGCCGCGCGGCGTCCTCGCGCGCCCGCTCCACGAGTCCGGCACCGGTCAGTTCCTCGCCGCCCACGGCCAGGGCGGGCCCGTCGGGGTCCACGGGCACGAAGGGGGCGAACCGGTCGCCCTGGCTCGGCACCTCCACCGCGTAGTCGGCGAAGCCGCTCGGCGCCTGGGGGAAGCGCCCGCCGAGCGGCCGCAGCGCGAGCGCCACCCGCTCCCCGGAGCAGCCGCGCGCGGCCTCCAGGGAGTCCGGTCCGCTGACGACGAGATCGGCCGACGCGGCATCGCCGCCCACGTCGGCGACGACGCCCACCGACGAACACGCGAGCAGCCACACGGCCGTCTGCCAGTGCGCGGGCAGCAGCAGGACGGCCCGGTCGCCGGGCTCGGCGGCGAGATCTCCCTGGAGCAGATTGGCGGTCTTGGCCACCCAATTGGCGAAGGTGGCCACGGACAATTCCACGCGCTCGCCGGTGGCGTCGTCGTAGAAGGTGAGCAGGGGGCGGCCCGGGTCCGAGGCGAGCGCGGATCGCAGCAGGTCGGCAGGGGTGCGGTCGTTGGCGTTCACGGGCGCAAGGGTACGCGGGGGCCGGCCGCCGTCTCCGGCACGGCGGGGGAGCGCGGACGACCGGACGCCCATTTGAGGCCGACGGCCCGTCAGTTACCGATGGACAGATATGTACCTATGTGCCAACTATCAGCTGTATGCGTGGATTCCTTGCTTCCTCGATCGGCGTCACGTGCGCGGCCGCTCTGGCCCTGCCCCTCACCCTGTCGCCGTCCGGTGCCCGGGCCGCGGCGCCCGACGTACCGTCGGCCGCCGGACCCGCCACCGAGGCGGTCCCCGGCAGCACCCAGTCCCTTCCGCTCGTCCCCCTCGCCTCCGACCGCTCACTCGGCCCGGCCGGGGCGAGCGAACAGGGCCTGAAACAGCGAGATGTACGCCCCTTCTCCCTGGTGGGCGTCGTCTGGAACGACCCCGAAGCCGACCTGCGCGGCACGGTCCAGGTCCGCACCCGCGCGACCGGCGCCGCCACCTGGTCGGGCTGGCAACAAGTCGAGACGCACAACCACGAACACGCCCCCGATACCGACGACCCCGACCGCGCCGCCGGTACCGTCCGCGGCTCCACCGCGCCGCTGTGGGTCGGCGCCTCGGACGGCGTCGAGGTCCGGGTCAGGCCGGAGCGGGCCGCGGACCGGGCGGCCGTCCCCTCGCTCCCCGAAGGCCTGCGCCTCGAACTGGTCAACCCCGGCGACGAGGCCCCGCCCAACGGCGCCCAGACCGACGTGGGGCGCGCCCCCGCGCTGACCGCCGAGTCCGCCGCCGCCTCCGCGGTCAACGCCGAGCTCGCACCGATCGGCGCCGCCGTCATCCCCGAACTGACGAAGCGGCAGACGGAGAACGACCTGATCGCCGCCCGCGGCGGTGCCGAGGCCGTCGGCAAGGTGCGGCCGCACATCGGCCCGCGCCCGCGCATCATCACGCGCAGGGGCTGGGGCGCGAACGAGAAGCTCCGGGAGAGGAACTTCGCGTACACGAAGACCGTGAAGGCCGCCTTCCTGCACCACAGCGCGTCCGGCAACAACTACCGCTGCTCACAGGCCGGATCGGTGCTGCGCAGCATCTACCGCTACCACGTCAAGAGCAGTGGCTGGCGTGACGTCGGCTACAACTTCGCGGTCGACAAGTGCGGAAACATCTACGAAGGACGTGCCGGAGGTGTGGCCAAGCCGGTCCTCGGGGCCCACACTCGCGGATTCAACGCGAACACCACGGGCATCGCCGTCATCGGTTCGTACGGCACCGCCAAACCGCCGAAGGCCGCCCTGAAGGCCGTCGCCCGGCTGACCGCGTGGAAGCTCGGCCTGTACGGCGCCAACCCGCGCGGTACTACCTACCTGAAGTCCGGCGGTGGCAATCTCTACAAGAAGGGCAGGAACGTCCGGCTCCACGTGATCTCGGGGCACCGGGACGGGTTCGCCACCTCGTGCCCCGGAAGCCGTCTGTACAAGAAGCTCGGCAAGGCCAGGACCAGCTCGGCCCGCCTCCAGGGCCGCTGAGGTCCGACGCACCGCACGGACCGCACGATCTGCACGACCTGCACATCCGTCTGCATACACTGGCCGGCCGAAACTCAAGTTCGGCCGGCCCCAGCAGGAAGCAGAGACGACAGGTGACAGAAGCGATCCTCCTGGTCGGCGGCAAGGGAACCCGGCTGCGGCCCCTCACGGTCCACACCCCCAAACCGATGGTCCCGGCGGCGGGCGTCCCGTTCCTCACCCACCAGCTCGCGCGGGCCCGCGCCGCGGGCGTGGACCACATCGTCCTCGCCACCTCCTACCTCGCCGAGGTCTTCGAGCCGTACTTCGGCGACGGCTCGGCGCTCGGCCTGCACATCGAGTACGTCACCGAGACCGAGCCCCTCGGCACAGGCGGCGCCATCCGGAACGTGGCCTCGCGGCTGCGCTCGGGCCCCGACGAACCCGTCCTGATCTTCAACGGCGACATCCTCACGGGTCTGGACATCCGCGCCCTCGTCGCCACCCACGAGGAGTCCGGCGCCGACGTCTCCCTGCACCTCACCAAGGTCGACGACCCCCGCGCCTACGGCCTGGTCCCCACCGACCCGGCCGGCCGGGTCACGGCCTTCCTGGAGAAGCCGCAGACCCCCGAGGAGATCGTCACCGACCAGATCAACGCGGGCGCGTACGTCTTCCGCCGCTCGGTCATCGACACGATCCCGGCGGGCCGCCCGGTGTCGGTCGAACGCGAGACGTTCCCCGGCCTGCTGGCCTCCGGCGCCCACCTCCAGGGCATGGTCGACTCGACGTACTGGCTGGACCTGGGCACGCCCCAGGCGTTCGTACGGGGCTCGGCCGACCTCGTCCTCGGCCGTGCCCCCTCGCCCGCCGTCCCCGGCCGCTGCGGCGACCGCCTCGTCCTGCCGACCGCCACCGTCGCCCCCGACGCGAAGCTCACCGGCGGCACCGTCGTCGGCGAGAACGCGCGCGTCGGCGAAGGCGCGCGCATCTCCGGCAGCACGATCCTGTCCGGCGCGGTCATCGAACAGGGCACGGTCATCACGGACTCCCTGATCGGCGCGGGCGCGCGGATCGGCGCCCGCTCGGCGCTCTCGGGAGCGGTGATCGGCGACGGCGCGTCGGTCGGCGCCGACAACGAACTGCGGGAGGGCGTACGGGTCTGGTGCGAGGCCACGCTGCCGGCCGGGGCGGTCCGGTTCTCCTCGGACCAGTAGCGGCAGCAGCGGCGGTGGTGGCCGGGCCTCGGCCGCCTGGCGGTATCGGCCACGGCGGGGGCCGCGGTCCCCTACCCTCATACAGATGTCCTCCCGTTTCGCCCCGCGCCCCACCCGCACCACCGTGCGCGGTGGCGAAACGGCCGTCCCCGCGAGCGTCCCCGCGGCCGTCCCCCGCCGGACCACGGCGGCCCGGACCCGCACCTGGCAGCCGCCCTTCCCCCTGGACCTCGGCCTGACGCTCGGCCCGCTGCGGCGCGGCCCGGCCGACCCCGCCTTCCGCGCGACCCCCGACGGCTCGGTCTGGCGCACGAGCCGCACACCGGAGGGCCCCGGCACGCTCCGGGTGGCCGTCCGCTCCGGGGCCGTCGATGCGGAGGCCTGGGGCCCCGGCGCGGAGTGGTTCCTCGACCGGCTTCCCACCCTCCTCGGCGCGTCGGACGACCCCGCCGCGTTCGCCCCGCGCCACCGGCTCGTCGCCGCGACGGCCCACCGCCGCCCCGGTCTTCGCCTGACCCGTACGGGTCTGGTCATGGAGTCCCTGATCCCGTCGATCCTGGAACAGAAGATCACGACGGACGAGGCGTACCGGGCGTGGCGCCTGCTGCTCCGCAAGTACGGGGAACCGGCGCCGGGGCCCACGCCTCACCTGTACGTGATGCCCGCGCCCCGCACCTGGGCCCTGATCCCCTCCTGGGAGTGGCACAGGGCGGGCGTCGACAACAAGCGGGCGTCCACGATCCTGCGGGCGGTCGCGCGGGCGGCCCGTCTGGAGGAGGCGGCGGCGATGCCCCCTCTCCAGGCCCAGGCCCGCCTCGAACTGATCCCGGGCATCGGGCCCTGGACCTCGGCGGAAACGGTCCAGCGCAGCCATGGCGCGCCGGACGCGGTGACGGTCGGCGACGTCCACCTCCCCGGCATCATCGGCCACGCCCTCGCGGACAACCGCGCAGCGGACGACCCGGAAATGCTCAGGCTCCTGGCCCCCTACGAGGGCCAGCGCCACCGGGCCACCCGCCTGATCCTCCTCAGCGGCCGAACGCCGTCCCGCAGAGAACCCAAGATGAGGAAGACGGACATCGCGGCGTGGTAACGCCCGGTTCCCCGCGCCCCTGAGGTGACCTCTGTTTCGTCGTTAGCCTCGGCTGAGTGGGGGTTGCTCGCGCAGTTCCCCGCGCCCCTGAAACGCCCCCGGAGCCCCCCTTAGGGGCGCGGGGAACTGCGCGCTCACCCACGACGAACCCGCACGAGACGATGCACCGGAGCACACCCAAGGGGCGCGGGGAACTGCGCAATCACCCACGACGAACCCGCACCAGACAACACACCGGGTCACACCCAAGGGGCGCGGGGAACTGCGCAATCCCCCACCAAGGCGCCCCCGCCAGACCACGCGCCCCCGCCAACCCCTCACCGCACCACAACAAAGCCCCCCACATCCCGCTCCCCCCGAGCCTTCGGCTCACCTGCCGCCTGCCCCACAGCCACCGCCCCCATCGGCTCCCAAGCCGCCGGCAGCCGAAGAACCTCCCGCACCACGTCCCGGCAGAACATCGTCGACGACACCCACGCGGACCCGAGCCGCTCCCCGGCCAACGCGACCAGGAAGTTCTGCACGCCCGCCCCCGCCGCGACGACGAACATCTCGCGCTCGGCGGCATCCCGCCGCTCATCCCCGTACGTGTGGGAGCCATCCATCACCATGCACGGCACCACCAGATAGGGCGCCCTGCGCAGCACGTCCCCGCGCCGCACCCGCTTGGCGATGGACTCCTCCGACTTTCCGTCCCGACGCAGATCGGCGATCCACGCGTCCCGCATGGCGTCGAGCAGTTCGGCCCGCGCGGCGGCGGATTCCAGGAGCACGAAGCGCCACGGCGTCGTGTGGTGCGGCGCGGGCGCGGTGACCGCCGCGGCCACGGCCCGCCGTACGGCCCCCGGGTCGACCTCGTCGTCGGTGAACTCACGGATGGTCCGCCGCTGGGCCACCGCCTCCCGTACCGCCTCGGACGTGCCGAGGCGGAACATGTCGTCCCGCGCCTCGCGCACCAGGGCCCGGGCCCCGGGGTCCGGCCCGTCGCCGCCCGTCACGTGCGCGAGCCCGCGGACCACCGCGACCGGCAGCCCCGCGGCCTTGCCCTTGACCAGGTCCCCGGCGGCGGCGAGTTCGTCGGCGGTGGCGACGACGGTCGCGGCGAGCGGGTTGCCGTGCGCGTCGACGCCGCCCCGCAGGTCGTCGAGGACCCGCACACCGGCGGCCCCGATGGCGACGTCGGTGAGTCCGGCCCGCCAGGGCCGTCCGAAGGTGTCGGTGACGATGACGCCGACCTCGACACCGAGCGCGTCCCGCAGCCCGTCGCGCACCGCGCGGGCCGACGCGTCGGGGTCGGCGGGCAGCAACAGCACGGTCCCCGCCGGGGTGTTCGACGCGTCGACGCCGGCCGCGGCCATCACGAGGCCCTGCCGGTTCTCGACGATGCGCAGGGTCCCGCGCCGCGCCACCACCCGTACGGTCTCGTCGTCGATGGCGGCCTCGCGGTCGTCCGCCGCGACGATCCGGCCCTCGGCCTTGCTGACGATCTTGGACGTGACCAGGACCACGTCGCCGTCGACGAGCCCCGGCTCGGCGGTCGCGATGAGCTTGGCGAGGTCGTCGCCCTCCCGTACCTCGGGGAGTCCGGGCACGGCCCACACGGTGTAGGACGGTGCGGTCACGCGCGTACCTCCGAAGCGAGCGCGAGGGCCTGCCGCGCCATCTCGGCGGCGGCGTCGGTGTCGGTCATCATCAGCGGCACGGCACGGCACCGGATCCCGGCGCTCTCCACCCGCTCCACCACGCCCGCGTCGACGGTGTCCACGAGCCAGCCGTCGAGCAGCCCGCTGCCGTAGTGCTCGGCGACGGCCGCGGCGCTGGTCTCGACGCCGACGGCGGCGAGCACCTTGTCGGCCATGCCCCGCACGGGGGAGTCGCCGACGATGGGGGAGAGCCCGACGACCGGCACGCCCGCGTCGGCGATGGCCTCGCGGATGCCCGGTACGGCGAGGATGGTCCCGACGCTCACCACCGGGTTGGACGGCGGGAAGAGCACGATGTCGGCCTCGGCGATGGCTTCGAGGACGCCGGGCGCGGGCTTGGCCTGCTCGGCGCCGACGGGCACCACGGCGTGCGCGTCCACGGAGGCGCGCAGGCGCACCCAGTACTCCTGGAAGTGCACGGCCTTCTGCTCGCCGTCGACCGTGATGGCGACATGCGTCTCGACGCGGTCGTCGGACATGGGGATGAGCCGCACGCCGGGCTGCCACCGCTCGCACAGCGCCTGCGTGACGGCGCTGAGCGGATATCCGGCGCCCAGCATCTGCGTCCGCACGATGTGCGTGGCGAAGTCCCGGTCGCCGAGTCCGAACCACTCGGGCCCGACGCCGTACGCCGCGAGCTCGCCCTTGACCTTGAACGTCTCGTCCGTACGCCCCCAGCCCTGCTCCTCGTTGATGCCGCCGCCCAGCGTGTACATCACGGTGTCGAGGTCGGGACAGACCTTCAGCCCGAACAGGTGAATGTCGTCACCGGTGTTGCCGATGACCGTGATGTCCGCGTCGGGCGCGGCCTTCTTGAGCCCGCGGAGGAAACGGGCGCCGCCGATGCCGCCGGCCAGAACCACAATGCGCATGGCCCCCAGCATGTCAGGCGGATACGACAGTGCGTCAGGCGGTTACGACATCCTCCGCGGTGCCCGGTGCGAGGGCCGCGGCGCAGCGGGCGGCGTGCATCGGCATCTCGGTCAGGCCGGGGTAGTAGATGTGCAGGCTGACGGCCGGTTCCAGGGAGTCGTTGACGACCTCGTGGACGTACCCCGGCGCGAAGACGCGCTGCGCGCCCGCGCCGAGCGCCCGTGTGCCCCGCTCGGTGTGCTCGGTCAGCTCGCCCTGGAGGAGGGTGAGGATGCCGCTTGAGCGCCCGTGGTCGTGCCGGCCGCTGCCCTGTCCGGGCACCCAGGAGAGCAGCCACACCTCGTAGCCGATAGGGGCCTCCCCTGCTCGAGCGGAGCCGAGAGCTTGGGGAACCATGCGCAGGCGGTGGTACCACCGGCTCGTGGCGTCGTACTGGACGAGGTGCGCCCACCGGGAGCGGTCGGCGGCGATGGTGCGGGCGAGGCCGACGAACTCGGCCACGGTGGCGGGGTGCTCGCGGGCGGGCTGCAGGAGGTGCGGGACTTCGAGAAGGTCGCCGGCGATCTGGAGGTCACTGTCGCTGTTCATCGTGCGGTGGTTCCTCAACGTAAGAGTGCTGGGGTGTCGCGAAGGAAGGTGGAGCGCAGAGAAAGACGCAGAAGGGTGGAGCGCAGAGAAGCGCTCGACAGCTGGATCTAATCAACAGCTGGAGCAGGAACAGCGACAGCGCGCGTGGGCAGCACCGATGGACCCGCTGGTGCGGGTCATCGAAAGAGCCATGTTCGCGAGCATGCCCACCAGGACACCGGTCATGCACCTTCTATGTCAACTCGGTGTCCACTATGCGGGATATGTTTCACCTCATCCGGTTGTTCTCTCAGGCGAAAGGTTTGTGCACCCGCCTCTCGGGACACATGGCGCAGCAACCGGCGCTCAAACGTCAACGTCCTCACTAGTGGAGACCTCAGTGGAGACCTCAGTGGAGACCTCACGAGGTCCCCCGGTGGCGAACGTTCTGCGGGGCGTCGGACGGACCATCGACGCTGTCATGGTTTATGCCGATTTGAACACTTTCCGCATACCCTTGGTTCCGCAGAGTGAATAAGGGGCCCAATAGCAGATCTCGGCTTGACTGGCCCGGATCGGCACACTTGTAATTTCACTCGTGTCGTTCAGTCGAAATCGGTAACGGCAGCACCACGGGGACGCACAAGACAGACGAGGGGCGCACATGACCGAGCTGGTTCAGGAACTGCTGGTCGAGGACGCGGACGAGGAACTCGGCTGGCAGGAGCGCGCGCTGTGCGCCCAGACCGACCCCGAGTCCTTCTTCCCCGAGAAGGGCGGCTCCACGCGCGAGGCCAAGAAGGTCTGCCTCGCCTGCGAAGTCCGCTCCGAATGCCTCGAGTACGCACTCGCCAACGACGAGAGATTCGGTATCTGGGGCGGCCTGTCGGAGCGCGAGCGGCGCCGGCTGAAGAAGGCCGCGGTCTGAGCGCAGGCGCTCTCGCCCGCGTACGAGCAGGCGTTACGCGAAGGCAGTACGAAGGAAGCACGTGAAGGAACCGGAGCTCCACGGCGCGTGCCGCCCGATCAATTCGGCACACACCTCCCCCGACCAATGCTCGACGAACGGCCCGTCACCCGTGGGTTATCCACAGGCGGCGGGCCGTTCTGGTGCCAGCCGTTAGTGTGGGGCCCCGTCCGAGACGCCCCAGCGCCCCCGCAGGGTGCAGGCGTCCACCGCAGTCCATCGAACCGGGGCCCGTACCTCGATGTCCGTGCACAGCCATTCGGCAGCCAGTCACCACGACGCTGCCGCTCCCGAGTTCCCGCGGCACGTCGTGACCGCCGTCCTCGTCTCCCACGACGGCGCCCGCTGGCTGCCCGACGCCCTGGCCGGGCTCCTCGGCCAGGAGCGCCCCGTGCAGAACGCGGTGGCCGCGGACACCGGCAGCGCGGACGACTCCGCCCGCCTGGTCACCGAGGCCCTCGGCGCCGACCGCGTGCTGCACCTCGCCCGCCGCGCCGGCTTCGGCACCGCCGTCGACGAGGCCGTCCGCACCGCCGAGGTGCTCACCCCCGAAGAACTCCCGTATCTGAAGCGCCCCAGCGGCTGGGACCCGGTCAGCCGGTCCTGGCGCGACGACGCGTACGACCTGCCGGACCTGCCGCACGGCGAGCCCGTCCAGTGGCTCTGGCTGCTGCACGACGACTGCGCGCCGGACCCCGACGCCCTCACCGAACTGCTCCGTGTCGTCGAGAACGAACACGAGCTCGGCAAGGACGTCGCCGTCGTGGGCCCCAAGCTCCGCGGCTGGTACGACCGCAGGCAGCTCCTCGAGGTCGGCGTCTCCATCGCCAACAGCGGACGCCGCTGGACCGGCCTGGACCGGCGCGAACAGGACCAGGGCCAGCACGACCACGTGCGGCCCGTGCTCTCCGTGTCCACCGCGGGCATGCTCATCCGCCGCGACGTCTACGAACAGCTCGGCGGCTTCGACCGCCACCTGCCACTGATGCGGGACGACGTCGACCTGTGCTGGCGCGCGCACACCGCGGGCCACCGCGTCCTCGTCGCCCCCGACGCCGTCGTCCGGCACGCCGAGGCCTCCTCGCGCGAGCGCCGCGCCGTCGACTGCGTCGGCCGTACGGCGACGTCGCCGCACCGCGTGGACAAGGCCGGCGCCACCTACGCCCTGCTCGTCAACGCCCGCGGCGCCGTGCTGCCCTGGGTCCTCTTCCGGATCGTCGTCGGCACCCTGCTGCGCACCGTCGCCTACCTCGTGGGCAAGGCGCCAGGACAGGCCGTCGACGAGATCACCGGCCTCCTCACGACCCTGCTGCGCCCCGGGCGGATCATCGCCGCCCGCAAGACGCGCGGGAAGTCCGCGCTCGACGCGGGCGAGCTGCGCGCGCTCTTCCCGCCGCCCGGCGCCACCGTGCGCGCCACCGTCGAACAGGCCGCGGGCGGCCTCATCGGCCGAGCCGACGCCGAGGCCCCCTCGGGGGCCGGACGGCACGGCACCGTCGAGTCCGGACCCGGCGGCGACGACGCCGACTTCCTGGAGATCGAGCAGTTCGCCCGCATCAAGCGCATCGCCCGCAAACCGGGACCGGTGCTCTTCGTAGTACTCCTCTTCGCGTCCCTCATCGCCTGCCGCGCCCTGCTCGGCACCGGCGCCCTCGCGGGCGGCGCGCTGCTGCCCGCCCCTGCCGACTCCGCCGGCCTCTGGGACCGCTACCTGGACGGCTGGCACCCCGTCGGCACCGGCGGCACCCAGGGCGCACCGCCCTACCTCGCGCTCGTCGCCGCCCTGTCCACGCTGCTCTTCGGCTCCACCGGGCTCGCGGTCACCGTCCTCCTCGTCGGCTCCGTGCCGCTGGCCGGCTTCGCCGCGTACTTCGTCTCCCGCCCGCTGGTCACCTCGCGCCTGCTGCGCGCGTGGGCGTCGGTCGCGTACGCCTTCCTGCCCGCCGCCACCGGCGCGCTCGCGGGCGGCCGCATCGGCACCGCGGTCCTCGCCGTCCTGCTGCCGCTCATCGCGCGCGCGGGCGTCGCGGCGAGCGGCCTGGCGGCCCCGCGGGGCACCCGCGGGACCTGGCGCGCCACCTGGGCGTACGCCCTGCTGCTCACCCTCGCCACCGCCTTCACCCCCATCGTCTGGCCGATCGCCCTGGTGCTCGGCCTCGCCCTCCTCGTGGTGCGCCGCGGTGACATCACCGCCTACGGCCTGCGCTTCCTCGCCGCACTCGGCACACCGCTGCTCGTCCTCGCGCCGTGGTCCCTGACGCTGCTGCCCTTCGGCTTCTTCCAGGAAGCGGGCCTGGAGTCCGGCTCCGGTTCCGCCTCCGCCCTCGACCTGCTCGGCGCCAGCCCCGGCGGCCCCGGCACCGTCCACGGCCTCCTGCTCGTCGGCATCCTCCTCGCCGCGCTCGGCGCCCTGCTGCGCAGCGAGCGGCAGCGGGCGGTGCGCACGGCGTGGGCGGCCGCCCTGGTCTCCCTGGTCTTCGCCGTCCTGTCGAACGGCTCGGCCTGGGCAGGCCCTGCCACCCTCGGATACGGCATCGCGCTCCTGGCCGCCGCCGCGCTCGGCGCCGACGGTGCCCGCGCGCGGGTGGCCGAGCAGAGCTTCGGCTGGCGCCAGCCGGTGGCCGCGCTCATCGCGTTCGCCGCGGCCGCGGGGCCGCTGCTCGTCGCCGTCGGATGGATGCTCGACGGCGCCGACGGCCCTCTGGAGCGGCGCGATCCCGTGCAGGTGCCCGCGTTCGTCGCGGAGGAGAGCGGCACGCAGGACCAGGCCCGCACCCTGGTCCTCGACAGCGAGGCGGCCGCCAAGGTCTCCTACACGCTGGTACGGGGCTCCGGCGGCCGGCTCGGCGACGCGGAACTCGCCGCGGCGGCCGCGGACGACGAGCGGCTCGACAAGATCGTCGCCCGTCTGGTCGCCGGTTCCGGCGCCGACCAGGCCGACCAGCTCGGCGGTTTCGCGGTGCGCTACGTCCTCGTACGCGAGGGCGCACCCCGCCAGATGACCCGCACCCTGGACGCCACCCCGGGCCTGACCCGGCTCAGCCAGGAGGACGGCAGCGCCCTGTGGCGCGTGGACCGGCAGGTGGCGCGCGCCGCCGTCGTCCCCAGGACCGGCGAGCCGGAGCCCGTCGCGGCAGGGCCCGTGGAGCTGCACACGAAGATCGACTCCGGTGAGGAGGGCCGGATCCTGCGGCTCGCCGACTCGGCCGACCCCGGCTGGACGGCGACCCTCGACGGCCACCCGCTGACCCGCACCACCGTGGACGGCTGGGCGCAGGGCTTCGAACTGCCCACCGCCGGCGGCCACCTGGACGTCACCTTCGAAGCCCCGCTGACCCACACGGCCTGGCTCTGGGCGCAGGGCGCGCTCGCCGTCGTCCTCGTGGTGCTCGCACTGCCGGGCCGCCGTCGTGACGTCGACGACGACCTCCCCGAGGAGCCCGTCGTCCCGGTCCAGGCGGTCGAGGGCGAGGGCCGCAGGGCGCGCAGGCTGAGGGCCCAGAGCGAGCAGGCCGCACAGGACGCGGGCCAGGACGTGGCCCCTCCTCCTTCGGAGGATGCCTTCGCCGCCGTGCCCCACCAGCAGTCGCAGTCCTACGAGGAGTGGGAGGCCCCCGCCCACGCGGGCGCCGAACACGGCACGTACGGGCAGCAGTACCAGGGCGGCCAGTATCCGGCCGGTTCGTACGAGCAGCAGCAGCCGTACCAGCAGGACGCCTACCAGGGCGGCCAGTACGACCCGTACGCGTCCTACGGAGGCGCGGGCGGTGTCTACGGAGGGGAGCAGTACGGGGGCGAGCAGTACGGAGGCGACCAGCAGTACGGGCAGTCCCATGACACCTCGTACGACGCCTCGTATGACACCTCGTACGACCAGCGGCAGCCTCCGATGCCGCCGCCGCCCCCGCAGCCGCCCCACGGCACCGACAGCGAGCGCCCCGACGGGAGCCAGCAGTGAACCGCACCACCCAGTCCCTGATCGCCGTGGTCGTCGCGCTCGGCGCCGTCACCGGCTTCGCCGCGTTCAGCGGCCCGGAGAGCACCGACCAGGGCGTGCAGGCGGCGGCGCGGCAGCCCGTCGAGCGCAGCAGCCTGCTCTGCCCGGTGCCCAGCGGCTCCGACCTCGCCGAGACCTCGTACACCGCGTTCACGCCCAAAGGCAGCGGTGGTGACGGGGCGGGCGGCAAGGCCGAACTGCTGCCCGTGACCAAGGCGCTGACGGACGCGCCCAAGGACGACGGCAAGAAGGCCAAGCCCTTCCTCACCCAGAAGGCGCCGGGGCAGCCGGTCGCGGGGGAGGAGTCCGGCGCCGAGGCGCCCGCGCTCATCGGCACGGCCGACGGCACGCTGGCCCCCGGCTGGACCGTGCAGCAGACCACGACGTACGCGGCGGGCAGCGGCCGCGGCATGCAGGGCGCCAACTGCACGGCGCCCGACACGGACTTCTGGTTCCCGGGCGCGAGCACCGCCAAGGGCCGCAGCGACTACATCCACCTGACGAACCCGGACGACTCCGCCGCCGTCGTCGACGTGGAGCTGTTCGGGCCCGAGGGCGAAGTCACCTCCCAGGTGGGCGATTCGATCCAGGTGCAGCCGCACTCCAGCGTCCCGGTGCTGCTGTCCACGCTCGCGGACAAGCAGTACGCGAACCTCACGATGCACGTGATCGTGCGCAGCGGCCGGGTCGCGGCCGCCGTCCAGTCCTCCGACGAGAAGCTGGGCGGCGACTGGCTGCCCGCCGCGGCCGACCCCGCGGACAGCCTCGTCCTGCCGGGCATCCCGAAGGACGCCACCTCGGTGCGCCTGGTCGCCTACGCGCCCGGTGCCGACGACGCTGACCTGAAGGTCCAACTCGCCTCCGCCACCGGCACGATCACTCCTGCCGGGCACGAGAACCTGCACGTCAAGGCCGGTATGACGGCCGCCGTCGACCTCGGCGACGTCACGAAGGGCGAGGCCGGTTCGCTGCTCCTGAGGCCGACCGACACGTCGGTGCCCGTGGTGGCGGCGCTGCGTGTCACGCGCGGCAAGGGCGGCAAGCAGGAGACGGCGTTCATCCCGGCGACGGGGCCGGTGGGCACCCGCGCGACGGTCGCCGACAACCGCGCCAAGGGCTCCACGCTGTCGCTGGTCGCCCCGGGCAAGTCGGCGACGGTGAAGGTCACGGCGTCGGCCGGCACCGAGGGCGGCTCGCCCGCCTCGAAGACGTACACGGTCAGGGGCGGCACGACCCTCGCGGTCGACCACCCCCCGGTGCCCGCCGGGCTCAAGGGCTCCTACGCCCTCACGGTGGAGTCCGTGTCGGGCGGCGAGGTCCACGCGTCACGGATGCTGTCGGCTCCGGAGGAGGGCATCCCGATGTTCACCGTCCAGACGCTGCCGGACGACCGGGGGACGGTCGCGGTGCCGGAGGCCGAACGGGATCTGACGGTGCTGCAGAAGTGACGGCGAAGCAGTACTGAAGCGGTGCTGGTGGCGGCGGGCGGCGGGACAGCGGCGGGGGCGTCAGTCCTCGTCGCCGTAGCGCGGGTCGACCGACTCGGGGGAGAGCCCGAGCAGTTCGGCGACCTGCTCGACGACCACCTCGTGGACGAGCGCCGCGCGCTCCTCGCGCCCCTTGGTGCGGATCTCCACCGGGCGCCGGTAGATGATGACGCGGGCGGGCTGCCCCTCGGCCGCCGACAGCGTGCCGCCCAGCGGCACCACCTCGTCGGTCCACTCGCCGTCGGGGCGCCCAAGGGGCGGCACCTCAAGGACCAGGAACTCGATGTCCGCGAGCTGCGGCCAGCGCCGCTCCAGGCGCTCCACGGAGTCCTGCACGAGGTCGGTGAAGGCCTCGCCGCGGCTCGCGGAGAGCGGGACCTGGGGCGGCGCCACGGGCCCGCGCATGCCCCTGCCGTGGCGGTCGCGGCGGCGGGGCCTCGGGTCTGCGGAACGGGGCTGTACGGGGTCGTCCATCACTGACGAAGAGTAGTCCCCGAGATCGCCCTTTCCGTGTGGGGCGGGGCATGTCGCTTCCTGACCGTTCCGGCCAAGCTTGGACTCAATTCCGTATCTCTCCAGGACCGTCGATCGCGCGCCAAATGACGTGATCCGAGCCATGTGGTGACCGGATTCAACACCGTGCACCCCTGTGGTCACTGGTGTCTGTGCAGGTCAACGAGGTGCCTGTGGGCCAGGGTGGCACGAGGGGCACGGCACGACACGGTGGAGTGACCTCGTGGAGAGTCGTCGCGGCCCGCTCAAGAGTGCGGTACCGTCCAACGCTGTGAGCCCTGTACGTCGCTGTTCGCGCACCGCTTGCGGCCGTCCCGCCGTCGCGACGCTGACGTACGTCTACGCCGACTCGACCGCGGTCCTCGGCCCCCTCGCCACCTACGCCGAACCCCACTGCTACGACCTGTGCGCCCAGCACTCCGAGCGCCTCACCGCGCCCCGCGGCTGGGACGTCGTGCGGCTCGCCGACGCGTCGGGTCCGGCCCGCCCCTCCGGCGACGATCTCGAAGCGCTCGCCAACGCCGTGCGCGAGGCGGCCCGTCCGCAGGAGCGCACCGCCGAGGCCGGCGGGGGAGGCGCGCGCAGGGCGGACCCGATGGAGGTCGCACGACGCGGCCACCTCCGGGTGCTGCGCTCCCCGGACTCCTGAACCGCGCCGGATTCCTGAACCGCGCCGGGTTCCTTCAAAGCCGCTCCGTCCTGACGCTTCGCCCTTCACCGGATCTTCGCCGTCCGCATCGTTGACGTGCGTTCACCGAGGCCCTGACGATTTCGCCACCCCACAGCCGGGAGGCGCCCCGTGTTCGTCCAGCAACTGGAGCCCGTGGCCGACTCGCTCGGCCTGTCCGCACTTGTCGCGACCCTGCCCCTCCTGACCGTCCTCGTCCTCCTCGGCGCCGTCCGCATGAAGGCGCACCGAGCAGGGCTCATCGGCCTCGCCGTCGCTGTCCTCGTCGCCTGGCTCGCGTACGGCATGCCGCTCGGCCAGACCGCCTCCAGCGCCGCGCAGGGCGCCCTCTTCGGTCTCTTCCCCATTCTGTGGATCGTCGTCAACGCCCTGTGGATCTACCGCATGACGGTCCGTACCCGGCACTTCGACGTCCTGCGCCGCTCCTTCGGGCGGCTCTCCGACGACCCCCGCATCCAGGCGCTCGTCGTGGCCTTCTGCTTCGGGGCGCTCCTGGAGGCGCTCGCCGGGTTCGGGGCGCCCGTCGCGATCAGCGCGGTCATGCTCGTGGGCCTCGGCTTCGACCCGGTGCGCGCCGCCGTCGTCTCCCTCGTCGCCAACACCGCGCCGGTCGCCTTCGGAGCCATGGCCACCCCCGTCGTGACGCTGGCTCAGGTGACGGGCCTCCCGCTGGACACCGTCGCCACCGTCGTCGGCCGCCAGACGCCGCTGCTCGCCCTGGTCGTGCCGCTGCTCCTGGTGGCGCTCGTGGACGGGCGGCGCGGGCTCCGCGAGACCTGGGTGCCCGCGCTGGCCTGCGGAACCGCCTTCGCCGCCGCACAGTTCACGGCGTCCAACTACCTCTCCGCGCAGCTCGCCGACATCGGCGCCGCCCTCGCGGGTGCGGGCGCGCTGATGGCGGTGCCCCGTGCGCGCAGGCCCGCCGCCGAGCCCGTCCGCGCCGCGGTCCTCACCGGCGTCCGCAGCGAAGACCTCGACCACGACGACCCGCGCCCCGAAGTGCTGCGCGCCTACGCCCCGTACGCCCTGATCGTCGCCGTCTTCTCCGTCGCTCAGATCCCCGCCGTCAAGGACCTCCTCGCCGAGGCCACCCGCACCTTCGACTGGCCCTTCCTGAACGTCGGCGACCCCTCCGGAGACCCCGTCGGCGGCAACGTCTTCTCGCTGCCCCTCGTGTCGACCGGCGGGACGCTCGTGCTGCTCTCCGGAGTGGGCACCGCGGCGCTCATCGGGGTGCACGCGCGCGTGGCGGTACGCGAATGGGCCGCCACCGTCCACGAACTGCGCCACGCCATCCTCACCGTGACGTCCGTCCTCGCGCTCGCGTACGTCATGAACCTCTCCGGGCAGGCCGCCACGATCGGGCACTACGTAGCCGCCGCCGGCGCCGGACTCGCCTTCCTCTCGCCAGTGCTCGGCTGGTTCGGCGTCGCGGTGTCCGGCTCCGACACCTCCTCCAACGCCCTCTTCGGCGCCCTCCAGGTGACGGCGGCCCAGCAGTCCGGGCTCTCCCCGGAACTCCTCGCGGCCGCCAACAGCTCGGGCGGCGTCCTCGGCAAGATGATCTCCCCGCAGAACCTGACGATCGCGTGCGCCGCCGTCGGACTCGCTGGCAAGGAGGGCGACCTGCTGCGCAAGGTGCTGCCCTGGAGCCTCGGCCTGCTCCTCGTGATGTGCCTGATCGTGGTCGGACAGAGCACGTCGGTGCTCGGCTGGATGCTGCCGTGAGCCCGGGCCCGCGCGGCCGTGGCGGGGGTGTCGCCCGTGCCCGGCCTGTCACCGGTGCCAGCGGGTACTTTTGTGCTGACCACGGAGGGCTCTCGCAGGGCTCTCGGTACTCGCTGAACTCGCAGCACCTGCAGAGAGGGTTGGCCGTGACTGCTGATCTGTCCCAGATCGTGAAGGCGTACGATGTCCGCGGGGTGGTCCCTGACCAGTGGGACGAGTCGCTCGCCGAGCTCTTCGGGGCGGCGTTCGCGCAGGTCACGTCGGCGTCGGCCATCGTCGTCGGGCACGACATGCGCCCCTCGTCGCCGGGCCTCTCCCGGGCCTTCGGACGCGGCGCGGCCGCACGTGGCGTGGACGTCACCGAGATCGGGCTCTGCTCGACGGACCAGCTCTACTACGCCTCGGGGGCGCTGAACCTGCCTGGCGCCATGTTCACGGCGTCGCACAACCCCGCCCAGTACAACGGCATCAAGATGTGCCGCGCGGGCGCCGCCCCGGTCGGCCAGGACACCGGCCTCGCGGAGATCCGCGCCCTCGTCGAGGGCTGGCTGCGCACCGGCGCCCCCGAGCCCGCCGCGACCACCGGCACCCTGACCACGCACGAGACCCTCACCGAGTACGCCGCCCACCTGCGCGGCCTCGTGGACCTCACCGCCATCCGCCCGCTCAAGGTCGTGGTGGACGCGGGCAACGGCATGGGCGGCCACACCGTCCCCACCGTCTTCGACGGCCTGCCCCTGGAACTCGTGCCGATGTACTTCGAGCTGGACGGCACCTTCCCCAACCACGAGGCCAACCCCCTGGACCCGGCCAACATCGTGGACCTGCAGCGGCGGGTCCGCGAGGAGGGCGCCGACCTCGGCATCGCCTTCGACGGCGACGCGGACCGCTGCTTCGTCGTCGACGAGAACGGCGACCCGGTCTCCCCGTCCGCCATCACCGCCCTGGTCGCCTCCCGCGAGCTGGCCAAGCACGGCGGCAAGGGCACGGTCATCCACAACCTCATCACCTCCTGGTCGGTCCCGGAGGTCGTCAAGGAGAACGGCGGCACGCCCGTACGCACGCGCGTGGGCCACTCCTTCATCAAGGCGGAGATGGCCAGGACCGGCGCCATCTTCGGCGGCGAGCACTCCGCGCACTACTACTTCAAGGACTTCTGGAACGCGGACACGGGCATGCTCGCCGCGCTCCACGTCCTCGCGGCCCTGGGCGGCCAGGACGGCACCCTCTCCGGGCTCGTCGCCCAGTACGACCGCTACGCCGGGTCCGGCGAGATCAACTCCACGGTCGACGACCAGACCGCCCGCCTCGCCGCGATCAAAACGGCGTACGAGGGCCAGGACGGCGTCACCCTCGACGAGCTGGACGGCCTCACCGTGACCGCCGCCGACTGGTGGTTCAACGTCCGCGCCTCGAACACGGAGCCCCTCCTGCGCCTGAACGCGGAGGCCCGCGACGAGGCGACCATGGCCAAGGTGCGCGACGAGGCTTTGGCGATCATCCGCGGCTGACCCCGCCTGTCGGCCCCGGCCGACCCCTCGAACACCGCGAAGGGGGACCCCTCGAACACCGCGGAGGGGCCCGCCACCGGCCCCTCCGCACCCCCGCGCCCCGCCCCGCACAGAGGTAGGCTGACCAGGCCGCATCCTGCGCGGCAAAAGCCGCAGGGACATCGCGACGAGCGACAAGGACATCGCGGCAACGCCGTCGCACCAGCTCATGAACGCCATCACATCAGCTCGAAGGGACCCACCCCATGCCGCTCGAAGCCGGCCTCCTGGAGATCCTCGCCTGCCCGGCCTGCCACGCGCCCCTCAAGGAGACGGACACCGAGCTGATCTGCACGGCCGCCGCCAAGGAGTGCGGCCTCGCCTACCCGGTCCGCGACGGCATCCCCGTACTCCTGGTCGACGAGGCCCGCCGCCCCGCGTAACGGCCCGGCACCCCGCAGGAAACCGTGCACGGCGATCGGAGGCCCGACCCCCCATGCTCGACGAGTCGCTGCTAGACGCCCCAGAGGCGCTGGCCCGCGCCGACCGCCGCGGACTGCTGCGCGGCGCGGCGGAGGCGGGCGCCCGCGTCCGCACCGCCGTCCGGCACGCCGCGGAGGCGGGCCTTACGGAACTCAAGCCCGACGGACGGCCCCGCGCCGTCCTCATCGCGGGGCCGGGCACCGCGGCCACCTGCGTCGCCGACCTGCTCGACGGCCTCGCGGGCACCGGCTGCCCCGTCATCCGCCTCGCCCCCACCGGCGTGGCCCCCGCCGCCGGCGCCCTGCGCTGGGCGCTGCCCGGCTGGGTCGGCCCCGTCGACCTGCTGCTCATCGCCACCCCGGACGGCACCGAACCCGGCCTCTCGCTCCTCGCCGAACAGGCCTACCGCCGAGGCTGCACGGTCGTCGCGGTGGCCCCCGCACGCACCCCGCTGGCCGAGAGCGTGGACGGCAGCCACGGCCTCACCGTCCCCATGGCCTGCTCGCCCTACGGCGCGTACGAAGGCGCACACGACCGGACCGACCGCGACTCCGCCTCGTACGAGGCACGCCGCGTCGAGGACGAGGCCGCGCCCGGCGCCCCCGGCACCCTGTGGGCCCTCCTCGTCCCGCTGCTCGTGCTCCTGGACCGCACCGGACTGCTCGCCGCCCCCGTCGACACCCTGCAGAAGGTCGCCGACCGCCTCGACCACGTCGCGGAACGCTGCGGCCCGGCCGTCGCGACCTACAGCAACCCCGCCAAGACCCTCGCCGCCGAGCTGGCCGACGCCCTCCCGCTGATCTGGACCGAGGGCCGCTCCGCCGGGGTCGCGGGCCGCCGCTTCGCCGCCACCCTCGCCGAGCTCGCCGGACACGCCGCGCTCGCCGCCGAGCTGCCCGAGGCGCTGCCCGCGCACGGCGCCCTCCTCGCCGGCAATCCGGCGGGCGGCGACGACACCGACGACTTCTTCCGCGACCGCGTCGACGACCCGGCCGTCCTTCGCGCGCGCGTGGTGCTGCTCCGCGACTCCCCGGTGGACGCCGGAGGCCTCACCGCGGCCCCCGCCGCCCGCGAGCTCGCACACGGCCACGACGTCGCGATCAGCGAGCTGGAACCGGAGAGCGGCGACGAACTGGAAGCACTCGCCGAGCTGATCGCCGTCACGGATTTCGCCGCCGTTTACCTGGCGCTCGCCTCGGCGGACGGATCATGACCGCGACCGCCGCGGCAGGCGGCGCGCCCGGTTCAGCGTCCGCGGCCGCGCCGGTAGCGGCAGTTCCGCGTACGAAGCAGCAGCAGTAGCAGCAGTAGCCGCAGCAAGGGAGAGCTCCTCCGTGGACCGCCTCAGCAACACCGTCCGCCCCTACGCCTGGGGTTCCACCACCGCCATCGCGGAGCTCATCGGCGCAGAGCCGACCGGCGAGCCGCAGGCCGAGATGTGGATGGGCGCCCACCCGGGCGCACCCTCGCGCACCGGGCGCGGCGCGCTGAACGAGGTCATCGACGCGGACCCGGAGCGCGAACTCGGCACGGCCGCGACCGACAAGTTCGGCCCGCGGCTGCCCTTCCTGCTCAAGCTCCTCGCCGCCGGCGCCCCGCTCTCCCTCCAGGTCCACCCCGACCTCGCGCAGGCCAAGGAGGGGTACGCGGACGAGGAGCGCCGCGGCGTCCCGATCGACGCCCCGCACCGCAACTACAAGGACGCCAACCACAAGCCCGAACTGATCTGCGCCCTCACGCCGTTCGACGGACTCTGCGGCTTCCGCGCCCCCGCCGAGACCGCGGACCTCCTGGAGGCCCTGGACGTCGACTCCCTCAAGCCGTACGTCGACCTGCTGCGCGCCCAGCCCGAAGAGGCCGCCCTGCGCGAGGTCCTGACGGCCGTACTGACCGCCGACCCCGAGCAGATGGCCGAGACGGTCACCGAGGTCACCGCCGCCGCCCAGCGCCTCGGCGGCGCGTACGAGCCGTACGCGGGCATCGCCCACCACTACCCCGGCGACCCCGGCGTCATCGCGGCGATGCTCCTCAACCACGTCCGACTGCAGCCCGGCGAGGCCCTGTTCCTCGGCGCCGGCGTCCCGCACGCCTACCTCGACGGCCTCGGCGTCGAGATCATGGCCAACTCCGACAACGTCCTGCGCTGCGGCCTGACGCCGAAACACGTCGACGTCCCCGAACTCCTGCGCATCGTCCGCTTCGAGGCGACCGACCCCGGCGTGCTGCGTCCGGAGCCCGCCGCGGCAGCGGCTGATGTCACAGTCTCTGACGGCGAAGAGGTCTACGAGACCCCCATCGACGAGTTCCGCCTCTCCCGCTTCGTCCTGCCCGAGGGCGCCGCCCCGCACGACCTCACCGCCCCGACCCCGCAGATCCTGCTCTGCACGGCGGGCTCGGTCCGCGCGGGCGAACTGGCCCTGGCGCCCGGCCAGTCCGCATTCGTCCCGGCGGGAGAAAAGGCCGAAGTGTCCGGAACAGGCACGGTTTTCCGTGCCACGGTGGTGGCCTGACGCCCCAGCGCTCTCCCGTGCTGCAACAATGACCCACCGCAAAGGGCGGGCAAAGCACTGCCCGCAGGCGATGGCCGAGAACGTACGAAGGCGAAGGGACCCCGGGCACTCATGAGCGCGTCAGGCGGAACAAAGGCGATTGTCGCGGCACTCGGCGCGAACCTCGCGATCGCGGTGGCGAAGTTCGTCGCGTTCATCTTCAGCGGCTCGTCCTCGATGCTCGCCGAGAGCGTCCACTCGCTCGCCGACTCGGGCAACCAGGGACTGCTGCTCCTCGGCGGCAAGAAGGCCCAGCGCGAGGCGACCCCGCAACACCCCTTCGGCTACGGGCGCGAGCGCTACATCTACGCCTTCCTCGTCTCCATCGTCCTCTTCTCGGTCGGCGGCATGTTCGCGATCTACGAGGGCTACGAGAAGATCAAGCACCCGCACGAGCTGGAGCACTGGTACTGGCCCGTCGGGGTCCTGGTGTTCGCGATCATCGCGGAGGGCTTCTCCTTCCGTACCGCCATCAAGGAGTCCAACCAGACGCGCGGCAGCCTCAGCTGGACGCAGTTCGTCCGCCGCGCCAAGGCCCCCGAGCTGCCCGTCGTCCTCCTGGAGGACCTCGGCGCGCTCGTCGGCCTGGTCCTCGCCCTCGGCGGCGTCGGCCTCGCCCTGGCCACCGGCGACGGCGTCTGGGACGGCGTCGGCACCCTCTGCATCGGCGTCCTGCTCATCCTCATCGCGATCGTCCTCGCTGCGGAGACCAAGTCCCTGCTGCTCGGCGAGGCCGCGGGCACCGACGAGGTCAGGAAGATCGAGCAGGCCGTGGTCGACGGCGAGACGGTCACCAAGGTCATCCACATGCGCACGCTCCACCTCGGCCCCGAGGAACTGCTCGTCGCCGCCAAGGTCGCCGTCCAGCACGACGACACGGCCGCCGAGGTCGCCTCCGCGATCAACGCCGCCGAGGAGCGCATCCGCGCCGCCGTCCCGATCGCCCGCGTGATCTACCTCGAACCGGACATCTTCAGCGAGTCCGCGGCCGCCGCGGGCACCAACCCGGCCAAGGCGCCCGGCGGCCACTGAGCCGTTCCCGTACGTACGACGACGGGCCCCGCACCACACCGGTGCGGGGCCCGTCGTCGTAAACGTCCCCGAAAGGCGGGCTACCGTACCTCGCGCAGCACGTCGAGGATCGCGGCGTCGTCCGGCGCCGCCTCGAGCCGCCCCCGGAAGCCGGTGTCCATCAGCTTCCGCGACAGCAGCGCGAGGATCCGCAGGTGCTCGTCCCCCGCGGCGGCCTCCGGTACGGAGATCATGAAGATCAGCTTGGCCTTCGTACCGTCGAGGGCGCCCCACTCGATGCCCTCGGAGGACCGGGCGAACCCGACGACCGGCGAGTCCACGGCGTCGGTCTTGGCGTGCGGGATGGCGATCTCCTCGCCGAGCCCTGTGGTGCCCTGCGCCTCGCGCCGCAGCGCGGTCCGCACCAGCTCCTCCACGTCGTTGACCTTGCCGGTGGCGGCGAGCAGTGCGGCCATCTCGCGGATCGCCGCCTCCTTGTCGGCGGCGACCAGCTGGACCTTCACGGTCTGCCGGGTGAGGTAGCCGGAGAGGACCTCGCCGGCGTCCTCGGGCTCAGACTCAGACTCAGACTCGGGCGCAGGCGCAGGCGCAGGCGCAGGCGCAGGCGCAGGCGCCGGGGCCGCCACCGTCGGAGCCGCAGCCGCAGCCGTAGTCGCAGCCTTCGTCGGAGCCGAGTCCTTCCGGAGACCGTCCGCCGCGACCGCCGCACCACTCGCGGTCGTCCCGACCCCGGCGAGCACCGGCTCGGGCCCCCCGCTTCCACCGGGCGCGCCGACCGGCGGAGCCCCACGTCGCTTGCGCTCGCTGAGGTCGATGAGGGTCACGGTCGTGAGCGCGGTGACGACGGAACCGATGGCGAGGGCCACGAAGAACATGGGTACGCCGCCGACGGCGCCGAGGACCGCGACGATCGGACCGCCGTGCGGCACCGCGTCCTTCACGCTCGCCAGGCCGGCGATCGCACCGGCCACGGCGCCGCCGAGCATGTTGGCGGGGATGACCTGCGCGGGCCGCGCGGCCGCGAACGGGATCGCGCCCTCCGAGATCCCGAAGAACCCCATGAACAACGACGCGAGCCCGGTCTCCCGTTCCTGCTCGGTGTAGAGCCGCTTGCGGATCAGCGTCGCGAGACCCTGCCCGAGCGGCATGACGGGGATGGCGGCGGCGCACATGCCCATGACGGTCTGGTTGCCGGTCGCGATGAGCCCGGCGCCGAAGAGGAACGCCGTCTTGTTGACCGGACCGCCCATGTCGAACGCGATCATCAGCCCGAGGATCGCGCCGAGCAGGATCGCGCTCGTCCCTGTCATCCCACTGAGCCAGCTCGTCAGATGTTCGAAGACCCACGAGATCGGCTTCCCGATGACGTAGATGAAGAACAGGCCGAGGGCGGACGTCGCGATGATGGGGATCACGATGATCGGCATGATCGGCTGGACGAACTTCGGGACCTTGACCTTCTTGATCCACAGCACCAGGTAACCGGCCAGGAAGCCGGTGACGATGGCCCCGATGAAGCCGGCGCCCGCCTTGGAGTCGTACAGCTCACCGGTGTTGGCGATCCAGCCGCCGATCATGCCGGGCACCAGCGCGGGCCGGTCCCCGATCGCGTAGGCGATGTATCCCGACAGGATCGGGACCATCAGCGTGAACCCGATGGTGCCGATCTGATTGACGTGCATCCAGAACGAGTCGTCGGGGATGACGAGCCCGCCCTTGGGGTCGGTGTGCCCGCCGAGCGAGAGCGAGATGGCGATCAGCAGCCCGCCGACCACGACGAACGGGATCATGTACGAGACGCCGTTCATCAGTGCCTTGTACGCGACGCTCCGCTCCCGGCCGCCTCCGCCGCCCCCACCGGACGGCTGCCCGGCGGAGCCGCCGCCCGCGCCCCCGTCGTGCACGGGCGCGCTCTGCACTTGCTCGATCAGCCGTTCCGGGCGGCTGATGCCCTCGGACACGCCGACGGACAGGACCCGCTTACCGGCGAAGCGGCTGCGGTCCACGTCCTTGTCGGCTGCGATGATGATGCCGTCCGCTTCTCTGACATCGTTGTCAGAAAGAACGTTCTCGGCCCCGATGGAGCCCTGCGTCTCCACCTTCATGTCGACACCGAGGCTCGCCGCCGCCTGCGAGAGCTTCTCCGCCGCCATGTACGTGTGAGCGATGCCGGTCGGACAGGCGGTCACCGCGAGCAGCTTCAGCCTGCGCTGCCCTCCGCTGGGCCCGCCTATGGGGGGATCGGCCGGACTGGTCACGTGGATCTCCTAACGCCTTCGCCGGACAAGATCGCGCAATGTTCCCGATCTCAAGGCATCCTGCAACACATAAGCCCAGGATCAAAAGCGCAAAGGTCCCATATCGTCCAGGTCTGACGGCCTATCCGCCAGACACGGTGTGCCGAAGGTGGGCTGGGGCTTACTGGGCCAATCGGTGTAGCTTGGGGACGAGCCAGACGTCGCTGCTGATGGCGGTCGGGCGGTCCACGCACGGACTGTCCGAGGGAGAGAGGGCCTCCGACGGACTGCGCTGCGCGCGTCCGTGCACCCGTGTGCCCGACGCCGCAGGTCAGCCATGTCCACCCTCGATCAATCCCACGAGGAGCAGCTCACTCATGACTCTCATCAACGGCCAGGACTTCAAGGTCGCCGATCTCTCGCTGGCCGCGTTCGGCCGTAAGGAGATCACCCTCGCCGAGCACGAGATGCCCGGTCTGATGGCGATCCGCAAGGAGTTCGCCGATGCCCGGCCGCTGGCCGGGGCCCGCATCATGGGCTCGCTGCACATGACGGTGCAGACGGCCGTCCTCATCGAGACCCTGGTGGCGCTGGGCGCCGAGGTCCGCTGGGTGTCCTGCAACATCTTCTCCACCCAGGACCACGCCGCCGCGGCCGTCGCCGTCGGGCCCAAGGGCACGCCGGAGGACCCCCGGGGTATCCCGGTCTTCGCCTGGAAGGGCGAGAGCCTGGAGGAGTACTGGTGGTGCACGGAGCAGGCGCTGACCTGGCCGAACACCCCCAGCGGCGGCCCGAACATGATCCTGGACGACGGTGGCGATGCCACCATGCTGGTGCACAAGGGTGTCGAGTACGAGAAGGCCGGCAAGGTCCCGGCCCTGGAGTCGGCGGAGAACGACGAGCACCGTGTGGTCCTGCAGGTCCTTCACCGCACCATCGGTGAGGGCTCGCAGAAGTGGACCCAGCTGGCCTCGGAGATCCGCGGCGTGACGGAGGAGACCACCACCGGTGTCCACCGCCTGTACGAGATGCACCGCGAGGGCACCCTCCTCTTCCCGGCGATCAACGTGAACGACGCGGTGACGAAGTCGAAGTTCGACAACAAGTACGGCTGCCGGCACTCCCTGATCGACGGCATCAACCGGGCCACCGATGTGCTGATCGGCGGCAAGACGGCGGTCGTGTGCGGGTACGGCGATGTGGGCAAGGGCTGTGCGGAGTCGCTGCGCGGCCAGGGCGCGCGGGTGATCGTCACCGAGGTCGACCCGATCTGCGCGCTGCAGGCGGCGATGGACGGCTACCAGGTCACGACGCTGGATGAGGTCGTGGAGCAGGCGGACATCTTCATCACCACGACGGGCAACAAGGACATCATCATGGCCGCGGACATGGCCCGGATGAAGCACCAGGCGATCGTGGGCAATATCGGTCACTTCGACAACGAGATCGACATGGCGGGTCTGGCGGCGACGCCGGGCATCGTCAAGGACGAGGTCAAGCCGCAGGTGCACACCTGGACCTATCCCGAGGGCAAGGTTCTGATCGTGCTGTCCGAGGGCCGGCTGCTGAACCTGGGCAATGCCACCGGTCATCCCTCCTTCGTGATGTCGAACTCCTTCGCGGACCAGACGCTGGCCCAGATCGAGCTGTTCACCAAGCAGGAGGAGTACCCCACCGACGTCTACGTGCTGCCCAAGCACCTGGACGAGAAGGTCGCCCGTCTGCACCTGGACGCGCTCGGCGTGAAGCTGACCAAGCTGAGCCCCGAGCAGGCCTCCTACATCGGCGTCGAGGTCGAGGGCCCCTTCAAGCCCGACCACTACCGCTACTGATACCGACGGCCAACCGGCCGCAGGTCAGCGCCACTTCAGCAGGCCCTCGCCCCCGCGGCGGGGGCCTGCCCCTTTGGGCCGACACGCGCCCCACTCCGGGCCGACACGCGCCCCATCCCGGACTGGGCACGGCCCACCCCGGACTGGGCACGGCCCACCCCGGCCCCGCGCGACCTACGCCGGAACTTGCGCACCCCACTCCGAAACCGGCGAGACTCACCGTACGAACCCACCCGAGGACCAGGACCCAAGCCCATGCCCCGCGGCCGCTATTCGCTCCACGACACGCACGACCACACCCCCCTCGGTGAAGAACACTTCCACTGCGCCCCCGGCCCCTCCGGCTGGCGCTACGTCTCCCAACGAACCACCCCCTCAGGCACCCCCGCGGGCTCCGTCGACCTCGCACTCGATGACCGGGGCCGCCCCATCCGCCTCGAACTCCACGCGGGCGACTGGCAGGTCCGCGCCGGCGTCCTCAACGGCGTCACCTGGGTCCGCACCGACCCCACCGGCACCCACGCCACCGAAGACAACGCCCCCGCACACGCCTTCACCGGCACGTCCCCCGCCTTCCTCATCGCGACGGCCCGGCTCCTGCGCCTGACCCCCGCATCCCCCGCGACCCGACTCCGCCTGGTCGCCTTCACGGACCCGGTCCTCGCCCCCCGTACCCTCGACCAGTCCTGGGCCCTGCTGAAAAGCGAAGCACACGCCACTGACAACGGCCCCCTGACCGTGGACGAATACCAGGTCACAGCCCTGGACACCGGTGAACAGCACGCCGTCCACCTCACCGGCGACGTGGTCCTCGCGGCCCCCGGCATCGAGCTGGAACACCTCGAAACCCCACCGTCGGTCTTCACCTGACCCCGGCGCCCTCACCGAACCGCCAGCCGCCAGCCGTTCGCGTCTCCGTTCCCGCTCAAGCCGGTGGCGCGAACCCCGTGGCCGGGGGAGAGGGCTCACCACCCTGTCCTGCGGACTCGGACTCAGCGGCCCCAGCCGGAAATCCGCTGCCATCAGCGGCACCGGGATCAGCGTCAGTACGCGCAGTACCGGGATCAGCGTCAGTACGCGCAGCTCCGGGATAAGCACCACTACCCGGGCCCCCCGAAAAAACGGCAGCCCCCGCCCCGCCCCCGGAGTCGGCGGCCCCACCAAAGGCCCGCCGCGCGTCCCGCGCCTGCCGCTCCTGCACAACAGCAGCCAAGTACGCGGCCGGAGGCACCCCGTACGGCGCGGGCGCTCCGGTCCGCTCCACCAGATCACCGGCAAGCCGTTCGGCCATGGCCCAGCCCACCTGCGGATCCAGCTGCCCCATCCGCGTGAGGTACTGGCGAATAGCCAGCCAGAGCCCCTCGGGCACCCCCGACAGGTCCAGCTCGGAGAACCGCCCGGCCAGCCAGGGCGGAGGCGGAGGAACGAACGCCGCCCGCCCCGTGGGCACCCGCTCACGCACGACCAGCGTCCCCGCGAAGACATCCCCGAGCCGCCGCCCGCGGGCCGACACCAACGACGCGATACACGCCACGACCCCGAACGTCAGCAGAATCTCGACGACCCCGACGGCCCCCCGCACCAGCGCGTGCCGGAACCGGATCGGCCCCCCGTCGTCGCGCACGACCCGCAACCCGCACGCCAGCTTCCCGAGCGACCGCCCATGGCTGAGCGTCTCCACCGCGATGGGCCCGCCGATCAGAATCAGTACGAAGGTGGCGACCGCGAGAGCCGCGGCGGCCGCATCGTCCAGCGAGGAGGTCGACGCGATGATCCCGAGGGTCACCACGAGATAGACGGTCCACGCCACGGCCATGTCGATCAGTACGGAAAGCGCCCGGCTCGGCAGCTTCGCGGGACGCAACTCCAGCGCCACCGCCTCACCCGTCACAAGCTCACTCACGCCCGCCGCCCTTCCCTGCCCTGCCGTAGGACTGGCCAGTCTGCCAAGCTGAGCAGTCACGCGCCGCAGTACGAGGAGCAGTCAACCGATGGACCTCGACGTCTTCGTGTCCGCCCACCGAGCCGAGTGGGACCGACTGGACGCCCTGCTGCGCCGCCAGCGCCACCTCACCGGCGCCGAGGCCGACGAACTCGTAGCCCTCTACCAACGCACCGCCACCCACCTCTCCCTGATCCAGTCCAGCGCACCGGACCCGCAGCTCACCGGCCGCCTCACGCACCTGGTGGCCCGCGCGCGCAGTGTCGTGACCGGCACCCGTCGCGCCTCCTGGCGCGACGTGACGCACTTCCTGACGCACGGCTTCCCCGCAGCGGTCTACCGATCCCGCCGCTGGTGGATCCCCACCGCCCTGCTCTCGACGGTCCTGGCAGCGATCATCGGCTGGTGGATCGCCACCCACCCCGAGGTCCAGTCCTCGATCGCGGCTCGCAGCCAACTCCGCGAGATGACCCGGCCGGGCGGCGAGTACGAGACGTACTACTCCAGCCACCCCGCGACCTCCTTCGCCGCCCAGGTCTGGACGAACAACGCCCAAGCGGCCGCGATGTGCCTCGTCCTGGGCGCCTTCCTCTGTCTCCCCGTCCTCTGGATCCTCTTCCAGAACATGCTCAACCTCGGCGTCGGCATAGGCCTGATGTCCTCGGCCGGCCGCCTGGACACCTTCCTCGGTCTGGTCCTGCCCCACGGCCTCCTGGAGCTGACCGCCGTCTTCGTGGCGGCGGGCACGGGCCTGCGCCTCGGCTGGACCGTCATCGACCCGGGCCCCCGCACCCGCCGCACCGCCTTGGCAGAAGAAGGCCGCGCGGCCCTGGGCATGGCCATCGGCCTGGCCCTGGTCCTCTTTGTCTCGGGCGCCATCGAAGGCTTCGTCACCCCCTCGGGCCTCCCGACGTGGGCCCGCATCGCCATCGGCGTCGGCGCCGAACTGACCTTCCTCGCGTACGTCTACGTCCTGGGCGGCAGAGCGGCCCGCGCAGGCGCCACAGGCGACGTTGACCAGCAAGAACGCAGTGCGTCGGTCCCGCTCGCAGCGTGATGTGCGTCCGACCCCGCTGACCTGCTAGTCTCCTTCTCGCCCCGGAAAAGCCGTTGACACGGAAGGACCGGGGAGGTAGATTCGAACAGTTGCCTAGAACTGGACAAGTCCAGTGGCAACAGTTAATATCTTCCTGCTTCTCGAATTACATCAATGCGAGAAGTCACCCCCGATCAATCGGAATCCGAAGCCGGTAAGTCCGGCCGAAAACTTCTGATAAAGTCGGATCCGCCGGAAAGGGAAACGCGAAAGCCGAAAGGCCGGAGCGGGAACCGGAAAGGCACCGAGGAAGTCGGACACGAAAGAGTCTGATAGAGTCGGAAACGC